>JBAYUG010000001.1:0-195720 GCA_041675325.1 Kapaibacterium sp. (SeqCode)
AAAAGAAGATGTAGATAAAATGCTAACCAATTTGAATCTGCCTGATCCTGAAAATATAAAGCATCAGAATGAGTTAAAGATTCCACTATTAAGCTTTAAAAAATCATCACGTGCAGGATTATGGCTGCTGCTGGTGCCGGTGGTTTTTGCAATTACTGTTTTTCTTAAATATGAGCTGGGGGTATTCTCATCTTTTCTCGATGTCATCGTAAGTTTTTTCGCTGCTATTTCCAGGAATAACTTACTTACTTACTTAATACCCGTCATTTTTATAGGGCTCCCTTTACTAGCAATGATCATAAACTTCCTGGCATTCTGCCATTTTAATTTTATCAAAGAAAAAAAGGAACTCCTTGTAACCATTAAATACCGTCCCGTTAACATCGCAATATTTTTATTTTCGTTTGCATTACTTGTTTTCTTTTTTATGCCGGACAGGTTTCCTTTTTAACGGGAGGTCTTTATCGATGATCATTAAATCTTTTACGACATTGAAGGAAATTATATCAGACTAAACAACACCAGTTCAACACAAAATAATTAAAACATAAGAAAGAATACCAAATGAAAAAACATAAATTTATTACTATACAAACAATAATTCTCACACTCGGAATTTTATTCAATCTTACTTATGCTCAACAGAAAGACGATGAGCAACTTGTCACATACTTTGACAAAATACTGTCTGAGCAATTCAAAATTGATGAACCGGGTTTAACGGTTTTGGTTTCCCGTAATGGGCAGGTTATTTATAAGAAGGCATACGGCATGGCTAACCTGGAATTAAGCGTACCCATGCAAGTAGATAATGTTTTCTGGGTCGCCTCAATTGGTAAACAATTTACTGCAGTGGCAATATTACAGTTGATGGAACAGGGTAAACTAAATTTGCAGGATGAAATCACAAAGTTTATACCCGATTATCCTACACAGGGAAATAAAATCACGATTGAACATTTGCTGACGCATACATCGGGTATTCATAATTTTTCAGGTATGGAAGACCCTGAAAAAAAGCTAGCATTGGATTGCACACCCAACGAAGTAATTGACTTTTTCAAGAACATACCTATGCGTTTTACCCCGGGTACAAAATGGGAATACAGTAATTCAGGTTATTTTTTACTGGGTTATATAATCGAAACAATTACGGGAAAACCATATTCAGAATATCTTGAAGAAATTTTTTTCAAGCCGCTTGGTATGACCAATTCACTTTTCGCAAGTAACAAAAGAATCATTAAAAACAGAGTGGGTGCTTACAGTCAAGGTGATAATGGTTTTGAAAATTCCAGACATTTGAATGCAACCATTATTTACTCAGCAGGTGCAATACAAACTACTGTAGAGGATTTTTATAAATGGCATCAAGCAGTTCATTCTTATAAATTTGTAAAAAAAGAAACCCTTGATAAAGCTTCTACAAGATATAAATTGACAGATGGAAATGAAACGGATTACGGCTATGGTTGGAAATTAGGTTACGTTTATGAAAGCCTTTCTATCTGGCATGGCGGTAGTATTGAGGGTTTTGGTACCACAGAAATTTATTTGCCCAAAGAAGATGTTTTTGTAGCTGTTTTTTCTAATTGCGATTGCATTTATCCCAAAGATATTGCTTCAAGATTGGCAGCCCTTACCGCTGGAAGAACTTACGACTATAAAGAAATATTTGTAGAAAATATAATTTTAAAAGGATACACGGGTGTTTATGAAAATCAAAAAGGTTTACAGCAGATCATTACTGTTTCGGGAAATAAGTTGTTTTCTCAACTTGGCAGGGGTCCCAAGACAAATTTAAACGCATATCAAAATGATATGTTTTTCATTGATGATGATCCAATGCAAACAATAGAATTTTTAATAAACACAAAAGGGAAAATCGAAAAATTAATAGCTCAAAAACTAACCGGAAACGAAGTTTGGAACAAAACTAATAAACCTATACCGGACTCAAACGGAATAAAAGTCGAAGGAAAGATATTGGAAACTTATGTGGGTGTATATGAAGTTACCTCTGGCTTCACTTTTTCGATCATCAAAGAACAAGAAAAACTTTTATTACAAGCCCCTGAACAAGAGAAACTTGAAATGTTTGCCGATACCGAAACAAAATTCTTTTTGAAAGTTAATGATGCGCAGCTTGAATTTATCAAAGACGATTCGGGCAAGATTTCGAAAGTAATTATGAATCAAGGCGGAAGACAAGCAGATGCAAAAAGGATAAAATAGAATCTCAATTTATATTGTAATCAAAAAATAGATATCACGGATAATCAACACCACCGAGTTCACCGAGAGAAATCACCTGAGCACACAGAGATAATATTTATTTCAGCAATTGCATCTTTGAGCTTTGAAGTATCAGTACAGTCAATTACGTATTCAACCTGCATGTACTTTGAGAACATATCAGATGTAAAACGGTCATTCATCGTCAGTTAAGCAAGATCTTCGGCTTCTTCGGAATCTTCTGCGTATACATAGCATGACAAATTTTCGTATCTCATATAACTGTATGGTATGGTTACATAATACTTATTCATCGCGCCTCCTTGTTTACAGGCGTGTCTGTTGAGTAGGAGCCCATGGAATCATTTTTTCTGCCTGTGGTTCCGCAATTTCTACCTGCTCAAGCGATGTAAGGTGTTCGTAAAAATGGAATTTACAAGCTTTGTCATCGGAATTTCTCTGGATTTAGCTGCGTGATAAAGCGGATAAATCAGATCAGGCTGGATTTTGGGACTGTACATTATTAAACTCCTTTCTTTAAGTTTAGTATTACAGATATATTATACCAGATATGTTAGAAGTTTTATAAGATTCTTAAGATGTCAATAACATTGACGAAGTGAATGGGAAGGCGACTTTTAACGGGATATTCGCATTATATATGGAATATTAGTTTTCATTTGCTTTTAATATATTGAAATGCTTTAAATTAAACTTATATTATTGCCCATTGGAAGATTTTGAAGAAATAGGACATTCAGGCGGAAAAATTGAGTTAAAAAAAGAAAAGGACAACTCAATTATGTTTAAAATCTCTGGAGCGAATCCTTGGGCTATGTCAATGCACTTCATAGCAATAAGTATTGATGGTAAAATTTTGGGCATAATAAAAAATATTGGGGGTTATGCACCAGATTCAAAACCCGAAGTTCAAAATTATATACAAGGAATTGTTATTTCAGATAGAAATGGTTTATATGGTAGGACATGTCCAACTTGTAAAGGATATTTTAGAACAGATTCTCCGGCTGACCCAACATATTGTCCATATTGTTACTACGAAGGAAACGGAATCAATTTCTTAACAAAAAATCAGTTACAGTTTATTGATGCATATTTCAAAACGTATATAAACATATTAGTAAATGGAGGCGAAGCCGTAATTGATTTAGATGAAATAACAAACAAACTGGAAAACAACAAATCACCTTGGGTTTATTCTGAAGAAAAACAACAAACACAAATTAGGTGTGAATGTGATACAGTATTTGATATTTTAGGCGAGTATGGAAGGTGCACACAATGTTGTAAACATAATTCAACCAAAATTATTAATGACAAATTTGAAATCACTGAAAAAGATTTTGTTGAATACGAATCCAATACAAAAGAAAGTAATAAACGGGAAAATGAATGGAAATCAATATTATCAAACGGAGTTTCTATTTATGATGGATTAGGAAATGAATTCAGAAGAAGATTATTATATTTGCCTTATACACCGAAGCGTAGAAATGATTTAGCTCAAATTAGTTTTCAAAATATTTTAAAATCAGGTGAATGTTTAAACAATTGGTTTGCAATAGATGTATTTTCTGGAATAAAGGAAGACGATAAAAGTTTTATAAATAAAATGTTCAACAAAAGACATCTGTTTTCTCACAAAAATGGAATTGTTGATAATGAATATCTTAACAATACAAGTGATACAAGTTTAAAATTAGGTCAATTAGTTCGATTAAAAAGTAAAGAGATAAAACGATTCATTCCATTAATTAGACATGTTTGCATCAATCTAATTACTGGATTTGAAAGTATAAAATAAAACTCATTTGAACAATAATTTAGTCTAAAAAATTAATTAATAAAAATTTGCCACAAGTATTTCACTTAAATCCAGACAACAATAATCAAGCTGTAATTGATAACACAGAGAGAGGTACTTCTACAGATATATCAAATCTCGAGGATTCTCTTTATTTAGATATAGTTAACGAAAATAGTTTGAGAATTCGTATTGACCAGTATACCTCTGATAATTCATTACATCAATATAAAGCT
Source organism: Kapaibacterium sp. (SeqCode) (assembly GCA_041675325.1). GTDB lineage: Bacteria > Bacteroidota > Ignavibacteria > Tepidaquicellales > Tepidaquicellaceae > CAIKZJ01. The sequence goes on from JBAYUG010000001.1 coordinate 4,297, forward strand.
TTTATTGATCTCAATTATGAAAATGCTAAGTTATTTTGTAATTGGATAAATCAAACTGAAGACAGGAATTTGAGAATTGACCAACGACACGATAATTTGCAGTGTAATTTTTTTGATATTGTTAATAACATATTTTTAATCGTTGAACAGCTTGATATTTTCACACATCAACCCGAAGAACGTGCTTCATTCACAATACACAACCACAATATTCAACCTTTGTACGAATGGTTAAGAACATTTTTCTCATAGTAAAGCACAATTTAAGCTAATTATTAAAGAATAATTAGGGGCAACTGTTCTGTTTCAGATGGAATTGGACAAATTAAATCATTAACTTTGCATTATATATAAACACACATTCGTTTCATCAATAGGCATAGCCCTTATACTAAGAAGAACTTATTGAAAACAGAACACCTTTAAACTAGCTATCAGAGAAATATAAAATTCCTCAAAATGATATTTATAACTGGGCGCTGAACCAATATAAACATAGTCATTTTATTTAGATTTGTTTGTTGATTATTTAATTTTATATTCTTTTTAAAACTAAACAGGAGAATAAAATGGAAGTGAAAATTGAAAACGGAAAGTTATTTATAGAAATTGATTTACAGGAACCAACACCAAGTGCATCAGGAAAAACTTTAGTGGTCGCGACCACTCACGGAAATGTAGTCACGGATTGTGTTGTTGACGGAAAACCTTTGGTGATAGGTTTGAATGCTTATGTGAAGAAGTGACGGACAGTTTCTCGAATTCCTTAAAAACACAAATTTAAGGGGATATTCACTTGGTTCATCACTCAAATGACGACAGAATTCTTTATGAAGCTGCGCTTGATGTTTATATGTGCTTCCCACAGCCTAATGAATACCTTAGAGCGAGAATGTTTGGAATGGGTGTTTTTAGCTTACACCAGGACACAAAGGATTGAAAGCAGGAGCTCTTTAAGAATCGAGTTAAGGTGTCCTTTTATGCGCTTGATAAGTTAAAGTAGAAATATGGCGAGGGGATTATTAGGATTGGGTTGGGGGAGGGTAAAATTAATATCGAGAAGTTTTACTTATACTGTGAACCAGCTTCCGGAATAAGAAAAGAATATCAACAGATTGATTCACGAATATAACAAAACCAAATAAATTTAGCCGCTACCGGCGATGGGTAAGTTACAAAAGCATTCGAGGACCACGATATGGAAATTGTGGGTTATCACTCATTTTGTATCATAATAAATTTGTTCTTGAAATATCAAGAAAGAAACCGTAAGTTGATTAGAACAATCTACCCTTAATGATAAAAATATATACTAATGGATAAAAAATTCATTTCACTTGCAATAGATAACGTTGTAAATTACGGAGACACAGATATTTTCCCGTTTCCAGTTGAAAATATAGTGTTTCGAGACAAGAAAGATGATATTATTGATTTGATATGTAAGTTTGATAGAAGAAATTTGAATGAGAGAATATTGAAACAAACTATAGGAGAAAAACCTCCTCAAAACATATATACTTGTTCACCTATTGGATATAATGGTTTCCGCTGGGCAACTTGCATAGAACCATTCTGGAATGTTTATTTATTATCCTTGGTTATTTCTATTTCGACGGATTTAGAAAAAACCAGAATTCCAAAAAACGTAGTTCATTCATATAGATATAAACCAGATATTAAATCGGGGTCATTATTTGACAAGAAATATGGATGGATGTCTTTTCAAGAACAAGCGGAGTTAATGGCAAAAAACGGAAAATATCAATATGTCCTTTCATGCGATATTGCAGATTTTTACAATAGAATTTATCACCATGATTTGATTGCGGCTTTATTACAAGCAACTAGTAAATCAAACATTGTAAATAAAATAAAACATATACTAACTACAGTATCAAATGGCACCTCCTATGGATTGCCAATTGGAGGACCTGCTTCAAGAATATTGGCGGAACAGGTTTTACATGATATAGATAAGTTAATGAGTTGTAATAAAATTAAATTTGTACGCTTCGTTGACGATTATTATATTTTTGCAAATACCCTAGAACAGGCACACTCTTATCTTAATTTTATGACAAACATATTGATGAGTAACCAAGGATTAAGTTTGCAGAAACACAAAACTCAGATAATCTCAAAAATTGAGTTTCTAAATCTGATTAAAAATAGAATTAGAGGGGAGGGAGATGATCAAAGCTCAAAAGAAAAAACCAAATTTATGTCTTTACCTATTAAATATGACCCATATTCACCAACCGCAAAAGTAGATTACGAAAGGATTAAAGGTAATCTTAAAGATTTTAATATTCTTTCTTTATTAAATGAGGAATTACAAAAATCTAAGATACATCAACAGTTTAGCAAGAGACTAATACAATCACTTGACGTGGCGGATAAGGAGGTAATATCTGATTCTTTCAAAGTAATTGTTCAAAAGTATCAAGTGTTATACCCTATTTTTCCAACTATTATGATAGCAGCTTTCAAAAATTATGATAGATTAAACAAAAATGCTCAAGATTCAATTATAAATAGTCTTTTAGATTTATTTGACAGAAACAGCCATATAATTCAAAATGATTTAAATTTAGCTTATGCAATTAGGGTTTTAGGGTTGCGTAAATCCGATGAAAACGAATCTTTAATCGTTCAAGTTTATAATGACGCATCAAATAATGAATTTATTAAAAATATTTGTTTGCAAATCATGATTCGATGGAAATCAGCATATTTCATTTCTGATTTAAAAACCAAATTTTCTAATATGCAATACTGGCAAAGACGTATGTTCATAATAGGTTCATACATTTTAAAGGAAGAAGGAAGGCATTGGAGAAATAATACGATTAATAATTTTAATGATTTAGAAAAAATTATTAACAATTGGTCTAAGGAGAACTTTCAAATTAGAAATTGGATGATGCCATTATGATTTCAGAACTAACATTCATTAGAGAGTACAGTTCTTTTTGGGAAAAGATATTTCCAGGTGCGGATTTTTATATTCGTGGAATAAATTCTGTATTAAGCAAGAAATATATTGATAAATTATCCATTTCTGAAGATGATACAAATAGAAGAGCATTAGTTAATAATGTTGCGTTTTGTTTATTTGATTTGCTTATTAAGAAATCAATTAAACTTGATAAATTAGACACGGTGAATTTTGAATCAAAGAAAATGATCCGATTAATTGAACTAGAAAGATACAAGCTTTCAAATAGTAGATTCGGTGATATTTTAACATCCGAAATATCTGTTAGCGAAAAACCTGTTATTATTGAATTATCAAAAAGACTATTTAATTACTATTCAAAAAAACCGCATATTATTATTTCTCCTCGTTTTAAAGGTGTTGGAATATTAAATTCGGTCGAAGGTGATGTTGCGTATGATAACACATTATCAGAAGTAAAAGCAGGTGGAAAAAATTTTAAGATTCAGGATTTAAGGCAACTGTATATATATTTGGCTTTAAATTACATTTCAACAAAAAAGATAGATTTCACAAGAATAGAATTATTTAATCCTAGAACCGGAATGCTTTGGAGCGAAGAAATAGAAAATGTTTCAAGTAATTTATCTGGAACATCTACTGCGGAAATATTAAATGATATTATTTTTTATATTTCTGAGGAATTCAAATCCTTATAATAAACTAATATCTATAAAGTCTTCCCATCCTCCACAAACTACTTCCCCCATCACTCTATTATATATACTCTCGAAAGGATAAATAGTAAATTTATACGGGAGGCGTGAAAATAACGTGAAGTTACACGAGGGGTGAAATATTTTATCTACAAATTTTTTGGGGGGTTCTGTCACGCCTTTTCTGTAAAGGACGGAGGGCAGTCGCTTTGTTTTTAAAGTCCCCCACCTGCTTTTTGCAATAAAGCATTTCTAAGGTACTACACAGAAACATTAAGATGAATGGTGATGATACTCACTATGTGTTTAATAAAAAGGTGTCGACCCCCTTTTGTGATAGTATGCTTTTGAGGAGATTTAATCGTATGGTGGAATTTGTGTTATGCTTCAGATGGAATTGGACAAAATAAATTATTAAATTTGTAGAGAAAGGAGATTTAAAATGTCCAAACACAAAGTCATTTCATCAAGAGACAAAGTCATGATACTAAGAGAGCATCTTGAAAACAGAACACCAATAAACCAGTTATAAGAGAAATGCATAATTAGTTCAAATAACATTATAACTTGATATCGAACCAATATAAACACAGTCATTTTATTTGGATTTATTTAATGATTATTTGTATTTTATTAAAACCAAACAGGAGAATAAAATGGAAGTCAAAATTGAAAACGGAAAGTTATTTATAGAAATCGGTTTACAGGAGCAAACACCAAGTGCATCCGGAAAAACGCTAGAAGTCGCAACTACACATGGAAATGTGGTTACGGAAGGTGTCGCGTTTGCAGTATGCTAAAAGATTAAATGTTAAATTTTCAATTGTAAAATCGGAGGAGTGAAGATAGTTGTGTATGATATGCAGGGACGCGATGTACAAACACTCGTGAATGATAGATTGAATGCGGGGACGTATGAGGTGAGTTTTTATGGTTCTTCTTTGAATAGTGGTGTGTATTTTTATAAGATGGGTGACGGGAGATTTTACAGAGTCAAAGAAGATGCTGATGATCAAGTAGTTATTACGCCACGACGGACGAGGAGAATACGCAGTTTTTCGTTGTTTCGTTAATACTATATAGAAAAGAGAAAAATATTAAATCAATTAAATTTATATGAGAAAATTAATTGCCGTTTTGGTAATGCTCGTTGCTGTGAATGCTAACGGGCAGTGGGTGAAGCTGACAAATGGTTCCGGGATTGATACATGTATTTTTTCTCTTGCATCAAACGGTTCAACAATATTTGCAGGAACATATTATTCAGGAGTTTACAGATCAACTAATTCGGGAACATCGTGGACATATTCTGGTGTTGGGGATCAATTTGTACATGCAATGACAACATCGGGTAATAATACTTTTGCAGGTACTGATGATGCAAATGTTTTCCTTACTACGGATTATGGATTAACCTGGACAAGGCCTAATAATGAACAAATCGGGTTAAAAGTTTTGTCTATTTATTCATATGGAAGCAATATTTTTAAAGGTGCCACTAACGGTGTATACATGTCGTCAAACAACGGAACTAACTGGGTTATCCGTACTAATGGTATTCCACAGAACGGCTGGATAGTTACTTCTTTAGCATCAATTGGGTCAAATCTTTTTGCTTGCGTCTATGGAGGTGTATATGTGACAACAAATAATGGAAATAACTGGACAAATATCAATAACGGTATAACGAACAATTTTCCACGAGTACTTAAGTCAGCGGGAAACGACTTATATTATGGCTTTTGGGGCAATTTTTATTATTCATCGAATAGCGGTGCTAACTGGGTTTTGAGGGAAAACGGAATAGCAAATAGAGATATATGGGGACTTGCTGTTTCCGGATCGAATATATTCGCAGGTACAAATGACAGTGGTGTATTTCTTTCCACAAACAAAGGTATCAGCTGGGCTAAAGTAAATCAGGGGCTTGGCGAATTAATTGTTTATGATGTTATGATTTATGGTAATTATTTATTTGCAGGTACATATTCCTCTGTTTGGAGAAGACCACTATCAGAGTTGATAGGCATATCTAACATCAGCACAGAAATACCCTCTGCAAATTCACTTAGACAAAATTATCCGAACCCGTTTAATCCTTCAACAAATGTTAAATTTTCAATTGTAAAATCGGGGGATGTGAAGATAGTTGTGTATGATATACAGGGACGCGAAGTACAAACACTCGTGAATGATAGATTGAATGCGGGGACGTATGAGGTGATTTTTGATGGTTCTTCTTTGAATAGTGGTGTGTATTTTTATAAAATGGTAAGTGAGGGGTTTATGGAAACAAAAAGAATGATTTTAATTAAATAATTTAATTTCTGAGTAATGAAGAAATTGTTTACAACCTTATTATTTCTGATGGCAGTGAGTGCGAGCGGTCAGTGGCAGCCGGATGTTCGGCTGACGAATTCCCCCTGGAACTCTTATACATCTGAGAATATTGCATGGTGTATTGCATCAAGCGGAAATGACGTGCATATCGTGTGGTATGACGATCGAGACGGTAACTATGAAATTTATTATAAGCGATCGTCAAACGGCGGCACAACATGGGGATCCGATACACGCTTGACGAATGACACCGCTTATTCCGGACTTCCAGCAATTGCGGTCTCCGGTTCGAATATAAATGTTGTATGGGAAGACACACGAAACGGAAACAATGAAATTTACTACAAACGCACTTCAGACGGCGGAATAAACTGGGGTGCAGATACACGCCTTACTTATGACTCTGCTAATTCCAGATATCCATCCGCTGCTGTTACAGGCACGATAGTACAAGTTGTTTGGCGAGAATATCGCGACGGTAACGACGAAATCTATTACAAACGCTCAACTGACGGTGGAATTAACTGGGGTGCGGATACCCGTTTGACGAATAACGGTTCCTCTTCATGGTATCCCTCTATAGCAGTCTTCGATACCTATGTGCATGTAGTATGGAATGACGTTCGCAATGGTAACAATGAGATTTACTACAAACGCTCAACAAACGGCGGAATAAACTGGGGTGCAGATATACGCATGACGAATGACATAGCATTGTCTTATAAACCCTCTATTGCAGTAAACGGTTTGCTCGTGCATATAGTATGGGAAGAAAATCGCGACCAAAATTCAGAAATATACTATAAACGCTCCATAGACGGCGGAATAAACTGGGGTTCGGATACACGACTTACGAACTCTTTTAGTAGTTCTATTCTTCCCTCTATCGCAGTCACCGGTTCTCTTCTTCATGTAGTTTGGACTGACATTCGCGATGGCAATAGAGAAATATATTATAAACGCTCCACAGACGACGGAATAAACTGGGTAGCGGATATACGACTTACGAATGATGGTGCTTATTCCGAATATCCCTCCATCGCATCCTCCGGTACACTCGTGCATACAGTATGGAATGACACCCGCGACGGCAACAGGGAAATTTACTACAAACGCAATCCAACAGGAAATGTCGACATAAAAAATATTTCCTTAGAAACACCCTCAAAGTATTCCTTATCACAAAACTATCCGAATCCGTTCAATCCAATGACCAATGTTAAATTTTCAATTGTAAAATCAGGAGATGTGAAGATGGTGGTTTATGATATTCAGGGGCGCGAAGTTCGGACACTTGTGAACGAATCGCTAAAGCCCGGCACGTACGAAGCCGCGTTCGACGGCTCTCAATTAGTAAGTGGAGTATATTTCTATAAAATATCAGCAGGAGATTTCTCAGATACAAAGAAAATGGTTTTAATAAAATAATATTAACAACAGATTATGAAGAAAATAATTCTGGTTTTATTAATTGCACATTTTGTGATGAACATTGATAACTGTATGAGCCAGTGGGTTTGGGTGAATCCAACTACAAATGCTAATTTAGTCGCAAGATTAAAATATGCCGATGCGAACACAATTTACATGACACAAGAATACGGATTGATTATGAAATCCACAGATAGAGGTATTAGCTGGTTTAATTTGTATTATGATTCCTCTGCAACATTTGGCTATCTCTGGTTTTCCGATGCAAACAACGGTATTGTAACATCAAGAAAAAATAACACTAACCGATTGATGAAAACAAGCAATGGGGGTTATAATTGGTATGTAGCAACTACGTTTAATAACTATTCGTCTCCTGTGTCAATTCAATTTTTAAATAGTTACACCGGATACATATGCATGAGTTCAAATTATTACAGAACAACAAACAGCGGTATAAGCTGGGATTCGCTTGTTGTGACAAGTGATTCATTATTTCCTTTTGGTAATATTTATTTTAAAGATTTGAATACAGGTTTTATTTCAGGCTATACGTTTAGTCAATATCAGGGTTACTGGGGTAGAATATATAAAACAACGAACGGCGGTCAAAACTGGACATATGAAAGAACTCCATGGAGAACTTGTTCAATTCAATTTATAAATGATACAGGATATGTTATTTGTGAAAATTATATAATGAAAACAGTGAACTTAGGTATCAACTGGAATACGTCACTCAGTAATTTCTCCCATTGGACACAAGATTCAAAGTTTATTAATTCTCAAACCGGATTCGTTATTGGCGGTGGTCTCCCAAATAACGGGGTTGGTATTTCTAAAACTACTAACGGAGGAATAAACTGGCAACTAACATCTCCTATAGGATTTACTGATTTATATACACTTGATTGCTGGGATGCTAATAATTTAATTACAGGCGGGCAAGGAGGATGCGTTATCAGAACTACCAACTGCGGAATTAACTGGATTAGTAATTCCGTAAGCAAAGAAGGATTTTTTGATATTTCATTTCCAAATTCAAGCGTAGGTTTTGCTGTTTGTAAAAATAGCTACTTAAAAACTACGAACGGCGGTTTAAGCTGGAAAGTGGATTCTATTCCATATTCATATAATCCGAACATAACGAAAAGTTTTGTAAAGTTTTTCAACTCAAACACGGGATATATTTCTAGAGATTCACTTTATAAAACTACAAATGGCGGCCAAAACTGGACAAGAATGAATTATGGAGCGAATAGGAATAGTCCGGTTTTTAGTTTTATAAATGAGAATACAGGATTTGTGATTACAGTTGCATTTAATTTTCCTTATCCAAATACCAGCACTATGTTTCTTGAAAGAACTGCAAATGGCGGGATCACCTGGCAGGAAACGCAATATACAAATTCTGTTAATCTTTATTATTTATGGTTTACCGATATAAATACAGGATATGCCTGTGGTCAGAGCTCTCCAAATACATTGAAAAAAACCGTTAATGGAGGATTAAACTGGCAAGACATTACATCAATCAATGATTTTAGTAAATTTCATTTTATAAATTCATCAAACGGGTTTTTATTTGGTAATTCCGGATTGTTTTTAACTACAAACGGTGGAGCAAACTTTAATTGTGTTCTTCTTGATTCGACAATGAACGGATTTGATATGAGTTTTGTAAACGAAAACACAGGATATTTTATAAAACATAATTATTATGCTAATACAAGTCCTAAAATATATAAAACAACAAACGGCGGACTGAATTGGAATCAGAGTTGTTCCGTTTTTAAAAATACAAGATTTGATTTTATTCGTTTCCTTGATGCCATTACGGGATTATGTTTTGGAACACCCGGACTGATAATAAGAACAACAAACGGCGGAGGCTTTATGGAGGTAAGACAAATAAGTTCGAAAATACCTTCGAATTATATGCTATTCCAAAACTACCCAAACCCGTTTAATCCAAGAACAATTATAAAAATTCAGATTAAAGATTCAAGATTCGTGACTCTGAAAATATTCGATATCCTTGGCAAAGAAGTGGCAACACTCGTGAATGAGAAACTACTTCCCGGTATATACGAAGTACCATTTTCCGCATCTCAATTTTCAAATTACCAATTGCCAAACGGAGTATATTTTTATCAGTTGAGAGCGGGTGATTTTGTTGAAACAAGAAAGTTGGTTTTATTAAAATAATTAGTTACATTTTAATAAAGTGAAAGGGTAAAAACACCCCTTCCGCGTTGGAGGATTGTATATTGGTAGTCCGAAAACACACTCGCCACCTGCGTTTTACAATAAAATATTTTCAAATGTCCCACAGAGATACATTAAGATGAATGGTGATGATATTCACTATGTGTTTGATTTGTTGTCTATTAAAAAAAAGTTGATGCCTTTTGCTATTTGCGACTTTTTAACATGCTTTGAAGATTTCAGTTTTCATGTTGAAGGAAAACGTATCGTGGATTTTGTGAGGCGGTATTTGGGGGAGTATAGGGGCAAAGAGAAATAAAGTATATCTTTGATATTGCAAAAAGTTCTGCCAAAGTTCTGCTAAAGTTCTGCTAATGCAGGTCAATTCAGGTCAATTCAGGTCAATTTAGACCGCTTTTAAGCGTGTTTTGTTTTTTATAATGGGAAAAGAAAATATTAAAATCTGACTTAAATGTTTGATTTTTAAGCATTATATTGCATTAATTAATGCAATCGGGATGTAGCGTAGTCCGCCACGGCGGACGCGCCACGACAGGTCGGATAGGTCGAAGAATTTTATCAAAATAAAATAAGTTTAAAAATCGGGATGTAGCGTAGTCCGCCACGGCGGACGCGCCACGACAGGTCGGATAGGTCGAAGAATTTTATCAAAATAAAATAAGTTTAAAAATCGGGATGTAACGTAGTCCGCCACGGCGGACGCGAACGTTCGGGACACGGTCGTCCCGATGAATCGGGATCATCCCAGAATGAGTTTGATAAGAATAGAAATAGTAATAAAAATATGATAATCGGGATGTAGCGTAGTCCGCCACGGCGGACGCGCCACGACAGGTCGGATAGGTCGAAGAATTTTTAACAGAACAAAATATATTTTAAAATCGGGATGTAGCGTAGCCTGGTAGCGCGCATCGTTCGGGACGATGAGGTCGCTGGTTCGAATCCAGTCATCCCGACTATTCTAAACCTCTGCAAATATTATTTGCAGGGGTTTATTGTTTTATGTTTCTAAAGTAAGTCTTCGAGTCGTATTGGTATTTTTTGATTATTTTCTGGCATCATGTTTAACTCATCCAATGAAACATTTTATTGCAGTACGGGGTTTAAAGAAGAAATGTTTATTTAATTTTAATAGATAATATGAATAATTATATTAAAGGGTTTTTGGCGGTGATTTATGTTATGATATTCTATTCTTTCGCATTCGGACAGGTGAAGGAGGTTGAATGCAGAAGTTATGATTCACTGTTGAGTGCTATAAAAGAAGGTAAAACTGCGTCGTATTTTAAGACTGCTTACATACCTGAATTTTCTCTTGTTGAAAAAAGTAAAATAACAGTTATTCCGCGTATGGAATCCGGTTCGGGTTACATGGTGGAGGTTAAGATAATGGAATTATACGCTGCGGAAAAAGAGAGTTCTTTTGAAAGCACATCGACTTTAGGGTACATTGTTACGGGATGCAATAATATGAATGATAATTTTGATAAGCTTGTTAATACTTCTTTTACTTTTCTTGCAGATAACATTGATGACGTTATGGAGTGCGCAGTTAAAGGGCTCACGGAAAACATTGACAAGAAATATAATATTGACGGTACATTCGTGAAGGCATTCAAGAATCTGTGTTTCGGGGATTCGGTTGAACCTATACTCGTGAAAAAACCTGCTGTTTATTTGTATCCTGCTGAGACTATGAGTGTTGACGTGAAAGTTAAAGTAAACGGGAAGCTTACTTTAACAGAGCCGCTTTATGGTAACGGATGGAATGTTACGGCCACTCCGAATGGTTTGATTGACGATAAGTACGATTATCTTTTCTACGAAGCAGAGCTTAACAAAATTGAGCGGCCGAATGTAGGCTGGGTTGTTGCTTACGAAGAAATAGAAAACTGGTTCGACGAATACCTGCCACAGATGGGTTTGAACTCAAAGGAGAAAGAACAGTTTAAGGAATACTGGCTTAAGGATTTAAGAAAAGCTAATTATTATGAAATAAAACTGCTTGGTGATAAGTTTCTGAGCGAAAACATGGATTTGATTATTGCTCCGAAACCAGAGACAATACTGCGACTAAATTTTTATTTCAGACCATTGGACACAAGGCATGAATTGAAAGCACCTGAAATAAAGAAGGTTGAGAGGAAAGGGTTTACGGTAATAGAATGGGGCGGTATCAACGAAGGCGATTTGCGTATGCTGCCGTAATGGTTATGTTTCGTCCCTACGGGACTTTTTATAAAGGAAGTTAAGACATAAGCGACATAATAAGTGGAATTTTAAGTTTTAAATTTATTTCTATGTTCAACACCTTCAAGGTTGTTTTGGTTTATGCTGCATACCCCGGGCTGCGCCCGGGGTTATTCATATTAAATCCCTTTGGGATTTTTCTTCAATAAGAATATGTGCGGTATGAGTTCCAATACTATAAATATGCCGTTCCTACCGGACGAAAAATAATAATTACATATTTTAATGCTATTGATATATCGTCCACGGGACTTTTTAAAGTAGAATTTTAAGTTTTAAATTTGTTTTTATGTTCAACCCCTTCAGGGTTGTTTTGGTTTGTGCTGCTTACCCCGGGCTGCGCCCGGGGTTATTCACATTAAATCCCTTCGGGATTTTTTCTTCAAAAAGAATATGTGTTGGTATAAGTCCCAATACTATAAATACGTACCTTCACAAAGACTAGCCCCCTGTAGGAAAGCCTATGAGACATTAACAGACGAAACTAATAATGTTGATTTGATATAAAATATAAAGCTCTGTATTCGATTACTAAATACAGAGCTTTTATGTATGGAGGGATATTTACTTACCTTGTTATGTTCGGATTTGTATGCTTTATCTTTTCCCAAGATGTATCATAATCAAAACTCTTAAACGTAGGACTGTCTGAGTTATGGCAGGTCTTACAGAATTCCGCATCATTAATATGAACAACTAATCCGTTAGCAATTGCCTGCTGTTTATCTTTCATAATTGACAATTTTTTATATTCCGAACCAGGACCATGGCAGGATTCACACTGCACGCCCTGAGTTTTATCGAATGTTTCATTAAGTTCTGCAACGTCAATGTCTTTGCCGAGTACATGACATTTTATACATAACGGAGTTTCAGCCGCGGGTGTATCAAATCCCTTATCTTTTGCTATCTTGTCAGCTTCAGCAGTCTGCAATGTTTTAAATGCCTGCGAGTGCTTTGAGTCCTGCCAGATTTCAAGCTGTTTGCCTTTGTTCTCGCCTTTATGGCATGTTGCAGCACAACTGTTTACACCCACATACTTAAAAAACGGTGCATTTTCAGAAAATCCTTTGTTTCCGTTGAAAAGTAATGCAGCAAAGAACACTGCTACGATTACAAGAATAATAATTTTAATTTTTGTTTTCATGATTCATAGTCTTTAAATCTATATATAATTTAAGAAAGCATAACACAACAAAATATAGTCCGTTGGATTGAAAAAGGGAGTAATTCTATTTTCAGCCTGAGGGTCTATTGTTTTCGCTTATTTCCTTATGTAGATTTGTGAAGTAATAAAATCTTAAAACGAGAAGGAGAAAAAATGGATATATTAACAGTTCTTATCACATTAGTGGCGGCAGGTTTTATATTATGGCTTATTAACCGAATACCCATGCAGTCAACGATAAAAACAATCGTAAATGTAGTCGTCGTATTAATTGTTGTAATTTGGCTATTTAAAACATTCGGACTCTGGGCTTATTTATCAAACCTAACAGTATAGCTGCTATAATACTTTTAGTATAAGTATTTACGATTGCACTAAAGGACAAATTATTTATCAGGTATATAATAATATATCTTGAATAATTTTTCAATTATATTTAACAGCATATCTCGGAACAGGAAGCTGCTTATAAATTATTGGTAATTTGATAACACTCATGCAAGATTCCTTGATTATGAGAAAATAAATACAGCGAGCCTTATATGTGGACTGCATTTATACGGCCGTCAGTTGTTATATTACAACTTAAGCTGAAACACCTTGCATATATTTTACTTGAGATTTTTCAATCAGATATTCATGATTTCTCGTATCATTATTTAAGCAACAACATTTTCCTTGTTTCTTTAAATTTACCAGAAGACAAGGTGTAGAAATATACTCCCCCGGGAAATTCACCTGCATTCCAGTTATATGAATACTCACCCGGCTGCAAGTGTTCGTTAACCAAAACTGATATTTCTTTTCCGAGTAAATCATGTACTGCTAACTTAGTTTGTCCGCCCGAAGATATAGAAAACTTAATGTCGGTTGACGGATTAAAAGGGTTCGGATAATTTTGCTGAAGAAAATATTTATCAGGAACTTCACTGCTTATATTCTCTGTCTCTGTAATCTGAGGATAATATCTCACCCAGACTTTTCCTTCAGTATCACCGGCAAGAATTCTTTGGTCAAAACCGGGATATACAACAATGCTTGTAATTGTTACTCCGCTTGGCGGAAATCCCTGGTTTTTGGGATACCATGTTGTTCCACCGTTAGGTGAGAAATATACACCATAATTTCCCCCTGCAAATACATAAGCACTGTACGTGTATAAGCAGTATATTTGATCCTCAGTAAATACAGAAGTATATGTATTGCCGTTATTTACTGAGCGGTATATTCCGTTCATATTTCCAAGATATACATAGTTTCCATAAGTTGCGATGCAATCAAAGACATTTCCATACATAGTGTAATCCCAGGTGGCACCATTATCGGGTGAGCGTTCAATTCCCCAGTCCATACCGGCGTTGTACAGGTATGATGTGTTAGAACCTAAAGCCCTTGAAATACCTGCATTCGTTTGTGTCCATGTATTACCATTATTTCCCGAAATCCAGATACCATGGCTTGTGGGATAAAAAGGCGATCCAGCAAAAACATATCCGCCTTTTACAGTCATACACGTAATTGGTTTGTCATTTAAAGATGTCTGCGACCAGTTTATTCCGTTATTCGCGGAAACGAAGACACCGGAACCAGTCCCAGCAAAAACATAATTCCCGCTGACCGAAAGAACATTAACCCCTATCGTAAGAGATGTATGAGTAAAGATACCCCCGCCTACTATGTTATAATAATAGACTCCGTTTGAGCCTGCTGAGACAAGTATGTAACTTCCGCTCTGTGCAAGTGCACGTATAGCTCCTGCATTAGGACCAACAAGATAAGACCAGGTATTTTGAGCAACACCGGTATTTATCGAAATTATGATTTGCAACAACAAAAAAATTACTAAGGTAAAAATAAATTTTTTCATATCGTTCTTATTTTAATATTAAATTTTAGTTCAATTAATTGTTTTATTTACAGTATTTGTTTATAAATTCATCCGCATCATCTTCACCGAGTGATTTTGCTTTTTTCCAGTCGGTACATGCTTTTGCGTTTTCACCAAGGTATAAATAACAATTTCCTCTATAGAAGTAGCTAATCTGAGAATCGGGATCAATTTCAATCGCTCTTGTGTAATCTTTAACAGCACCATCAATATCTTCAATGGCTGTCTTAGCCGCAGCACGGAAATAAAACGCCTCGAAATAATCTGTATATATTTCTATAGCTTTGGTGTAATCCGAAATTCCCTTTTGGTATTCTTTAAAACCAAAATGATATACTCTTCCTCTGTGCATATATGCAGTATAAAGGTCCGGGTCAAGCTCTATGACTTTCGTGAAATCTGCGAGTGCATTTGAATATTCCTTTATCTTTTCATAAGTGGTTCCCCTTCCGTTGTAAGCAAACACAAAGCCCGGGTCTATTTGAATTGCTCTTGAAAAATCAAGAATTGCCTCGGTATATTTCTTAAGATTAAAATAAGCTGTGCCCCTGCCGTTATAAGCCTGAACAAGGTCTGGCTTTAATTCCATCGCTTTTGTGTAATCTGAAATCGCCTTTGTGTATTCTTTCAGCCTGTCATAAGAAAGTCCGCGGTTGCAGTAAGCCTCCGCAAAGTAGGGATTAATTTCTATTGCCTTTGTGTAGTCCTGAATGGCGGCTTTGTAGTTTTTCAAACCAAGAGCATATGCATTTCCCCTGTTGTAAACTGTAACAGCATTTTCAGGGTCGAGCTTTAATGATGCTGTATAATATTCAACAGCTTTTTCATTATTCCCCGACATGTATTCCTTTACCCCCATATCAAAATATTCTCCGGCAGTCTGGGAATGAAGATTTGTTGTAGCCACCAAAAGAGAGATAATAGTCGAAAATAGAATAATTGTTTTCATAATATTATATTATAATATTAAAATCAAATTGATTTTCAATTTTCAAATACTACAATTTCTTTTGTTGTATCCCTACTTAAAACTGAGAAAAGAGATACGCTAAACAGAAATATATGTTAAAACTTATAAATATTATCCGAATATAAAAAAGTATAATCGCCGTACAATTGCAATCATAATATTCATGTTGATTATTAAAAAGAAATTTCATACGTTGTATGATAAACTTATAAGTTTTTTAACTTATGACTGGTTACAGAACATACAATATGGCTCCTGTAATAAATTTATTCTTCCCAAAGGCTTACTTATATCTAATCGAATCAGAACTTTCATCTAAACTAATCATATAACTATGAAAACATTTTTAATTGTATTTTTATTTGTGTTCGTTGCTATACCGCTTATGGCACAGAAATACGACCACCCGATTGATAAATCTCTCGAAGACTGCATGGAAAAAGATATGTCAACGGCAGGAATGGTAAAATGTATCAATGAAGCGTATGATAAGTACGATAATGAGTTAAACCGGCTTTACAAGATTTTAATGAAAGGTCTCGATGAAGAATCAGCAAAAGAACTAAAGTCAGCACAGCTTGAATGGATTGCCTTCAGGGATAAAGAGTTTAAATTAATAGACGCAATCTATTCAAAACTCGAGGGTACGATGTATATACCAATGAGGGTTTCTGACAGAATGGAAATTGTTAAAAAACGCGTACTTGATTTTGAAGCATACGCAGACCTTGTGGGGATAAGTACAAAATGAAAAAGATTATTATAGCTATTTTTGCCGCAGTCATTATTATAATAGGCTGTACAAAGAATGAGGAAAATATAGCAAAAACAGAAAAATCTAAATCTGATATTACAGACACAACACTCCGTAAAGCAGTTGATAAACCAAAAGAGGATTCTCTTATTAATTACAAACTCAAGGAAGCTAAATTCAACGAAAAGCTGACACCCGAAGACAAATTGAGTAATGTCACTTTCAAAACCTACACGCCTCTATCAGATGTCGAGCCACGAAACATTGTATATGTAATCGACTATGACGGGAAAAGCATAACTGATACTGCCCGTTCATACACAGATATTGAAATTAAATTTATTGACATAGATAAAAGCGACGGATATAAAGAGTTGCTGCTGAAAATAAATCCGGGTTCTGAAGAAACGGGTTTGGGAAATGTTTTTGAATACAGAGTTTACAAATTTACGGATAAACCTTTGTTGATAACGGGAAAATACCTATACTCAATTCATTTTACTCCTGACGGAAAAGGAAAAGTATCTGCAACAAGCTCAGAATCATTTACTGCTTTAAACGAAACATACGTATATTCAAAAGACGGAATGAAGCTCGAGGAAGTGCCTGTTGACTATTACACAATAAATGTAAGCGCGACAGCAAAGGTACCGATCAATCTTGTAATTAAACGAGACGAAAATTCCGGTTCTGCTACAACAATAGAGCAGGGCGAAAAAGTTAAGCTGACAGGTTTTGATAAGAAAGAAATCAGAGACGGTAAAAGGTGCAATAACTGGTTTAAAGTATCGAGACCTAACGGCAAAAGCGGATGGCTTCTAATAGAGTGCTGCAATTTCGAGGAATTTTTTGAAGGTATCCATTGTGCAGGATAAAATCAGAAACAAAAGTAAAATAATACTAATTAAAAAATAAATTTGTAGATATGAGATACATTTTATTGTTAATTTTGTCGGGGCTATTACTGTCAGGCTGTTCAAAGAAAGAAGAGAAGGAAACAGAACCTGAAAAACCAAAGGTTGAAAGTACCGAACAGATTCAGGTAAAAGCTTCTGATAGTGCTTCTTACGAGGGGGCAGGACTTAATAATCCAGATGCATCGGATTCACTTATTGAAATTAAATACGGAATTAAAGAAATACCAAAATCTTTAAAGTACACGGGTAAAATTGCTGCAAGCGCAAGCTGGAAGGACAAGAACGGGCTGAATGTACTTCTTATAACGGAGACGAAGGATAAAAAAGTCAGAGATGAAAAAATGGACGGGAAATACCTCGAACAGGAAGCAGCATATTCGAAAGAGTTTTTCGGATATCAGTTTCTTGTAAGAGGAGATACCGCCGAACTTCTCTGGAAGATACAGGATTTAATAAAGGAATGTGAGGCCGACCTGACTCTTGATTATATTACAAATTCACTTTCTGTTACTGACATTAACAAAAACGGAATAGGCGAAAGTACATTTCTTTACACACTGGGTTGCAGAAGTGATGTGAGTCCGCTTGGATACAAACTGCTGATGCATGAGGGCAAGGATAAATATGCGATAAGAGGAACAAGACTCATAATTGTAGAGGGTGCTAAACCATACGGAGGAGAAATGAAGGCAGATCCTTCGTTTGATACTGCACCTGCGGGATTCTTTGACTATGCTAAGAAACAATGGAAGAAATTCGAAAAGGAAAAGTTTAACACTGAATAGCATTCGAGAGATTGAAATTAAAGAAAGATAATAAACGCTGTGATTGATTTTAGGCGAAGAATTTCTTAATGCATGTGAATTTAATACGTTTATTACGTTAAACCGTTTGAACCAAATAAATACTAATCTTTACGGAGTAGTTCCTTTTTGGTTCATCTGCACTATTACGTTATAAGAATACTTTCCATATCTTTACCAAGAAGATTTATTAAAAATGAGATTAAAACATTTCTTATAAAACAAAAGATAGCTTAAATGGTTGTCTTAAAAGAAAGGAAATATATTTATGTTAAGAAAGGTATTTTTAGTCGCGACATTACTAATGGCAACTGCAACTTTTGCTCAAAATGCAAATAATCAGTGGAGTAATGAAAATGTAAAAACAATTTCCGGAATGATTTATGATAATTCACGTCCAACAAGTTATATGATAGCTGACGACGGGACATATTATAAAGTTCACCTTGGTCCAATCTGGTTCTGGAATCAGAATAATTATTCTATTCAAACAGGTGCCGTGAAAATAAAAGGAAATGTAAAAACCCAAAGCAGTGATTACCAGATTTACCCCTTCACAATAGAGCAAAATGGTTATGTAATTACTTTAGCGGATGACAAAGGTGTCCCCAATTGGGGTAATAGCAGAGGAAATCGTGGTAGAGGAAATAATTGGAGAAACCGGTAATTAATAAGCTAAAAGAAATTAATTATTTGAGTGCACGTAGAATAACTTGAAAACTATCTTTTTTATGAGGACTTTTAATTTATAAGAAGTTCTTCATAATAATCTCCTGCCCGCAGTAACGGGCAGGAGTATATTTATTACCTTTTCTTAGGGACGGGCGAGAACTGCGGGTATGACATATCATCATGACATTCCTTGCATTCGGGTTTCGCCGTAAAGTTTTCGTTTGGATGGCATGTCTTGCATTCTATCTCTACGTGAGCTTCCGACAAAACAATTCCAGTTACTTTATGGTTAAAGCTTCCAAGCTTGAAATTATCATGACAACTTTTGCATTCTCTGCTGAGGCTTTTTATTTGTCCTCTGCCGTGGCAGCTTTCGCAATCAAGCTTGTTGTGATAGGAGCTTAACGCCCAACCTGTTGATTTAGCATGATTGAACGGACTTGCTTCGGATGTCTTGTGACACTTATTGCAAGTATGACCACCGTGGCAGCTTGAACATTTCATGTGCTTTTCTTCGAACGATAAAACCTCTTTTACGGGATTGATTTTGTTTTCGCCTTTTAAAGGATGACAGCTTATGCAGTTATCCTGTCCATGGCAGCTTTTGCATTCAATGTTAAATAAATCAAAATGCTCGTTGTGATAGAATGTGACAAACTTCCCTTCTTCGTGGCTTGTCTCATATTTCATCGATTCGGGCTGCGGTACGAGAGGATGATTCTTTCCTTTTATTGCATCAAGCAGCTGCTGCAAATTAACCGGCTCGCCTTTACCTTTTGGCTTATGGCACTGCGTATTGCAGCCGTTCTGTCTGCTCCACTGTTTGTGGCAGGTTGTGCACATTCTGTGGTAAGCAGATTTTAAATCGGGTACTGAGACGTCTTCACGCGCTCTTTCCTGTTCATGGCATTTGTTGCATTTAAGTATAGGGCCTGATGTATTGTAATGATGGCATCCCGAGCATCCTGTCGTCATTTCCGCCATTTGAGAATGAATCCTGTGTGAGAATAATACGCCCTCGTATTTATCCGATAAAGCCTCAAGAATGATTCCATCGGGTCCTTCTTTATAAGAGCGCTCCGACGCTGAAATCATGCCTTCACGCGGGCACGGGCTCAGCTGTGGGTCTTTAGTAGTCGGGTAATGATCAGCATGACAAGTTTTGCAAGTAATATTCTTGTTTATTTCTTCTGCAAGATTATTTGTAGTCTTCATGCTCTTCTTGACTTCCTGCATAACTTTTATTTCGAGCTTCTGTTTTGTCTGAAGCCGAGGATTTTCGCCCAGCAGAAGACAGGCGACAAGAATGAGCGGTACTATTATAAAATATATTTTCTTCATATTCACTCCGTGTTTACAGATTTTTAATTATTTCCGAACGTTTCTGGCTTATCACCGGGAATATCATAACACACGCTCTGTAAATAAGCACCAGCAGCGCAATACAACCGACCGTCACAGATATTTCACCGAACGACGGGAAATACTCTGAGGTTTTATAAACAGGATTGTACGCTACAATAAAATTATTTATTCTGTTCAAAAGCACACCCGCTACTACAAGCGTGGCACCTGAGAATAGCCATATTGGTTTATTGTTTAATTTACTGAACAGGAACATAATGAATGGTATTATCATCAGAACCATTTCAGCAATAAACATCCATGCGACAAAATCGAACAGAAGGATGTACTTGAATGTTTCCCTTATAAAAATGTCACCGATTTTGAAAGCAAGATAAACTCCTATAATCGGAGAAATCATGTTACCAAGTCCTGCAAGCAGATGTGTTTCGGGTTTCATCTTAAAGCTTTTCGAGGCAATCAGAGATTCAAAAATTATCATCGGGAATCCGACTGCAATTGCTGAAAGCAGGAACAGCAGGGGCAGAATAGGTGTCTGCCATAACGGATGCATCTTTGGTCCTGCAATGATCATAAGCGTTCCGAGCGACGACTGGTGGAGAGTTGAAAGTACAACACCTGCAATAATGAATACAAACATTGTTTTGCTAAGACGATCGTCGAGATACTTCAGGAGCTTATCAACAGGTCTGTTAAGTTTTTCAAGCATTCCGGGAAGGTTAACCCTGTTCATGAAACGCTCTGTTACAATCGGAAGGAATTCAATGTAAAGCACTGTCAGGTAAATCATTACACAGATACCAACTTCAAACAATGCAGAGTTTCCATTCCACATTATCAGCGGATGCCAGATGTAATAGAATCTACCAATATCAACAACAACGCCAAACGCAACGAAAGAGTAGCCAAGCATAGCTGTAAGCAAAGCAGGACGAACGATTGCGTGGTATTCTTCGCGGTGCATAACATGTCCGAGTGCCGCGGAGGTAAATCCGCCCGCTGCAAGTGCAACACCGGCGGCAACATCAACGCCAATCCACAATCCCCAAGGAGTTTCGTTAGTGAGGTTTGTTACGGCACCTATACCGCAGATAAATCTGACTGCAAGAAATACAAGACCGTTAAGAGCTATTAATATTAAAATCACCACGCCGGGTGTAAGGAATTTATGTTTCACGGGAGCCGGTATCATACGTCACCCCCTTTCTTTTCTTTCTCTTCAAGCTGCTTTTGTTTCTCTTCGCCCTTTCGTCTTTTTGTAATCCACATCATCAGTCCGAGCAGTGCATAAATAGTGACAGGAGGTACAAAATAAGCAAAGATGCCATGCTGTATTGTTTCCGAAATACCCGGAGCAGGGCTTGCAGACAGAGTAGGCATTTTTAGCTTGTCAAAATTTTTACTTGCAATGTACATCCAAGCAGTACCGCCAACTTCGTTCTCGCCGTAAATATGCGAAACGTAATTATCGGATTTTCTTTTAATTCTGTTCTTTGCAATCTGCAACAGATCAACACGCTTGCCAAAAATAAGTGCTTCATTAGGGCAAATGTCAACGCATGCGGGGAGCTTCTCCATTTTTCTTCTTTTCTCGCAGAGGTCGCATTTTCTGATGAGCGGGTTAATTGCAACATCGTAATCGTAAGTCGGAATCTGGAACGGACATGCAACCATGCAGTACCTGCAGCCGATGCATTTATCTGTATCCCAAACAACGCTCCCATCATCCTTCTTCGTAAAAGCTCCGACAATGCAGGCTGAAACGCAAGCCGGACGCTCGCAGTGCATGCATTGTACTTTGAAGTTAATCGGGAGAAGAGGATTCTTTTCGTTTTCAAATTGATTTACTACCGTCAATGCAGATTTATCGGGCCGGCGGTATTCCTTGAAAACTGAAGTGTCATAGTAAGTTTCAAGAGGTTCTGTTGGCATTCCGTGGGCTTCTTTACAGGCAAACTCGCAGAGACGGCAGCCCACACACGCCTCTGTATCTACTAAAACGCCGACTCTGTTTTCGGAGAGTACTTTATCGGCTCCTTTGACTGATGAGGCTCCCAGAGTACCAACAGCAACTCCAAAAGTAACAGTCTTGAAAAAATCGCGCCGGTTAAGGTCTTTCATATAACCTATATTTTAATTAATAAGGATTTATTAATTTCGTGTATGCGTCATGCGATGAACTAAAATCAGGTTATAATAAACCCGGGGGTAATCAATTTACATCACGGTTTACACATATCACAATTTAAATCAGATAGATTTCATCGGAAGACTTATTGCATTGGAGAATTTTCCGATTGTACAATAATACTTATAAATTCAATAATAAATAAGTCAAATAGAAATAAACCCGCAAAGTTCGACGCTTTATCGGAAACATTTTCTGTACTGAGCCAATAATTTTGAAACTAGAGTATAATATTATTTCAGTAAAACTGCTTTTTTTACTAAGGTATAAACCTTTCCTTCATGAGTAATAAACGATAAAGAATAATAATATACACCGGTGCAAAGAGCAGAGCCATCTATCTTTACTCTGTAACTCCCCTGTGAAAGGAATTCATTAATTAATACTTTCACCTCCCGACCGAGTCCGTCATGAACTTTTAGATTTGCATAGCCGCTTTTAGGTATTGAGAACTCTATGTTTGTTGCCGGATTAAACGGGTTGGGATAATTTTGTTTTAAAGTAAAGTTATCGGGTATTTCCGTTTCATTAATTTTTATAAACAAAGGTGCGTCCTGCACTGACATCCTAATTGGATTTGTGTAACTCCCGTGCGGATTAACCGTGTTCGTCCCGCTGGACCAGATACCGTCTGCGACAGAATTCGAGGCTGTAATATCCCCTGTGTTAATATCGTGAACGTTAATTCTTTTTAATCCGCCCGGCAGTTGATTAGGCAGGAAGCTTCCCCACCTTCCGTTCCTGAAATTTACGCTGTCCCTGTAATATACTACCATTGATGCCATGGCAGATGAATCAATCCCTTCATTTTCAAGATATACCACGGCAAGCGGTCTGCCGGTATTATTTACATTGTCATACAATGAGACGATATCTTTTGGAATAGCAAGAGATATTCCATATATGCCAGTTGCTGCGGTTGATGAAGTAGTATCACTGCTGAATCCAAGAACAAAAATGGAATCGTTTAATGCAAACCTGTACCTTACCGAGCCGCTTCCGCCGCTATCGAGTGTGATCGCAGGAATAACATAATTCCCCGCCGTGAATCTTGCGTTGCCTGTGTGCACAAACCCGAACCAGCCTGTGTACGTTCCGCTTGAATTTGTTATCAGAGAATCATATCCTGCAGAATTGCTAAGCCCGGGATTTGTAGTGTATTTAAAGTTACTACCGTTAATCAAAACAGGATTGCCGGCTCCTGAATTTGTACTGCCAAGATCTGTGTATCTGCACACCTGAGTATAATACTTGTACTTAGTGTTTGGCTGTAAATTTGTTAGCTGAGCTCTGAATACATAAGGCAGTCTTGTGCTTGCTCCCGAACAAATATATTTCGGAACGAGTATTCCGGTAAAATTATTCTGCGTTAATTGCTGTGAGTAAACAGAGGAAACGATGAATAGAAATAAGCTAAAAAACAGTGTGATTTTTTTCAAGGTAATGTTTTTTAATTACACTTAATATTATTGATAAATAATTTTCGATACAAGTCAAAATTTTAAATGCTCTTTTACAGATTATTATAACACATTGTTTTAACAACATATCTATAAAGGTGTTCAGTTTGTCAATTACTACTTCTGACTGTACCATTTTTTTGGGAAAGCCACTTCGCATCAAATTATCCTTGAAAATATAGTGTGATTATGCTATATTATATGTTTTACAAGTAAAAGGATTAAACGTTTATCATGAAAAAGGAAATACATCCAAAATATTATAAATGCAATGTGATTTGCAATTGCGGTGAAAATAGAGGGGTTTTATTCACAACTCGTTCGACTGTTCCTGAAATCAAGGTCGAAATTTGTTCGCTCTGCCACCCGTTCTTTACCGGAACACAAAAGATTGTTGACACAGCAGGACGTGTTGAGAAATACTATAAGAAATTCGGCAAAACCCAGAAGACTACAGACGCTTAATATATAGTTCTCGCTTTTTAAGCCGGCTCTTTTATTTTCACTAAATAAGCCGGCTTTTTTATTTTTAGAATTTAAACATCTGAATCTATGAAATATATAATATTTGAAGATACAAAATACGAAAATCTCTTCCCATTGAACCTGTTAAGAGCTTCATTCGACATTAAAGCAGGTGTTTTTTCAATGAAGGAACGTATTGAGCATTACCTTCCCGCTGATTCCAGAGTAGAACTGTACGTCAGGGATTCCATCGCAGATTTTGTTACACAAAATAACAGTAACCTTGTAAATAAATTCCCGGCAGAAGATACTATCTTCCTTAACGGCAGAATAGTTTTTTCCAAGAAGGTTATTGACTGGGTAACAGAAACTATGTCGGTCAATAGTGTTATTGATTTTGAAGATACTGTAATAGCAGCCAAGATGACTGCGGATGAAATCAATAAACGCAAAGATACATTCAGTTTCTGTTTGAATAATGATTTCTTCGGCGGACTGAAGAAAATAAATAGCACAAATTATCAGTTTCAGAATATTTTCGAGATTATAAATTATCCGTGGGATATTTTGAAGTCGCTCGATGTAAATCTCGGGTTTGACCTTAACTACCTTCTTGAAAGCGTTAAAGGCCAGGAAAAGAATCCCGATGTGAATCAGGAAAACGACAATAATTTTGTAAGCGCGTCTGCAAAAGTTTATCCTGGAGTTATACTTGATACCGTAAGCGGCGAGATTTTCATAGACGACAATGCAGTCGTTGAACCTCTTACATATTTAAAAGGTCCTGTTTATATAGGAAAGAATGCACTTGTCAAATCGGGTTCACGCATTTACGGACCCTGCTCAATCGGCCATTCCTCAAAGGTTTCAGGAGAAATATCTAACTCGGTTTTCCATAGCTGCGTTAACAAACAACATGACGGGTTCATAGGTCACACATATGCATGTCCATTCGTGAACTTTGGAGCGGATACAGTGACAAGCAACCTCAAAAATAATTATTCCAAGATTCGTGTTAATCAATTCGGTAACAACATCAATACAGGTTTGCAATTCCTTGGAAGTATTGTCGGTGACCATTCCAAGTTCGGTATCAACACAATGTTGAACACGGGAACGATGTGCGGCATTTTTGCAAACGTTGCAGGGGGCGGGTTTCCCGATAAACTTATTAATTCATTCGAATGGAATATCATCGGAAATGAAAAGGAAAAGTATGACCTTGATAAGGCATTTGAAACAGCAAAGATGGTTATGAAAAGACGCGGATTCGATATGTCAGAAGCCTACATGAATATGGTTAAAAATATTTATAACAAATAAACGAATCAAAAAACCCCTTGTTCGCAAGGGGGTTTTTGTTAAACCTTTTCTATTTCCTTTTTCCCGAGAATACCGGTCGGCTTTAAAAGCAGTATGATGATAAGTATAGCAAACGCAATAGCGTCTCTGTATGTTGATGATAAGTAACCCGATACAAACGTCTCAACAAGTCCGAGTATGTATCCGCCAAGTGCCGCGCCGGTTATGTTTCCAATGCCGCCCAGCACTGCAGCCACGAATGCTTTCAGACCGTAAATGATTCCAATCAACGGGTCAATCTTCGGGTAATTCAATCCGAAAAGTATCCCTGCTGCTGCCGCAAGCGAAGAGCCGATGATAAAAGTAAAACTTATAACTCCGTTAATGTTTATTCCCATAAGGCTTGCAACGTTATGATTGAATGAAACAGCCCTCATTGCAGTTCCTATTTTGGTCTTCATGATTATTAATCTTAAAATAACCATGAGCACTAATGAAACTATTATTACAACTACTGAATTTGAAAAAACAGCAGCACCACCGATACTGAATAAAGATTTATTTTCAAGTAATGTTGGAAATGACTTTGGGTCTGCACCGAATACAAGCTGTCCGCCGTATTCAAGAAAAAGCGAAACACCTATAGCAGTAATTAATATCGTGAGTTTAGGAGAATTTCGCAGAGGTTTATAAGCAAGCTTTTCAAGAGTAAAGCCGAGTATTGAGCAGACTACCATAGAACCGATGAGTATTAGTATTGCCATCCATACTGAAGCACCTCCAGTAAATGTAGTAAACGCAAAGAGCATCGCAAGGTAATATCCCGAATATGCTCCTATCATAAATACATCCCCGTGAGCAAAGTTAATGAACCTCAGTATTCCGTATATCATCGTATAGCCGAGTGCGATAAGCGCATATATACTGCCGAGAGAGAGTCCGTTTATAAACTGCTGAATGAATTCTGTCATGGGGCTATCGTTTCTTTATACCTGAATTTGCCGTCTTTTATCTCAAGCACGACCGCGGGTTTAATAGCATTTCGCTGATCGTTTATCGAAATGCTTCCGGTAACACCCTTAAAGTTACTCGTCTTTGCAAGTTCCTGTCTTATCTTATCTCCGTCAGTCGAACCTGCTCTCTTTATTGCGTCTGCCATCAGCATCATTGCGTCATAACCAAGAAATGAAAATGCATCGGGCTCTGATTTATATCTTTCTCTATACTTCTTTATAAAGTTTTGGATTAAAGGATTTGGGTCTTCTGAAGATACATGAGTCGAGAAGAAACTTCCCTCTAAAGCATCTTTTGCTTTTCCTTCTGTCAGCTTATCCGATTCCCATCCGTCTGAACCAAACAACGGAACGTTCAATCCTATTTCCCTCGCCTGTATTGCCATTAAACCAACATCCGTATAATATCCGGGAATGAATATCGCCTCGGGGTTCTTGTACTTTATTGCTGTAAGCTGTGCTTTAAAATCTTTATCGCCTGCTGAATACTTCTGCTCTTCAACAATCTCACCCCCCATTTCTATAAATGTCTTTTTAAAGTTCTCTGCAAGTCCAGTCGAATAGGCATTCCGCTGGTCTATTAATAAAGCAACTTTTTTAATCTTCATTGAATTTAATGCAAACTTGCTCATGACTGTTGCCTGAAACGGGTCTATAAAGCAAACCCTGAATATGTAATCGCCTATTGCAGTTACTTCGGGATTCGTTGATGCTTGCGTTATCATCGGTATTTTTGCATTCTGGCATATCGGCGCAGCAGCCTTACTTCTCGAGGAAGCAACCTCGCCTATTATGCCGACGACTTTATCCCTGTTGATTAGTTTCTGAACCACAGTCTGCGTTTCATTCGGTTTGCCCTGATTGTCTTCCGTTATCAGCTCTATTTTTTTGCCAAGAACTCCGCCTGAGTTGTTTATCTCTTCAACTGCAAGCTTTATGCCGTTGTCGGAGCTTATTCCAAATGTCGCTTCGCTTCCTGTTAAAGAAGCAAATTGTCCAATCTTGATTACATTGCTGTCATTCTTATTGCAGGATATAATCAGGATTGATACTGCTGCAGTTAAAATTAAACCTACGAAAATCGTTGCCTTATTTTTCATAAAGATTTGATTAAAATTTAAAAGTAAACTAAAATAATTTAAATAGCAGTAAAAAACAATTTTAATCAATTTACTTAAATATCACGGGACTGTTTTATTTGTTGTTCTTTTTCACGAGTATCATAAAAATCTCCCGCCCCGCTCTCGGATTAATAGAGTTGTACGAGGTCTCAAAGACTTTGTAATCAAACCTGGTATCAAAGTATCCGCGGTATTCCTTTTCAGTTCCACCGAAAGGAGGTACTGCTTTTTCAAACTCATGATTGAAAAGAACTCCTGCTAATTTGCCGTTTTCTTTCAGCAGCGAATAAATTTTATCCGAATAATCTTCCCTTAAAGAAGGGTCAATGGCGCAGAAAAACGTCTGTTCAAGAATCATGTCATATTCTCCTTCATGCAAGAAGAAATCACCGCAAACGATATAGTCTTTAGGAAAATCCGGGAATCTATTAGTAAATTTTCTAATAGCTTCCCCTGAGATATCAAGAACATAAACATTTTTAAATCCCTGTAAATGCATGTATTCTGCCTCGTATGCATTTCCCGCACCGGGTATAAGCACTTTCAGGTTTTTGTCCGCTATCTGGTCAATGTACTCTTTAAGAGGCGTGGAAACGTGTCCTACATCCCAGCCAGTTTTGTTCTCTTCATATTGCGAGTCCCAGTATAGTTTTGTTTTATCCGTATCCTTAAACATTAAAAATATTTGTAAAACAATTTTTTTCTTGCTTTTATTTAAAAAAATCTTTTATTATATTATTGAACGTAATTTTTCTTAATTCGCTTTGTTACACAATATAACAAGAAAAATTACTATAGGGTTTAAAAGATTTTCGTATATGTTGTTTTTAAAGTACGAAACACAAACTTGTTTTTTTCATAAATATAAATAATAATATCATGGCTGAAAATTATTATTATGAAAACCGGGAAGAAATCCGCAGGAAGGTGCGGGAGAAATACAGAAAAGACAAAGAGTACAGAGAAAAACTGAAAAAGTATTACAGGGAAAAATATCACAATGACCCTGAATACAAAAAGATGACTCTGGAAAATGCTCGTAACAGGTATTACAACGACCCTGAGTACCGCGAACGCACAATCCAGCGGGCAAAGGAAAGAGCATTAAGACTCAAGAAAGAAAAGGAAAAAGCAAAGAAAACTACTAAAAAGAAAAAGTAGTTTAGGCTCGGAACCGGTTATGTTCTATGACCGGAATTACAAAGGGTAAGCTGGCCTGCAATTTATAAGAGGATTTATGTGTTCTTATACTAAAATTAATAATTGGGCACAATTCTAAGTATTCATAAAACTGATTTCGATTGTAAGCTGCTGCAGGGTGAGACAAAAACTTTCTCTAAATTCCTGTTTGGCGATGTTTTGCCGAACGCGGATAGACTGCTTGAGGTATTCGACAATTCAGGCATTGAAGAACGGAACTTTTGTATTCCCATAGATTATTTTCGAGGCGATACAACTTTTGCTGAGAAGAATAATTTATTTAAGACTATCGCACTGGATTGTTTACAGAAGTCGATTATAAAAAACTTATCAATTGCAGGCGTCAGCTTCAACGATATCACCGATATTATTCTCGTCAATACAACCGGTTTAAGCACACCTTCTTTAGATGCATTGCTTATAAATTCTCTTAAACTTAATCCGAACGTTAACCGTTATCCGCTTTGGGGACTAGGCTGTGCAGGCGGAGTAAGCGGACTTGCGAAAGCAAACACAATCACAAAATCCAATCCCGATGCAATAGTTCTGTTCGCTGCTGTCGAGCTTTGCTCGCTGACTTTCAGAAGGAACGACATATCAAAAAGTAATTTCATAGCAACAAGTCTTTTTTCTGACGGGGCTGTAAGCATTCTTATACTGGGCGATAACGCAGCTAAAAAATACAACGCTGAATATAAGATTGAAATTGCTGACTCAATGAGCAGGCTGTACTATGATTCGGAAGATGTAATGGGCTGGGAATTTCTTGATGATGGTTTCAAGGTTGTATTTTCAAAGGATATTCCTTCCATTATAACCAATAACGTCAGACATGACATTGACTCCTTTCTTAAAAGGAATAATCTGAACATATCAGATATTAAGAATTTCATTGCTCATCCCGGAGGTGCTAAAGTTATTCAGGCTTATGTAGATGCTTTAAACATAAAACCTGATATGTTAAATAATTCAAGAGAGATACTCAGAAAATACGGAAACATGTCAAGTGTGTCAGTCCTATATGTGCTCGAAAAGTTTTTATCTGAAGGATTTGATGATGGTTACGGGCTTATGATTTCACTGGGCCCGGGATTTTCATCTGAAATGGCTCTGCTAAAAATGAACAGGACAGAGTAATTATGTTTTATTACTTCCTGTCATTCATTATCGTTGTAAGAATCATAGAACTTATCATTGCAAAGAACAATGAAAAATGGCTGAGAAGCGAGGGTGCGGTAGAATACGGACGTGAACATTACAAGTACTTTATACTGCTTCACACAGGATTTTTTATTTCAATGATTACAGAATATAATCTTTCTCCGTTTTCCGAAACAAACTACATTCCGATGTTCCTGTTCTTTATCGTTCAGATATTCAGGCTGTCAATTTTTATTTCTCTAGGTAAATACTGGAACACAAGAATTCTTGTAATACCCGGAAGGACACTTGTAAAGAAAGGTCTTTACAGGTACATTAAGCACCCGAACTATATAATAGTAATTTTTGAATTCATTCTTATTCCATTATCATTCTCACTTTTCGTTTCCATGTTAATCTTTTCAGTATTAAACCTTGTGCTTCTTTCAGTAAGAATTAAAGTCGAAAACAAGGCACTGGGTTACTGAATTAACCCATCGGCACTTCTATAGCAAGCAAGTAATTATCTGAATTTGATTTGATTTTTATTCTATCGGTATCTTCAATTCCAATTCCATCTCTTTTTTTGAGTTCATTCCCGTCTATCGTTACGCCTCCTTCAATCACAAATAAATACACCCCGTTTCCTTTCATCTTAATGTCATAGCTGATTTCTGTATCAGCATCTATCTTAGCAAGCGAGAGGTACGCATCCTGATTTATCCAGAGAGCATTATTATCATTCTTATCAGAAGAAACTACGGTGAGAAACTTATTTTTCTTATCAACATCCTTTATATTTCTCTGGTCGTACCTTGGCTTAATGTTTCTTTCTTTAGGTAATATCCAAATCTGCAGGAAATTAACATCTTCAGTCTTTGAGTGATTGTATTCAGAATGCATTACTCCTGTGCCGGCTGACATAATCTGGACTTCACACTCTTTTATCACTTCAACGTGTCCCATCGAATCCTTGTGTTCTAGGGCACCGGATAGAGGAATAGAAACTATTTCCATGTTGTTATGCGGATGTGTTCCGAATCCCATTCCGCTTTCAACGATATCGTCATTAAGAACTCTTAACATTCCAAAGTTCATTCTTCTCTCATCATAATATGTTGCAAAACTGAATGTAAGCTTTGACTTCAGCCATCCGAGGTCCGCAAACCCTCTTGTATCCGCTTTATGTATTGTTGTAATCATTTTTTAACAATTTTAATAATTCTCCTCTGAATATTTATATGTCTATTAATAAAAGGGAAACCATTTAATGATTTCCCTTATAATTCTTAAAACTTTAGATTTACTTTGCTAATATTGAAATGTTTAAATTGAACTT
Organism: Kapaibacterium sp. (SeqCode); assembly: GCA_041675325.1. Lineage (GTDB taxonomy): Bacteria > Bacteroidota > Ignavibacteria > Tepidaquicellales > Tepidaquicellaceae > CAIKZJ01. The sequence continues at coordinate 35,969 of JBAYUG010000001.1, forward strand.
GTCGTTAATCATCTTGTCGCCAAGGTTATCAAAGAATTTTCCTGAACCGTATTTAATATTCCAGTCTGTTCTGTCAATATCAAAATCAGCTTTAGCAGTTAATACACCGTTTTCTATCTTTATCTCTGCAGGAAACGTAATGCTCTTCGTTACATCTTTCATCGTAAGGTTTGCCGTAACGTTTGAGTTTACGTTTGGCCTGTTTACATCCTTTAATTCTTCAACCTTTACCAGCTCTAATGTTGAAGTCGGGTACTTATCCGCTTCAAAAAAATCCGCCGATGACAAGTGGTTTACTAACTTTGTGTTTGATTCTGCATCTGTCAGGTCAAGATTCTTTATCGTTTTCATATCAATCACTACTTTTCCGCCTGTTACTTTTCCGTTGTCAACCATAACCTCGCCTTTTAACAAGTTGATTGTACCGTTATGTTGTCCCGTTACTTTTTTCCCCAGCCAGTTTAACTTGCTATCCGCTGTACTGACTACGAGAATTTTTCCTTTTGTATCGCCTGCTGTTTGTTTCTCTCCGACTTTAACGTCTTTCTCTGATTTACCGCATCCCGTAATTATAAAAGCAGATGCCGTTATTACTACCAGCGCTAATTTAAATAAGTTTTTCTTCATGATTGTTTAATTTTAGTTTATATTAATCTTTATTTCAAATCCTTAATCGGGCAATCCCTTAATTTGTCAAGTAGATTATTCAATGTATCTGCTTCGGCTCGGGATAACGACTTAACTCTTTTCTCCCATTTTGGTAACTCCTTGTCCAGTTCAGATAAAAGCTTCAGACCGTTTTTTGTAATCAAAACATCTACTGCTCTTTTATCATTCTTGCATACTTTTCTCTCAGCAAGATTTTTAACAGTCAACTTATCAACAATCCTCGATGCGTTCGATGATTTATCAAGCATTCTGTCTATAATGTCATTTACGGTCACAGGCTCAGGAAACTGTCCTCTGAGAATTCTCAGCACATTAAACTGCGGAAGCGTTAATCCGTGCGCTTTTAAATAGTTGGCCTCCATAAGTCCCAGCCAACTGCCGGTGTAAAGTATGTTCACCATCAGTTTCTGGTATGGGTTCGCGAATGATTTCTGCTTTATTTCTTCTTCTAATTTCATAATTCTTTTTGTTTCATATATATGTATATACATATATATTACAATATAAGTTCCCACAATTATTTTAATGCTTACATTTTTCTGCTCACACTGCTTTTACTGTTCTTCCTACTCTTACTGCTCTTACTGCTCTTACTGCTCTTACTGCTCTTACCACCAAATATTGCAATTTAACCTTACAAAAATAATTAATACTTTGCTAATAAATCTCAGAAGACTAATATGAAAAGATTCGTACTTCCGGTTATGATATTTATCTTAATATCATCGTTTTCTTTCCAAGAAACAGATGTATTAAACCTTACAAAATACGTCAACCCATTCATCGGTACTGGCGGACACGGACATACTTTCCCCGGCGCTACTGTTCCATTCGGCATGGTTCAACTCAGTCCCGATACAAGGCTCGAAGGCTGGGACGGATGCTCGGGATACCACTACTCCGACAGCATTATTCACGGATTCTCACACACGCATCTCAGCGGCACAGGCGTTCCGGATTACTGCGATATACTTTTCATGCCTTTTGCAGATAGTCGGTTTACCGAAATTGACAAGAAATCAATACGTAATTTTACTTCTTCATTTTCTCACGATAATGAAACAACGGAGCCGGGTTACTATTCTGTTTTGCTCGATAGGTCAAATATAAAAGCAGAACTGACTGCAAGCACCCGCGCAGGCTATCATAAATACTCTTATCCGGATGGCATGGAAGCAAAAATCTTTATCGATTTAAAGCACCGCGATAAAGTCCGTGAAGCTCATATAAATATATTAAGCAAAAATTCCTTGTCGGGTTTTCGCCAATCCGAAGCTTGGGCAATTGACCAGCGTGTGTATTTCTACGCTGTCTTTTCGGAAGAGTTTAAATCTGCAGATCTTTTCATTGATGATATTTACGCTCAGAATGAAACTTATGCGGAAGGCAAAAAAATAAAAGCCATCGTAGAATTTAACAACCCCGTTAACCCTGTTCTCGTTAAAGTCGGCATCTCAGCAGTCAGCGAAGAAAACGCAAAGCTCAACCTTGAATCTGAAATCGGCAGTAAAGATTTTGACGACGTCAGAAAAGAAGCGAATGGACTCTGGAATAATTATCTTAATAAGATACAGGTAAAGTCAAACGATGTAACAAAACTCCGCATATTCTACACGGCTTTATATCACACTGCAATAGCACCGAATACTTTCACTGATGTTGACGGCTCTTACCTTGGACGGGACCTCAAAGTTCATAAGGCATCGCATGATTATTATACAGTCTTTTCCCTCTGGGATACTTACAGGGCGTTGCATCCTTTGCTTAATATCATAGAAAGAAAGCGCTCTCTCGATTTCGTAAAAACCTTTCTTCATCAGTATGAACAGGGCGGCAGGCTTCCCGTCTGGGAACTCTGGGCAAATGAAACCGACTGCATGATTGGCAATCATTCTATACCGGTAATAGTCGATGCTTATAACAGCGGTATTACTGATTTTGATAAAGAGCTCGCTCTTAAAGCCATGATGTACAGCTCAAACCTTGATATATACGGACTTCAGCATTACAGAAACGACGGCTTCATCTCAGCAGATAAAGAGCACGAGTCAGTTTCAAAAACTCTTGAGTATGCTTTCGACGACTGGTGCATCGCAAACTTTGCGGAATCACTCGGCGACAACATCAATAAAAACGAATATGAAAAGCGGTCTCAGTATTACAAAAATGTTTTCGACCCCGAAACAGGTTTTATGCGTCCCCGCTACAACAATGGCTGGAAAGACAACTTTAATCCTACTGACGTTGATAACAATTACACAGAAGCAAATTCATGGCAGTATTCATTCTACGTCCCGCATGATGTACCACGTCTGAATAAATACCTGAATGGCAATCTCGAAAAGAAACTCGATGAGCTTTTCAGCGCCGATGCAAAAACAACCGGGCGCGAACAAGTCGATATAACAGGGCTTATCGGTCAGTACGCTCACGGCAACGAACCCTCGCACCACATAGCATATTTATACAATTATACAGACAGCCCGCACAAAACACAGCAGCTCGTCAGAAAGATTATGTCTGAGTTTTATAAAGACAGCCCCGACGGACTCATCGGCAACGAAGACTGCGGACAGATGTCTGCGTGGTATGTATTAAGTGCTATGGGCTTCTATCCCGTTGCCCCAGGCTCGGGCAAGTTTCTTATCGGCAGCCCAATCTTCGACGAAGTGAAAATAAACCTTGAGAACGGAAAAACTTTCACCATCAAAGCAAACAATCAGTCGGATGAAAACCTTTATGTTCAGAATAAAATCTCAGAAGACAAGAAGCCATACATAACCTGGGAAGACATATTCAGTGGCAGCACTATAACTTTTGATATGGGCAAATCTCCCGCTAAAACATTCGGCGATAACGGAATTAAAAAGTATTTATATTCTGAAAGGTCATACGATACTTCTAATGAATTAATCCCCTCGCCTTATGCAAACACAAGCAGGATTACTTTCAAAGATTCGCTTGTCATATCTTTATCCGTGAATTATCCTGACACAAAGATATTTTATAACATTCTTCCAAATCAGTTTACAAAATACACAGGACCTATAACAATAAATGATAACACATCAATATTTACTTACGCAGAAGATAAAAACGGAAATAAAAGCAAATCAACAGGCTCTGTCTATTACAAAATTCCTAAAGACATAAAGGTCGAATTGCTTTCAGTTCCGAATATGTCTTACACTGCAGGAGGACCCGAAGCTCTTATTGATCGCATCCGCGGCGAGAAGAACTGGCGGCTTGGTAACTGGCAGGGATATCAGGGACAGGATTTTTCAGCAGTAATAGACCTCGGAAAAGAAAAGGATATCAATAAAATATCAATCGGTTTTCTTCAGGACGCACGCAGCTGGATATGGATGCCAAAATATGCTGAGGTTTATTCGTCAAACGATAATACTACATATCAGAAAATAGGAGTAATTGAAAACACTATACTTGATACGGACTTGAACATAAACATAAAAGATTTTATTTTAAATCCTGATAAGATTCTAAGGGCAAGATACATAAAAGTCACGGCAGTTAACTATGGTAAAATCCCCGGCTGGCATCCGGGAGCAGGAGGTGATGCCTTTATCTTTGTAGATGAAATCAATATAGAGTAATTCTCTAATATTCATTAACTTAAAAAGGAGCTTTAAATGAAAAAGTACATTGCCGAATTGATTGGTACAATGGTACTTGTTCTTATCGGATGCGGTTCTGCTGTTATATCGGGCGGTTCCGTTGGATTCCTCGGAATCTCGTTTGCCTTCGGTTTTGCTGTTCTTGCTATGGCTTATGGCATCGGCGGAATATCCGGCTGCCATATAAATCCGGCTGTTACTGTCGGAGCGCTCGTAGCCGGACGCATCAGCGGCAAAGATGCAGGTATGTATATCATTTTTCAGATTGTCGGTGCTATTATCGGTGCAGGCATTCTGTATTTCATAGCATCAGGTCTCAGCACTTACAACATCGCTGCTAACGGACTCGGACAAAACGGCTACGCTGAATACTCTCCAATGAAATACCCAATGATTTCAGGATTCGTTGCTGAAGTTGTACTGACATTTATCTTTCTTATTGTAATACTCGGTGCAACGGCAAAGAACGCACCCGCAGGTTTTGCAGGAATACCTATCGGTATTGCTCTCGTAATCATTCACATTGTCGGAATCCCTATCACAGGTACATCCGTGAACCCGGCAAGAAGCATCGGACCCGCATTGTTCGTGGGCGGAGAAGCAATCGCTCAGTTGTGGTTGTTCATCATTGCACCTCTTATAGGTGCAGCTTTGGCAGGAGTCGTTTGGAAGTTTGTGCTTGAGGATAAAGAATAAAATTTATATTTTACATCTTTATTAAAATATTTATTAAAGAGTCTTTAATATTCATTAAAGACTCTTTTTAATTAAACACTATTGCTATGAAAAACACATTTATTCTCTTTCTGCTCTTAACCGCTTCCTTCGCGCTGTCAAACCTCGCACGCTCTCAGGACGAATTCGAAATGAAAGACGGCGACGAAACATTTATCATGAAAAAATACTACATGTGCTTACTGAAGCGCGGCGAAAACAGAACCCAGGATTCTGCTACATCCGCTCTCATTCAAAAAGGCCACATGGAACATCTCTCAAAACTTTACAAAGAAGGCCACATACAAATCGCCGGTCCCTTTGGCGGTAACGGCGACCTTCGCGGTATCGTAGTATTCAGCGTTAAATCCAAAGAAGAAGCAGAGCGCCTCGCATCCGAAGACCCTGCTGTCATAGCCGGACGCCTCAAAGTCGAAATCCTCGAATGGTGGGCTGCAAAAGGCTCTACACTAAAGTAATCTAATATTGACTTTTTTACTACTTATCGGGACTGTGGCGAACGTCCATAATCCTGCTGGACGGATTCCCTGTTCTACTGTTCTTACTGTTCTTACTGCTCTTCCTGTTCTTACTGCTCTTACTGTTCTTACTGCTCTTCCTGTTCTTACTGCTCTTACTGCTTCTACTGCTCTTACTGCTCTTACTGTTCTTACTGCTCTTCCTGTTCTTACTGCTCTTCCTGTTCTTACTGCTCTTCCTGTTCTTACTGCTCTTCCTGTTCTTACTGCTCTTCCTGTTCTTACTGCTCTTCCTGCTCTTCCTGTTCTTACTGCTCTAAAACAAAAAAGCGGACTATTAGCCCGCTCTTGTTATAAAGATATTTCTCTTTCTTTTAGCTCATTGCGAATTTTACAAATTCGTTAAATGCATCTAAGTTATTGTAAGCCATATCGGCAAGCGTCTTTCTGTTTACGTCAATTTTCTTCTTGCTTAATGCGCCCATAAGCTGTGAGTAAGATACTCCGCTTATTCTCGCTGCTGCATTTATTCTGACTATCCAGAGATTTCGGTAAACTCTCTTCTTGAGTTTTCTGTCCCTGTATGAGTGTGATAAGCCCTTTTCTACTGCATTCTTCGCAACTGTGTAAACCTTGCTTCTTGCTCCTACGTATCCTTTGGCTTGTTTAAGAACTGCTTTTTTGCGCCTGTGTGAGGCGACTTTGTTTTTAGACCTTGGCATTGCTGTGTTACCTTTCGTTTAATTTAAAAATTGAGGCATCCCGCGATGCGGAATTTCGAGACCTCTTCTTGTTTAAATTATTCCCGTTTTATGAAGGAATAAATATGTTAAAGAACTTTATAGTCTTTCTTTAAGACTTTTTACTGAAAGCTTACTCCGCTAAAATCATTCTCTTGACTCTTCCTTCATCACCCTTTGATACAAGCGTTGCCGTAGCAAGCTGTCTTTTTCTCTTGGGTGACTTCTTCGTCAAAATATGACTTCTGCCGGATTTCTCTCTCTTGATCTTTCCCGAGCCTGTTACCTTGAATCTCTTGGCTGAAGCGCGGTTTGATTTCATCTTGGGCATATTGTGCTTTGTTTATTTGTAAATTAATTTTCTATTTATGTTTTTGGTTCTTCCTGTACTGTGTTTACTACTTCCTGTTTCACTTCTTCACCCGTTGCCGTTTCATCTTTCACCTCTTCACCCGTTGCCGTTTCTCCCGGTTTCATCGTTTCTTCTTTCTTCTTCTCCTTTGCAAGTCTTGCATTGTAGGAAAGTATCTTGTTTTTGTCAGGCACCAGGAAACATGTGAGCATCTTGCCCTCAAGCTTCGGCTTTGAATCTACTTTTCCGATGTCTTTCAAACTTTCAAGTACTTCGCTCATCAGTTTCTGTCCTATCTCAGGATGCGTTATCATTCTTCCTTTGTAAAGCACCGAAGTCTTTACCTTGTGTCCGTCAAGAAGGAACTGCCTTAAATGTTTCGTCTTGAACTCTATGTCGTGTGAATCAGTGTTTGCGTTGAACCTTATTTCCTTTACCGTCATCACGTTCTGATTCTTCTTTTGCAGCTTGTCTTTCTTCTGCTTCTCGTAGCTGTATTTACCGTAATCTATTATCTTGCATACGGGCGGCTTTGAACCTGCCGCTATTTCCACTAAATCCATCCCTCTTGAACTTGCTGTTTTTATGGCTTCGTGCAGTGCCATAACGCCGAGGGGCTGTCCGTCTTCATCAACTACTCTTACCTGATATGCGGTAATTTCGTGATTAACTCTTTCCTTAAATTTTTTCTCTTTAATTAATGTAGCCTTTCCTAAGTTTATAAATCGTAATTTGTTTTTTTAGCCGTAATGTTTAATCTAACTTTTTGCATGAAATCTTTCAATTCAAAAGCACCCCTGTCGCCCGCTCCGTGTATTCTGAGTGCCACGCTGCTGTTCTGGGCTTCTTTCGGTCCGAGTACAAGCATGTATGGTATCTTTCTGTTCTCGGCTTCTCTTATTTTGTAATTAACTTTCTCGCTTCTGTCGTCAAGATAAACTCTGAATCCTTCGTTGAACAATGTCTCGTAAACGCTCTTTGCATAGTCCTGCTGTGCGTCTGTCAATGGCAGTACCGCAACCTGCACCGGTGCTATCCATGCAGGGAAGTTTCCCGCAAAGTGCTCTGTAAGTATTCCCACGAATCTTTCAAAGCTTCCGTATATTGCACGGTGTATCATTATCGGTCTGTGCTTCTGTCCGTCAGAACCTTCATAAGTTAAATCGAATCTTTCAGGCAAATTAAAATCAAGCTGTACTGTCGCAAGCTGCCATGTTCTGTTTAATGCGTCTTTTATATGAACATCAATCTTCGGTCCGTAAAAAGCTCCGTCCTTTTCGTTTACTTTGTAACTTAAGTTGTTTGCCTTAAGTGCCTGTGCAAGCGACTCTTCAGCCTTGTTCCAGACTTCTATTTCGCCCATCGCCTCATCGGGTCTGGTCGAAAGATAATACATCGGTGTAAATCCGAATGTTGAATATGTCTCAGTCATTAACTGAAGAACTTTCGTTATCTCTTCAAGTATCTGGTCGTATGTGCAGAATATATGCGCATCGTCCATCGTAAACTGTCTCACTCTGAACATCCCGCCCAGTGCTCCGCGTATCTCGTTTCTGTGCATTCTGCCGAGCTCACTAAGGCGTACTGGCAGGTCTCTGAAGCTTCTCAGCTTTGATGAATATACAATCGTCGCTTCTGGACAGTTCATTGGTTTTAAATACATCGGCTCGTCGTCAGTGATAATCTTAAACATGTTCTCTGCGTAATGAGTTGTATGTCCTGACGTTTTGAATAAAGGCTCTCTCACAATCATCGGAGTGCTTATTTCATCGTACCTGTATTTGTCATGAAGCTGTCTTGAAAAAAGTTCTATCTCTCTATATATAATCATTCCGTTCGGAAGCCAGAAAGGCGCACCGGGACTGACTTCGTGGAAGAAGAATAAATCAAGTTCCTTCCCGAGCTTTCTGTGGTCGCGCTTCTTTGCTTCTTCAAGCATTTTTAAATGATGGTCAAGTTCCTTCTGCGAGGGAAAAGTTATTCCGTAAATCCTCTGAAGCATCTTATTCTTTTCATCGCCTCTCCAGTAAGAACCCGAAATTGAAAGAAGCTTAACGGCTTTTATCTTTCCCGTGCTCGGTAAATGCGGTCCCCTGCAAAGGTCTGTAAACCCACCCTGGTGGTACAGCGAGACCATCTCTTCATCTTTAGCAATCGTCTCAAGTATCTCAACCTTGTATTCATCTTTTCTCTTAGTCTTGAAATATTCAATCGCATCGGTTCTTTTCATCACCTCCCTTACGGGCTGTATATCTCTCTTTGCTACGTCAAGCATGCGCTCTTCAATCTTCTTGAGGTCTTCATCCGTAAACTTGTGCTCTGAATCTATGTCATAATAAAAACCGCCGTCAATAGAAGGACCTACTCCGAACTTCGCGCCCGGGTAAAGCTCTTCAATTGCCTGCGCCATAACGTGAGATGACGAATGCCAGTAAAGCTCTTTGCCCTCGTCAGAATCAAACTTGTGAAAGACTATCTTCGCATCCTTTTCTATAGGTGCAGACATGTCTTTCGGCACGCCGTTCACTTCAGCAAATAAAACCTGCTGAGCAAATCTATCGCTTATGCCCTTCGCAATTTCTAAAGATGTTACTCCTGAGTTGAACTCTTTTACAGTCCCGTCAGGAAATGTTATTTTTATTATGTTATCCAATTTATATAAATTTTCTGTTCTGCAAGTTCCTGAAAAATACCAAAAGATGTGTTTGATAAGGCGTGAATTACAGAACTTACTTTATTAAACTCACAGTGGGCGGTAATGGACTCGAACCAATGGCCTCCACGATGTCAACGTGGCGCTCTAACCAACTGAGCTAACCGCCCTAACATGTAAATTAACTAATTTCTTGCTTTTTTTCAACCGATTTCTTGTTCCCTCTCCAATTTTATTAAGACCCGCAATCCCGCCCCAAATGCACTTTTTTCCCTAATCAGACCATAATATAAATGCCTGTTAATACAACTAAATCAAAATCAGAAATTACACCCTCTATTTCTTTTTCATAACTTGCCTCTGATTAGGTTCTAATTAGGCTTAGCTTGGCTCCACCCTGCATCCCCTAACTTACTGTATTTTCAACACCCCCATTTTTCAGTATTTCTACTCTCTTTTGCCACGAATATTCCATTAGTGTTTTAGTGTGCGCTCTTTGCATCCGCCCCGGAGGACTTTGGTGGTAAAAATCTCTGCTCTTAACAATAAATAAAATCTCTAGCTCTCTTTGTCGCAGATCCGCCGTCTCGTTTGGTGGACGATCTTTGCTTACTTTGCGTTCCTTGCGGTAAATATCAAATCTTATTTTTATTCTCTCAACAGTGTTAATCATATTCTTTCAGTGTCAGCGTTGTGCGACTCTTAAAAAGTACGAGAAAACACTTTTTGTTCTATCTGTGTTAATCCGTTTTATCCGTGTTAATCCGCGTTCCATTACTTATTCAATATCTTTATCGATTTGTCTTCTTGCATTATTCCAGTATTTATTCTATTTTAACACAATGAAATATTTATTTATAATATTATTTATACTGTTTTCGTCTTCCCTCTTCGCACAGAAACTAATGCTCTTCGGCGGAGAGAACCATGACGTATATCTCGGATGTCTGACATGCACACAATATCACTCCGAATCCGTCTGGAATGAAAGCGGTATCTACGGAACTAAGTTTAATAACCTTTCCATCTGGAGCGAGTTCAGCGATTTCGGAAATGAGTTCAGCCATCTCAGCCCCTGGAATGAGTATGCGACTGCGCCTCCAAAAATTATTGACGAGAACGGTGTGTTCATCGGCTACTTTACACGCAACCCCTACTACAAACAAAGAACCGAAGACGAATTCTTCATCTACGTATTAAACAACTTCCGCTACATCAGCGAAAACTTCTCAAAGTTCGTCGAAGGTTTGTATTTCTAACACAAATTCTTAAACGCTTTATCCTCTCTCCTGAGCACTTGCATTGTAACGGTAAATAATTAGCATTTTAAATTTCATTAAATACTTTTAACTTTAAATGGGAAATAATCCGACGTGTCGGACTCCCGTTTTAAATATTTTAATTCCCGATTTTAAAAGATGTTTAAAACATATAACAACCGTCATATTAAATATTATTATCATCAAACTATGAAAAAGCTCTTCATCGTCTTAGCAATACTCGTAGCAATGTTAGTAGCAGTGAACACCAATGCCCAGTGGGAGCAGATATCGAATGGGATGGGGTCGAATGCTGCCATATATTCGTTCACAAGTATTGGTACTACTATATTTGTAGGAACAATTGAAGGAATATATAAATCAACAAACGATGGAATAAACTGGACTCAAACAGGATTAAATAATAAACAAGTTTTTTGTTTAACAACACTTGGAAATAATATTTTTGCAGGAACAGGGGATAGTGGAGTATATATTTCAACGAATAACGGAACGAACTGGTCAAAGACAGCTTTAAATAATAAACAAGTATATTGTTTAGCAACACTTGGCAGTAATCTTTTTGCGGGTATAATTGATTGGTCAATTCCTAGTTCTGGTGGAATTTATCGATCAACAAATAATGGTAGTAATTGGACATATACTACAATGAATAGTTCTGTTGCTTCATTTACTACACTTGGAACAAATATTTTTGCGGGAACTGATAGTAATTCAACTGGTAGCGGTAAAATCTATCTTTCAACAAATAGTGGTTTAAATTGGTCTCAAACTTCTTATAACAGTCGAGCTGTTTGGTCATTAACTACTATAGAAAATAATATTTTTGCCGGCACATATGCTTATGGTAACACTCCAACTGGTGTTTATCTATCCACTAACTTAGGCGCAAACTGGATACAAACAAGTTCAAACAATAGAAATACTATTTCGTTAACTACAATTGGAAGTGATATTATTACTGGGATTTATGATTTTAATAATTCTTGTGGTGTATATCTTTCCACAAATAACGGAGGAATATGGATTAACAAGAACCAAGGGTTTAATGTCCCACCAATGGTTCGTTCATTTTTGGTGACTAGCAATTTCATCTTTGCTGGTACAGAGAGTAATTCCATTTGGCGCCGCTCACTCTCAGAAATCATCGGTATCCAAAACATTTCAACAGAAATACCCTTTTCATATTCACTATCACAGAATTATCCGAATCCGTTTAACCCAACAACAAACATTAAATTCTCAATCATAAAAACAGAGCAGGTAAAATTAATCGTTTATAATGTTCAGGGACGTCAAGTCCAAGCACTTGTTAATGAAAGATTACAGCCCGGCACGTACGAGACCTCATTCGATGGAAGTCTGCTAAACAGTGGCGTATATTTCTACAAACTGATTACAGATGGCTTCACCGAAACAAAGAAGATGTTACTAATTAAATAATTTTATCATCAAACTATGAAAAAACTCTTAGTTCTCTTAGTGATGCTCGTAGCAATGAATGCGAACGCACAGTGGGTGCAGATATCGAATGGAATGGGGTTAGACAAAAATATTATTCCTATGATAGTAAATGGAAATAATATATTCGCAGGATCAGATAGCTCTAACGTTGGAGGTCGTGTTTATCTCTCAACAAATTTAGGTACCAATTGGATACAAACTTCTTTTCTCAATTTTCCTGCTTGGTCTTTAAGTTCAATTGGAAATAATATACTTGCAGGCACACCTGGTATGGGATTGTTGTATTCTACTAATAATGGAATAAACTGGCTTCAATCTTCTTTAGTTGGAAGAGCCGTTTGGTCACTTACTGTTACCGGTTCTTATGTCTTTGCAGGAACGTCACAATATGGAGTTTATATTTCTTCAAATAATGGCGTTAATTGGTCGCAAGTTAATTTTAATTATAATTCTGTACCTTCCTTGACAACGATAGGAACAACAATTTATGCAGGAACATTTGGTTCCGGGGTTTTTAAATCTACTAATAATGGTTCAAACTGGACACAAACAGGTTTAAATAATTTAGATGTCCGTTGCCTAACTGTTAGTGGAAATAATATTTTGGCAGGAACTGAGTTTCAAGGAATATTTCTTTCTACAAATAATGGTTCAAACTGGACTCAAACTTCATTGAACGATAAGCATATTTATTGCATAACCATAAGTGGAAACAATATTTTTGCCGGTACTGATTCATTTGGAGTTTATGTTTCAACTAATTTTGGAATCAGCTGGACACAAAAGAATCAGGGATTAACTAATTTACGTGCTGTTTCTTCACTATTAATAATTGGCAATGATATTTTTGCGGGAACATATGGTAGTTCTGTCTGGCGTCGTCCACTCTCAGAAATCATCGGTATCCAAAATATCTCAACAGAAATCCCATCAGCATTTTCTTTGAGTCAGAATTATCCGAACCCGTTTAATCCAAGTACAACTATTCGGTTTCAGGTGACAGGTAACAGTGAAGTTGTGATTAAGGTATATGATGTGCAGGGTCGTGAAGTTCAAACACTGGTAAATGAGAAACTACAACCCGGAGTTTATGAAACATCGTTCGACGGCTCGAGACTTACAAGCGGCGTATATTTTTATAAACTGATAGCGGATGGCTTCACAGAGACAAAGAAGATGCTGCTCATTAAATAATTTTATCATTAGATTATGAAAAAACAATTAGTTCTCTTAGTAATGCTCGTAGCAATGAGTTGCAATTTATATTCTCAAATGAGTTTTCCATTACAAGTTGGTAATAAATTTGTATACTATTGTGTAAGAGGTAGCACTTATCCAGGAGGAGGTGATATTATCCGTTACAAAACATCACACCGAGTATTAAAAGATTCCATATTCAATAACCATACCTACTTTTTCATGAATGCATATCCGAATCAATCTGATAATATTTGGTTAAGATTCGATACATTATCAAAAAGCATTCTGGCATTCGACTCAGCAAATACTTGTCCATATTATTATAAAGAAAAATTAATCGATAGTCTCGGAATGCTTTCGGGGACAGCAAACTCCTGCTCAGGTTATATTTTCGATTGGGTGCGTATTGACACAATATATAACAAAATTGGAATGACTAAGGCATTTCATCGAGGAGGATGGGGTGACGGAAAATTAATTCAATATAATTCAAATTTTGGAATAATATCATTTGAGTCTCATATACATATGGGAACATATGGTTCTGATCTTTATGCAAATATGACTGGTTGTTACATAAATGGTATAATGTATGGAGATACGGCTTTAACATACATTAATACAATAAGCACAAATATTCCCGAAACATTTAAGTTAAGTCAAAACTATCCGAATCCGTTTAACCCGACGACAAACATTAAATTCTCAATCGTAAAAACAGAGCAGGTAATATTAATCGTATATGATGTACAGGGGCGCGAAGTCCAAACACTCGTTAATGAAAGATTACAGCCCGGCACGTACGAAGTCTCATTCGACGGGTCGGCTCTACACAGCGGCGTATATTTCTACAAACTGATAACGGATGGCTTCACAGAGACAAAGAAGATGCTGATGATAAAATAAGAATACATTAATTCACTTTCGTTACCAAGATACAAACAAAATAAAAGTTTTATTGGAATTGGTTCACGGAGATCACTGAGAAGTCACGGAGGGCACAGTGAAAAGCAATAGAACGCCTGCCTGCAGCAGGCAGGCTGATTTTCGCGGATCAAACAGATACATACGGATATAAAGATAGATTTATTGCTCGCTGGAAAAACGCTGAGAATAATGATGTTTATTTGAATTTTTAATCTCATGTCGAATATATATTTTGTCTTAATAAGACACTAATTTAATTAAACCTTAATATATAAACTCATTATACAATGGAACACTTCAAAAATTTTATCAACGGAGAATGGAAAGCACCAAAGAGCGGTAATTACACAGAGAACAGAAACCCTGCTGATGCAGATGATTTAATAGGACTTTTTCCAGCATCGGCAAACGATGATGTACGGGATGCAATAAATTCAGCTAAAGAAGCACTTAAGAAATGGAGACTCGTACCCGCACCAAAACGCGGCGATGTTCTGAAAATAGTCGGCGATATAATGCTGGAAAGAAAAGATGATATATCACATGAAATGACAAGAGAAATGGGTAAGGTATTCGCGGAAACAAAAGGAGATACACAGGAAGGTATTGATACTGCATACTACGCAGCTTCAGAAGGCAGAAGACTCTTCGGTATTAACGCACCAAGCGAGCTCCCGAATAAAATGAACTTAAGCTTCAGGGTTCCTATCGGCGTCGCCGGTATTATAACACCCTGGAATTTCCCGATGGCAATACCTACATGGAAAATATTCCCTGCTCTCGTTTGCGGTAACACTGTTGTATTCAAACCTGCGGAGATAACACCAAAGACTGCAAACACACTCGTTAAGATTATTGACGAAGCAATGCATATAGTACTCGGCAAGGATTACATCCCGGGCGTTATCAATATAGTTCACGGAAGCGGAAGGGTTGTAGGCGAAGCACTTCTTGAAAGCAAGGATATAGACCTGATTTCATTCACGGGCTCAACTGCAGTCGGCAGAAGAATCAACGAAGTCGGAGGAAGAGAACTGAAAAGAGTTTCGCTCGAACTCGGCGGAAAGAATGCTCAGATAGTAATGGACGATGCAAACCTTGACCTCGCTCTCGATGCAGTCCTCTGGGGCGCATTCGGTACAACAGGTCAGAGATGCACTGCAACCTCACGATTGATACTTCACAAAGATATTCATGACAAGTTCCTCGATATGCTTGTTGAAAGAGTAAATAAACTTAAGCTCGGATATGGAAACGATAAGGGTATCGATGTCGGACCGTGCGTAAGCAAAGAACAAAGAGAAACAGTAAACGATTACGTCAAGATAGGACTCAACGAGGATAAAGCAACCCTCATCGCAGGCGGCGACTATGCAAAAGATGGCTCGCTCGCAAAGGGCTGGTTCTACAAACCCACGATATTCAAGGACGTAACTCCCGATATGAGAATCGCAAAAGAAGAAATTTTCGGACCTGTTCTAGCAGTCCTGAAATGCTCATCGCTTGAAGAAGGAATAGAGATACTTAACGGAACAGAGTACGGTCTTTCATCAAGTATATTCACGAACAACGTCAACGATGCATTCATAGCAGTCCGCGACATACAGGCAGGAATCACATACATCAATGGGGCAACTATCGGTGCTGAAGCACACATGCCGTTCGGCGGAGTTAAAGCAACAGGCAACGGACACAGAGAAGGCGGCTGGACAGTTTATGACTTCTATACAGAATGGAAAGCCGTTTATATTGACTACTCAGGCAAGCTCCAGAGAGCACAGATAGATAATTATTAATTTTATTTAATTTATTAACCCGCGGTGCTTGTGTACTGCGGGTTTTTCAATAATAAGAAACCAAGTAGATGAAATTACTAACTTTACTTTTAATTAATATCGTTTTCTGCGTCTCGCTGCTCCATTCTCAGCCTATTGATACTCTTTATAAAAAGGGCGATGATGCTCTTATAAAAGGAGATTATGAAGCAGCGCTTAGTTACTTTAAAATTATTATCAGCAAGAATCCAAAAGAGCCGCAGGCTTACAACTCCATCGGGTTTATTCATCTGATGCAGAAGAACTATGAAAATGCAATCGAAAATTTCACTAAGGCAATAGCTTTAGATACAAACTACGGCAGGGCTTATTCAAACAGAGGAGCTGCATATTTATTCTCGAATGACGTAGAAAATGCATATAAAGATTTGAATCAGGCGTTGAAGATAAACCCGAATGATATAATGTCGCTGAACTCTTTGGGCACGCTCTATGGTCAACTGGGAAAGATAGAGGAATCTCTTGAAATGTACCGCAAAGCAGAAGAAATAGACCCCTCCAAAGTTGATACATACTGGAACCGCGGAGCTCTACTGCTGAATCTTGACAGGTTTGAAGAAGCACTTGTTGAGGCTAATAAAGCAATTCAGGTGAATCAGTCAATCGCTAAGAGTTATTATTTCAGAGGCACAATATACAAGTACCTCTTGAAGTATGAGCTTTCAATGGAAGACTATAAAAAGGCAATTGAGCTTGACTCATCCGACGGCGAAGCATACATACGCAGAGGGATTCTGTATCTTGCTATTGGTGATTACAGCAAGGCGGTCGAAGATATTGAGTATGGATTGATGCTTAAACCCGAATTAAGAAATGATGCATCAGTATCAAACTATCTGAAAGAAGCAAAGGAAAAACTAAAATAGTTACAGCATGAAACACATAATCATTTTCTTGTTTTCGTTTGTTCTGCTGACGGGCTGCGGTCAGAAGAAAGAAGAAGTTAAAATAACAAAGACAGATGAACCGATAAAGGAAGCCGTTGAAGAGAAAAAGTTGACCACTGAAACTGAAAGCATAGAAGAAACCGAAACTCAAGAAGAGACTGTAACAAAACCTGAGAAGAAAACATCAGCACAGTACGTTAACTTAAAAAGCTCTGAGACGGCAGGCAATAAAGGCTCCAACGCAGTAGTAACGGGTTATGTGGCTGATGTAGTCGTTCGTGAAAAAGTTGCTTATTTGAACTTCGATAGTAAATATCCCAAGAACACGTTTACAGCAGTGATATTTCCTGATAAGTTTGAAGTCTTCGGTGATTTAATGGACTACAAGAATAAGACAGTGGAAGTCAAAGGTAAGATTGGTGAGTTCAACGGCAAACCACAGATAATATTAAACAATAAAAGTCAGTTAAAGGTAGTAAATTAATGGTAACTAAAAGCGGATATGTTTCTATCATAGGTAAACCCAATGCGGGTAAGTCAACGCTCATGAACAAGTTTCTTGATTTCAAACTGTCTGCTGTCAGCAAGAAGGTACAGACCACAAGAAACAGAATACAGGGTGTACTTACAGGCAAAGACTATCAGATAATATTTGTTGATACACCGGGCGTGCTCGAGCCAAAGTACGAAATGCAGAAATTCATGAAGAAAGAAATAAGGTCATCCTTTCTCGAAACCGACCTTGTGCTTTATCTTGTTGACGGCATGAATATTATTATTAAAGACCTGAAGAAGATTGAGGAAGATTTTATCAGAGAGTTTTCTTCATTCAAAAGAATAATAGCTTTAAACAAATGTGACTATCTTAAGTCAGAACAGATTTCGGATAAGATTGTTACACTGCAGCAGGAATTAAAGTTTGAAGAAATAATCCCGATATCTGCAACAACCGGACTGAACCTTGATTTGCTGAAGCTTAAGCTGATTGAACATCTGCCCGAAGGTGACTTTTATTACGACCGCGAAACGCTTACCGATAAACCCGAAAAGTTCTTCGTATCAGAAATAATCAGAGAGAAAATCCTTGAGCTTTATGAGGAAGAAATTCCTTACAGCGTACACGTTGAAGTCAGGGAGTTTAAGGAAAGGGAAGATAACCAGAAGGATTTTATTAATGCTGATATAATTCTCGAAAGAGAAACACAAAAGATAATACTTCTCGGTAAGCGAGGAGAGATGATTAAGAAGCTTGGCGAACGTTCAAGAAAAGATATAGAAGTCTTTCTCGGAAAAGAAGTTTTCCTTAAACTGTTTGTCAAGGTCAGGAAGGACTGGCGCAAAGACAACCGCTTCCTTAAGAATATATTTTAAAAAGGATTAATCCTGAATGTTCTCATTTCTGAAGTAAGAACCGCCTTATACCCAAGGTCATTTGCAAACATTCTTGGCTTGACGTAATCATCAACAGAAGTATAAGTAAGGTATTTGCTTACTTCCCACGAATATTCATTCCCATCAAGTATGCTTTGTGCAATTCCCTTTGGATTTCTCAGTTCTCTTTCTCTTGTAACAACATAAAAATCACCGACAGGCATGAAACCATGAAAATGGGCTACATAGATTCCTGTACCTGTACCCCAGTCCCAGGAAAACATTGTGTTGTTGGAAACACCCCAGTATTTATCCTGCGGTGAATCAAGTCTCGGTGCGGTCTCTGTTCCTATGTTATATGTTGCACCGGGATAAGAATAAGTACTGCTCACAAAGCTCCCGCCGTTCTTTAATCCTCCCCTGCCTTCTATCTTTAACCTGTAACCAAAGGGTAAGTTTTGAGGAACAATAATCTTAGAAGAAACAATATCTCCTTCAGTAACGTTTAACGTAAGCTCGGCGTTTCTGTGCTGAGAGAGAAAGTCTGCAAAGACTGAAAATCCTTTCATATCATAAGCAAATGCAGGCGGATATATTGTAACGCTTGACGTGCCCGGCACTCTTCCGTATGACAAAGAATCAAAGATTACTGTCTGCGGATATCCTTCTTTAATAATAGTCATCGGATATTCCAGATATTTTACATAAGAGGTCGGAGTCTTTTCAAGATATATCATTCTTCCGTTTAATCGTGTCACGTAAGAAGGGAAATTAATGTTAACTACCTTGGTTCTTTCACCTGCGGATGCAAAGACATCCTCACTGCTGAAAACGTCTTCCGCTAAAAACTTTATTATTGCACTTCTTCCGCTTGGAATATTAGGAAACTCAACTTTAACGAACTCCGTGTTAATATTCTTTGATGCATTCAGTCCGAAGAAAATCAGTTCGGGGTTCTTAACTGTGAGGTCTTTGTATAGAACTCCGATGTTTGAAGATAAATCGTACAGAAGAAGGTCATAAGTCCATTCATCGGTTGATATCATAAACTTGCCGTCACTGCCCGTGCTGGCACTGCTGCCGCCTGTAATTGCTATAGATATATTGGGTACAGGAAAATATCTTTCATCAAGCACCTTTCCTACAATAGTATGTGAATAAGCATTGATGCTTGCAAGAAATAGTAACGCTGTTATGATTTGCTTCATATAGTTAAAATTATTATTCGTCTGATAGTCTTTTTATTTCATCCCTGAGTTCGGCTGCCCGCTCAAACTCAAGGTCCTTTGCTGAATTTATCATTTCTTTCCTAAGCTGATCTATTAATTCTTTGCGCTGTTCCTTGTTAATCTTCTTGAATAGCGGCTCCGTTATAATTGACAGGGATGTTTTGTCGTCACTCCTGGATTTCTTCTTTGGGTCATATTTTGCTTTCGAGTCTGCTACTATTGTAGTTGACATAATCTCTTCGTATGTCTTATATATAGTCTTAGGTTCGATATTATGTTCCTTGTTATATTCGTCCTGTATCTTTCTTCTGCGCGCTGTTTCATTAATAACCTTTCTCATCGATTCAGTAACTTTATCGGCATACATAATAACGAGTCCGTTTACATTTCTGGCGGTTCTTCCCGCTGTCTGAAGCAATGACTTTTCGGAACGAAGAAACCCCTCCTTATCAGCGTCGAGAATAGCGACAAGCGACACCTCCGGCAGGTCGAGACCTTCGCGCAAAAGGTTAACCCCGACAAGAACATCGAACTCACCGAGTCTGAGTCCCCTTAGTATTTCAACACGGTCAAGCGAATCAACCTCGGAATGCATGTACTTAACCTTTATACCGATTCCCTCAAGATAATCAGTAAGGTCCTCACTCATTCTCTTGGTAAGTGTTGTAACGAGAACTCTTTCTTTCTTTGCGGTTCTTATCCTGATTTCATTGATTAAGTCATCTATCTGATTCTTCACAGGACGCACCTGTATTTCAGGGTCGAGCAAACCTGTAGGTCTTATAACCTGCTCAACGATTGAGCCCCCGCTTTTAGTAAGCTCATAATCACTCGGAGTTGCACTAACAAATATAACCTGATTAATAGCTGATTCCCATTCTTCAAATGTCATAGGACGGTTATCCAGGGCGGAAGGCAGACGGAATCCGTGTTCAACGAGTGTCTTCTTCCTCATTCTATCACCGTTATACATACCTCTTATCTGAGGAACTGTTACATGGGACTCATCTACAACCAATAGGAAATCATTCGGGAAATAATCAAAAAGGCAGGAAGGTCTCGAGCCCGCTGCACGTCTATCAAGATGCCTTGAATAGTTTTCTATTCCTGTGCAGTAGCCGACTTCCTTTATCATTTCTATGTCGAAGTTTGTTCTCTGCTCAATCCTCTGCGCTTCGATCAGTTTGTCCTTTTTCTGAAAATACTGAATCTGTTCGTACATTTCTTTTCTAATGTCATCAATTGCCTCTTCTATTTTTTCCGGAGTTGTAACAAAATATTTTGCAGGATAAATAGAAACACTGTCATCAACGCCGATTGTTCTTCCTGTAAGTCTTTCTATATAACTTATTCTTTCGATTACATTATCAAACATTTCAATGCGGATTCCCTTTTCATCCTCATAAGCAGGAACGATTTCAACTGTATCTCCTCTAACTCTGAAATTGCCTCTTTTGAAATCGGAATCGTTTCTTACGTAATGTATATTAACCAGTGTCGTAAGCAAATGCTTTCTTGAAATCTTTTGTCCTTTACGGAGTACAAGAACCTGTTCTGCATAGTCTTCGGGAGCACCGATACCATATATACAACTGACCGAAGAAACTATTATAATATCGCTGCGTCCTTCAAGCAATGAAGCTGTTGCACGCAGTCTTAACCTGTCAATTTCCTCGTTGATTGATAAATCCTTGGCAATGTATGTATCCGTTGACGGTATGTAAGCTTCGGGCTGATAGTAGTCATAATATGATATAAAAAACTCGACTTTGTTTTCAGGAAAGAACCTTTTAAACTCACCGTACAGTTGAGCTGCAAGAGTCTTATTGTGAGACATTACAAGAACCGGCTTGCCAATATTTTCTATCACATTGGAGATTGAAAAGGTTTTTCCCGAACCTGTAACGCCGAGAAACACCTGATGCTTTTCATCTCTTTTTAAAGCTTCGGTTAACTCTTCAATAGCTTTTGGCTGATCACCTGTAGGCTTATAATTTGATTCGAGTTTAAAATTCATGAATAAAGATAATCTTTTGGAAGATTATTTTTAAGGTTTAAAAACAATAAATAATACACTACCGAATCTCTGTGATAAGTTTTATCTCTTTGAGAATATTATTTATCCTGAAAAGTTCGACTGTTTCTCCCGTCTTTACTACTGCCTTACCCTTTGTATGAGCAATTATGGCAATCTGTTCGCACTGAATAATATCATATCCGGTGGCTTTCTGGAGCTGAAGAATAACCTGCTCCCAGAGATGAGCGGAGTTAAACAAAAGGAGTTTCTTCTGTGCGGGAGTGCCTACCTCTGTTACAGATTGATCTTGTTCTTTCGTGCTCATTCGTAACTAATTTCTTGAGAATGAACAAAGGACTTCGCAAATCTCATCCTGTATATCTCTGTATGGTGCCCAGTTCGCACCTTTGAAACCGTTCATGGCAATATAAAATATTAACAATTCACTATCCCTTGTAATTGCGTAACCTGCAAGAGTGGTGACGCCGTTTATCGAGCCGGTTTTAGCATGAACATTGTACATTGCTTCAGTATCAACCATTCTCTTTTTCAGTGTTCCATCGACACCTGCAACGGGAAGAGAGTTGTAAAAAATATCAAATGTCTTTACGTCATCGAACATATACTTGAGAAGCTGTATATACACGTTGGACGTAGCATAATTAAACCTTGTTAAACCGGAGCCTTCAAGGAATTCATATTCACTGCGTGATATTCCGATACTCGTGAACAATTCAACTACTGCATCAGCACCTTTATTAAGCGTGCCCGGAGCAGAATCATGAACAGCACCCACAACCTTAAAAATTGTAATAGCATAGTGATTATCGCTCGGCTTGTTCATGTTAGCAAGAACCTCTGCCATCGAATGAGTTACACGCGCAATTTCCTTTGGGGAATCAGGTGTTGCTCCTGCTACGATAATTCCTCCAAGCTTTACGCTTTTATCCCTGAATTCATATTCAACTGTATTGGCAATAACAACGGAAGGATATGTTCTGCTTGCGTTTCTATCTATGCATAAAGCATTAACGAAAGGCCAGTACTGAAGTTTTGTATCACCAGAGTAGTAGTCCGCCAGCCCAAAATATTCCTTGTCGAGAAAAGAGTCGTCATAGACTATATTTCCTGTGATTTCCTTTATGTTCATCGCAAGAAACTTCTTTATCAAAGTAAATAAGTCTGCTGTATCGAATTCAGGGTCGCCGTAACCTTTTATGTATAGATTGCCGTTTATTACTCCGTCGCTGATGTTTACATCGTCAGTGTAAAGAACGGTTTTAAATTCATACCCGGGTCCGAGAAATTTGAGTGCTATAGCTGAAGTAACTAATTTTGATATTGAGGCGGGTATCATTTTCTTTTCAGGCTGGTACTCATAAAGAAGGTCGTATTTATTTGCGCTTGCAACCTGAATAGATACGTCGCAATTGATAGTCTTTACAATTGCATCAATACTGTCTTTAAGCTGTGATATCTTATCGCGATTCTCGGCAGATACCGTTGTTACGAAAACAAAGGACAGCAATAAAGCTGTAAAAATTGCTCTTTTACTTATCTGAAATATACTCATTAATTATTTTGTTTGCTCTTTTTAATATTTTCTTTGATTTACTGAATGTAAGTCTTTCATAACTCTTATCCACTGACATCCATTTATAGTTTAGAATTTCCTTACCATCGATTTTAACTTTATCTACAAGGGATTCAGCTATATAATAGTCAACATTTTTATTTACTTTAGACTTCCCGTTCTTGAAAGAATAATTATCTTTGAACAGAATCTTCTTCTTTATAAAGTCTATTTTCCTGATTCCGGTTTCTTCCCTGAGTTCTCTGACGGCAGTTTCTATACGTCTCTCGCCCTTTTCAATGTGGCCTTTAGGGAAACCCCAGTGACCCTGATGCTGCTTCAGCAAAAGATACATTACCTTTCGGGGAAACCTGTGAAATAAAATAATACCTACAGAATGATTGTTTTTATTCATCATTTATTAATCGTTCTTGCTGTTGTTTTTAACTTTGACCCACACTTCATCCATTTCCTCCAGCGTCATATGATCGAGTTCAAGATTATTAACTTTTGCATACTCTTCAATCTTCTGAAACCTGAACATAAACTTTTCGATAGTCTTTCTTAAAGCATCCTCAGGATTTATTTTAAGGAAACGTGCATAGTTAACGATTGAAAACAATACATCGCCGAATTCATCTTCAATCTTATCCTGTGATTCATAGTGTTCAATGTTGTGCTTCAGCTCGTTTATCTCCTCAAGTATCTTATCATAAACTGGTTTTACATCTTTCCAATCGAAACCAACCTTTGCAGCTTTTTCCTGCACCCTATATGCACGAAAAAGAGCGGGCAGTTCTTTTGGGATACCGTCAAGAACCGAGTTCCGACCCTCGTGTTTTTTCAGCTTCTCCCAGTTCGTTTTGACATCATCGCTATTTGTGATTACTGCTTCGCCGAAAACATGGGGATGCCTGTATATTAGCTTTGCTGTTTCCTGTTCGATAACCTGAATCAGATTGAAATCGTTTGTTTCTTCTGCCATAACTCCATGGAAAACGACCTGAAGCATTAAGTCGCCGAGCTCTTTTCTTAGCTCCGTCATATCGTTATTATCGATTGCCTCGAGAACTTCGTAAGATTCCTCAAGTAAACAGCGGCGAAGGCTGCTGTGGGTTTGTTCAATATCCCAGGGACACTCTTTCCTTAATCTTTTTACAACGTTTACAAACTCTATAAACTTATCTGCAAGCAGTTTATCTGAATCGTTCAATATGATAATTTTACATTTTCAATAATTAATCATATTACAAATTTAGAAAAGGTTTTTCAATTTAAAAACAGTTAATAAATTAATTAAGGTGATGACTCATGGGACTTTGCTCATAAATACTTTCTTTTGAATAACAAAG
Organism: Kapaibacterium sp. (SeqCode); assembly: GCA_041675325.1. GTDB lineage: Bacteria > Bacteroidota > Ignavibacteria > Tepidaquicellales > Tepidaquicellaceae > CAIKZJ01. Next base: position 60,346 of record JBAYUG010000001.1, read on the forward strand.
AAACAAAAGAGAGTTCATATAAGCATTGAGCTTTGAATATGAACTCTCTAAAATATCCTTGAAATTGTTTTCTTAATTTCTCTTTAGTTCGTTTTACTTTAGCAAGATTGACAACGCAAGATTCTTATTTAATAAGGATCATTCTTTTAGATGCACTGAAGTTTTCTGCAATCAATTTATAGAAATAAGTTCCTGATACAAGTGCTGATGCATTAAAATTGATTTGGTACGCACCGGCATTATGATATCCGTTTACCAATTCTGATACTTTTCTTCCCATAGCGTCGTAAACCGTTATATTGACCACACCAGATTTAGGAATTGAGAACTGAATATTGGTAACAGGGTTAAACGGATTAGGGAAATTCTGTGAAAGCATATATTCAACGGGTATTTCTGCGGATAACTGTGTAACTGAAGTAACATCGGTAACATCAACTCCGAAATTTGCAACAGATGTATTTGGAGATGTACCTACATAAGGAACAAACGGACAGCCTGCTACAGACCAGTTTCTTCTATGTTCGGAAAGGTTTTGCTGCCAGATATTTCCTCCTGCACCGGAACCGCCGCATTGACCGACAAAAACAATTAAACTTTTAGACGGGTCATAAACAAAAGGTTTTTCAAGGGTTATTGAGAACCAATCGTTTGCGACAAAAGTCAACGTCGCAGACGGTTCATAGTACACTGTATCAAGCGGAGAGTAAAAGACACCGAGCGGAAAACTCGTAATCGAATCTTGTTTCATCATAACAACAAGGTCAGTAAACGTGCGGCTTCCTGCACCTGAAGAACTTGCTTGAAAATAGATAGTGGTTATTTGCTTACCAGCGGGAAGAGGAGCAGGCTGAACAAAATCACCCGGAAGAAAAAGAATTTGAACGGCTTTACCTACTGCCTGGGCAAACGGGAATGAGTTATTGCTTGGGCCTGAACCCGTAAAGTTAAAATGCTGAGGGGTCTGAGCAAACAAACCCGATGAAGCGCAAATTAAAAAGAATAAGACTGCCGGAATTAAAAATTTGTTTAGAGGTTTCATAGTAATATTTTTAAGTTATTTAAAAAAGAGTACGTGAATCCAACTAATATATATTTATCTAAAAGATAAACGAGATATTATAAATTTAAGCATAATTAATTATTCAGTCAAGATAACAAGAAGGTACAAAAGAGCAAATATGATATTAGTATTTGTACTGATTTAAAAAATGATATAATTTAGATTTATGAGGTGTTTTATATTAACAATAATTTTAAATAATATAAAAAGATTATGAGGACATTTATTTCTTTGAATTTTAATAAGGGTACAATGGGACTGATAAAGGGATATCGGGATGAGTTGAGAAATATGATGGACAATGATGAAACCGAGAAGATAAAATGGGAAGCTGAGGATAAGTACCACATTACTTTGTTCTTCATCGGGGATGTAAAAGACGGGTTGAAGAATATCATAATACAAAAACTTGATAATATCGGCAATCTGAATATTGGTAAGATTGCGTTTGAATTTGATAAGATATCGGCTTTTCCTGATTTAAGAAATCCAAGGGTGTTGTTTCTGGATGTAAAAGATAAAGAGAAAAAGTCGTTTTTGTTAAGCAAAGAAGTGGAAGATAAAATGAATATGTTTGGGTTTGAACAGAGGAAGAAGTATGTGCCGCATATAACTTTGGGCAGGGTCAGGAAAAATGAAGGGATACAGATGATGGATATAAATATTGAATGCAAAGGTGAGAAGTTTATGGCAGAGAATGTGTGTTTGATGAAGAGTACGCTGACGAGCAAGGGGTCGTACTTTGAGGAGGTGCATAGGGTAGAGCTTTGAGTTGGGTAAGATGTTCAACCCCTTCGGGGTTGATTTTCTCTTGGTTTTACCCCCGGCTGCGCCGGGGGTTATTCACATTAAACCCCTTCGGGGTTTTTAATATAAATTCCTTTTGCGGATATAAAATTTGGGGGATTATTCATATTAAACCCCTGCCTGCGGCAGGCGGGTCTTCGGGGTTTTTATTATTTCAGTTTAGTAATATGACTAATAAAAATTTTTAAAGCTATAAGATAAACTTCTGATTGCTTTTGGGGATAAAAAAAGACAGATGCATAAGGAGGAACGCATCTGTCAATAAGGAGGAGAACAATAAAAATGAAAAACAACAATTGTAAATTACTTACTTTTTCAAAATTATTCTATACCAAAAATTATCACACCGCTAAAGAACTGTAATATCAGTTAATATTCTTTACATAATTAACGTGAAACTCCTTCATCTTGTCAACGAGAGCTTGTATATCTTCTCTTGGCGGTAAGAAGGTTGTCCTGAAGTGCATAGTAGATGGCAGCTGACCGAAGCCAGAACCAGGGACAACACATATACCTGTTTCTTCGAGCAATGCAAGACAGTATTCAGAATCGCGTTTGGAATCGTAGGCGACTCTTTCTTCTTCTGACATCTTATTTACATCAACCGACATGCTGTGAGGTAGGTCAAACTTAACGAAGGCGTACATTGCCCCCTGAGGGATTTCACATGTCATACCGTGTATCTGGTTTAATCCTTTGCCGAGAATTTCGGCTTTATCTTTGAGTTCTTTGAGAATACCGTTACGTTCTTTTATGTACAGGTCATAGCTTGGATCTCCTTTCTTTGGAGGATCAACCATTAAGTAAGTAACAATCTGACCGTCAACATTTGAGCAAAGCCCGATAGACAGGAGTTTAACAAGCTGTGCATAAACATCTTCGGGAATATTTCTAACTTCAAAGTATCCGCCGCGGTGTCCACACTCGCCGAGAAAACCTTTTGAGACAGAATGGAAACTGAATAAGGTTAAATCCATCTCATTCATGTTGTGCATTATTTTTGCAAAAGATGTGAACTCAAGTCCTTTGAGATACACATTTTCCTGATACACTTCATCTGCAAGCAATACAAGGTTGTTTGTTTTTGCGAAGCGGACAATCATTTCCATGTTGTCATTAGAAAGAACTGCGCCTGTGGGGTTTCCCGGGTTTATAACAGCAAGTGCAACGGGGTTTACGCCTTCCTGCTTTGCTTTATAATAACTTTTTTCAAGTTCAACTTCATTAAGGTGCCAGGAATTATTTTCATCGAGGTAGTACCCGATTTGTTTTGCTCCGTAGAGAGCAATAGTCGCACTGTACAATGGATACTGAGGGATAGGAATCATGATACCATCGTTCGAGCTTTTAAGCAAAAGTGTGAGAGCTGACTGAACACCTTTGCTTGCACCATCGGTAAGCATTATCTTGTCTTTATCCGCTGGGATACCGTCGCGTTCGGTTATGAAGTTTGCGATTGCTTCGCGAATAAAAGGTACGCCAGAGCTTTGAGTGTATGCACCGGTGCCTGTGGGATTTTTCTTCATAATATATTTTGCTCTTTCGATGACATCGGATGGAAAGATGTTAGAAGCATCTTTGTTGTTTATCAGGTCAGGATACTCAAGCAGTGAAAGCACCTGTCTTATAAAGGTGATTGGTTTTTGTTTAAGTGCCTGAGGGTTGCCGATATTGCAATATATAATTTTCCTTCCCTGGCTTTCAAGTTCCTGTGCTCTTATTACAATTTTGCCTCGTACTGCATACTGTGCTTCGAGGAGGTTTGGGTTTACGTCATTAATGCTTATCATATTATTGGGATGATTTAATACAAAAATAGCAAGATTGAAAATGTTTTAAAAGGGAGAAAAAAGAGATTGTGTTTATGCCTTCCCAAGCAGAGCTTGGGAAGGAGGTAAAGATTTAATTAGTCGATGTGTATTTTGCAGTGTTCGCCTTCACTTTTTGCAACAGTAATGGTAGTGAATAAATCGGAAATGTTGTTCGGTACTGTGCGAGCCATATCGAGAACTCGGTCAACACCAAGGATAAGAGCTATTCCTTCATCGGGGATACCGACAGAGCGAAGAACGATGATGAGCATAATAAGTCCGACGCCGGGGACAGGAGCAGTACCGATTGATGCAAGAACAGAGGTAATAACAATTGTAATTTGATTAACGATTGTCATTTCAAGACCATAAACCTGAGCAATAAACATTGCCGCTACTGCCTGATACATAGCGGTTCCATCCATATTAATAGTAGCCCCGAGAGGCAAGACAAAGCTAGCAATTTTATTTGAGACACCAAGTTTCTTTTCAGCTACTTCCATTTCAAGAGGAAGAACAGCAGCGGAGGAACTTGTTGAGAAAGCAACGACCATAAGTTGACGTGTTGCCTTATAAAACGGAATGACTTTCTCGCGTGCGATTGTCTTTAGAAGAAGCGGATACAAGAAGATCATTAAAATTAAGAGACCTCCAAGAACAGTAATGACATACATCAGGAGAGTCTGCAAAATATTGAATCCAAACTCAGCAACCGTTGCTGATATCAAAGCAAAGACGGCAAAGGGAGCAATAAGCATTACCTTTTCAACGAGGAGAATCATAGCACTGCTGAGTCCATCGAAGAAATTGATAATGGTTTTCGATTTATCTTTAGGAATCTGTGTTAAGAACACCCCAGTTAGGATAGCGAAGAAAACTATCTGCAAGAAATCACCATCAGCAATCGCTTTAAACGGATTTTTAGGAACTATGTTCACGAAGAAATCTATGATATTCAAAGAGACTTCCTGCTGAATTTTAGTTGATGCTTCATCACTAAAAGTCTGCATGAGCATTTGCTTAGTTTCGGGCGGCATAAAGTTGCCGGGCTGAATAAGATTAACTAAAATAAGTCCAATTACGATAGAAGAAGTAGTTGTAAGAAGGAACAAAGAAATAGTTTTTCCGCCGATGCGAGCGACATTTTTCAAGTCGGAAAGAGATGCAGCACCGACAAGAAGAGATGCTATTACAAGTGGTACTGCTATCATGTTTAGAAGACGGACGAAGACATCACCGACGGGTTTTATCAGTGCACCGAGTGTTTTTGATTTTGTAATTTCACGAACATTGGTAAAAACCTTTTCCTGATTGTCGATTGTGGTTACTTTAACTTTTACCCGTTCCTTGAGTTTTCTATCGGTGAAAGACTTTGAATACTTTATGATTGCGAGCTGAGAGTTTGAGTCGAAAGAGCTGAGAACAGAATCGCCCAGAAGAAATTTAACTTCGGAGAAGCCCGTGACTTTTTCTTTGCCTTCTTTTGTGATGACTTCGATATCGTTAGAGTTCATGTGGAATATGGAGCCAAAGACGGCACCGAGCACGAGACCGATGAGTATCTGATTGTGAAGTTTTATTTTAAATTTCTTCATAAGTTAAAATTTAATCTTCCATGATTGTAAAATTATGCAATAATTTCAATTGCAAAGGTATTACATTGTAGGAAGATTAATTTCTTTGTAACCAGTTGTTGACCACTCGGGTTTAAGAGGGTCGGTACTAAATTTTGTTACGGCTAAGTAGATACGAGCTTTTTGAAAGATTCTGATACATCCTTTTGTGTAATCATTAATATTGAAGGATACAGACTGCGTATTATTATTTGTTTCAGATGTGACTCTGGTAGTAATGCTAAAATAATCATCATCTATTTCAATATTCTCAGTTCTCTTATCGAAACAATAAGCAAGAAGGCTGCAAGTGTAAGGAGCAGTAAGTCCGGGGGTTGATGAACGGTCGATTTTATATTCGACATCTATTGATGAATTGTTGATGACAACATTTATAAGCGATAGAGCTAAGCCGTCATGCGGAGTTATTGATGTCAGAGGAGTGGGCTTTTTGTCATCAACAAGTTTTATGTTAGCTTTTATTAATTTCGTGTAAGCACTTCTGCCCAGGGCACTGGAATTTTTCCAAATCATATTAATGGGAATAATGGATGAAGCGGCAACGGCAAAAGCGGTGCAGACTCCGAAGCGAGTACGATTGTGAACGCAGTTTTTGGATTTTGAGATTTCGATGTTAGCGACGTATTCAGAAATGACGATTTTGCCGTTAACTCTGCGGTAAACTACGTCACCAACTCTGCCTGTTGGCCTTCCGAGAACTTGTTTGTTGTTTATTGCCATATTAGTTGATTTTTACTAAATATGGTGATTTTGGAGTCAAAACGCAATATAGTAATATCGCAGGCATATCGCAGACATATCGCAGGCATATCGCAGGCATATCGCAGGCATAGAAAAAAACAGGACTTTTGGGATAGGGAGGGGCGGTTTTTGGGGAAAGGGCGGGAGGGTAATATCAGGGGAAATAATATCGTGAATAAATTATAAATTATGTATATTTATGGGGGCAAACATTATAAAAGATTTTTAGGGGATTGGTTCACGGAGGGCACAGAGAAATCACGGAGGGCACAGAGAAAGAACAAAAAGGATAGTTAAAAATCTTTAACCGCAGAGGACGTCCGCCCAACGAGACGGTGGATCTGCGACGTGATCGCAGAGAAAATTATTAAAGCCGTTGTAAAACGATAGAATATAAGTATAGTTATCTTTTATAAAAAGTTTGTTTTATTAATACATTTTGGATAGCGGCATTGTATATTAAAAAGATGTTCAACCCCTTCGGGGTTGTGGTTTTAGCGGTATGTCCCCCGGCTGCGCCGGGGGTTATTCATATTAAACCCCTGCGGGGTTTTAAAGAAACTGCGGGGTTTTAAAGAAATAGGAGCTTTGAGAATTAAAAATTAATTAAACCCCTGCGGGGTTTTAAAGAAACAGGAGCTTTATAGTTCGGCTAAAGCCCAGACTCAACAAATAGCTTCCATCCGTTGCCTGAAGGCAACGGCAAGTGGAAATAATTTTTTAATTGGGAATTATAAGAAAGAATATTTTAATGAATTTTAAATAATATGGTTTGGAAATAATTTTTTAATTGGGAATTATAAGAAAGAATATTTTAATGAATTTTAAATAATATGGTTTGGAAATAATTTTTTAATGGGGAATTATAAGAAAGAATATTTTAATGAATTTTAAATAATATGGTTTGGAAATAATTTTTTAATGGGGGAATGATAAGATAGAATATTTTAATGAATTTTAAATAATATGGTTTGGAAATAATTTTTAATGGGTTAATGATAAAACAGAATATTTTAGTGAATTTTAAATATAATGGTGATGAAAATTATTAGGGTGGTGTTATTAATGATTTTGTTTATGCCTGTATTCAGTTTAGGGCAGACGGAGAATCCGATAAAAGGTGTGAGAGGGACGTGGATAAATTTTGCGTATATGGATGAACGGAACAAATACATGAATCCTGCTGGTACAGACATGACGTCTCCCGAGCTGTGGCGATTAAAGGTAAATGAACTTTCGGAGATGGGAATTGAGTACATTGTGATAATGTATGCTGCTAATGAACGAAAGTCTTATTACCCTTCTACATTCATGGCGCCTGCATATACAGCGGGCAGAGAGAGTCCGATAGATGCCGTGATGAATGCCGCAGACGAGCACAACCTAAAGGTGTTTATGAGTACGGGATGGGCAATAAACCAGGATGATAAGATTTTGACACAAGAAATACTGGAGACACATTTAAAAATTATGCGAGAGACTGCCGGGCTGTATTCAAAACATACATCATTTTACGGCTGGTATTTTCCCTGCGAGGGGGTAATAGTACCGTACCTTATGCAAGAGCATGTAGATGTTACGAACAGGCTTAGTGCTGAGGCAAGGAGTCTAACGCCGGGAGCTAAGATAATGGTATCGCCGTACGGACTGCGCTCTGCAGACTTTTCTGATTATTTATTTGCGGCACAGATAGCAAAATTGAATGTAGATATAATTGCGTATCAGGATGAGATAGGGTGCGTTGCAGAAACTATGCCTTTGCCAAAGATGAAGGAGAATTTTACGCGGTTAAGAGAAATGCACAACATAAACAACATTGCTTTCTGGGCGAACAGTGAAATATTTACGTGGGAAAAAGGATTAAACGTCAGAGGTTCAGCGCTTATACCGGCGCCGCTTCCAAGGTTTTTATCACAGTTAGCGGGCGTCACAAAAGCGGGCGTTGACGAGGTTATCAGCTTTGCTGTGTGCGGGATACTGGACAAGCCGGGTTCGGAAATTCCGTTAGGTCATCCGATATATGCAGGAAATGCTTACAAAGATTACATGGACTGGAAAAACGGGAAGGGAAGATGGAAGCTGCTGGGTGCTACATTTTTTGGGAATCTTAGACATGAAGGAATTTCGAGCAACGTAACATACGGGTTCGCTCCTGCTGAGCAATATTCAAAAGGGAATTTGGCAGACGGAGTTTTTGGTGTTGAGAATTCAAACGATAGAAACTGGCTTGGGTTTGAGAAGAACGATATGATAGCAACTGTTGACCTTGGAACGATAAAGAAAATAAAAACAATTGCTGTTCGTTTTTTAAATTACAGGACTTATGATGTATATCTTCCGGGAAGTGTGAGGTTTTCGGTATCGAATGACGGGATAAATTTCCGTGAGCTGCCGTCGGTTATATTGGATAATTATACTTATGATATTTATGACTGCTGGATAGATATAGCGGCTCTTGACACGGATGAAGAAGCAAGGTTTATAAGGGTTTTCGCCGTGAATACTTCGAGGAAATGGATTTTTGCGGATGAGGTGATGGTGAATCCGGAGTAGTAAGATAATAAAGTTTTGGAATTGGTTCACTGAGATCTCAGAGAATTCACGGAGTGCACAGAGAAAAGCAATAGAACGCTGATTTTCGCGGATAAAACGGATACACACGGATATAAAGATAGATTTATTGCTCGCGGGAAAATGCAGAGAATCAGGATGTTATATTATATAAAAAGTTTGTTTTTATTACAACATTTTTACGGATAGTAGCATCGAGAATGCTGAGCATTGAGGGTGAGTTGTTGCCTTGAGACGTTGGAAGATGTTCAACCCCTGCGGGGTTGGAGTTTAGTTGAATGTACCCCCGGCTGCGCCGGGGGTTATTCATATTAAACCCCTGCCTGCGGCAGGCAGGCCTTCGGGGTTTTGGAAGAAATTAATTGTTATTATAAAATTTTATTTTGGGGATTGTAAGGCGGTGCTGAAATTTTCGAGAATTTTTGACATTGTGTGATAGGAGATTGAGTTAGTGCCTTCGTAAGGATGGTCGAGGACATAAATCAGATATAGAATGATGATATTAATGAATATGAATGCGATTGCGAGAAAGAAATACGGGAAACGGACACGGACACCAAAGAAGAACGAAAATGAAAATGATATCAGACAGCCGAGAATCATAACGACCCAGATTATCAAAGGAATAGAGTTTGTTATGTAGAAATACCTGAAGCGGCGGGCTTCGCTAATGCCTTTGAGTTCATTCAGGCACTTCTCGTACAGAATGGTATTGTTGATTGTTTTAATATCGACTTGAATAAAGTCGTCCCATATTCTATTGTATGCCGTATTATTTTCATAAAAATAAATTCCTTTTTGCATTTCAGGGATTTCAGTTTTGATAACATCCTCAGTGTAGCGATAAATACTTTTCATGAGCTCTGTACGCATGGGTTCATCGAGACCCTGAACGATATAAAAAAGATTTGAAATCTGATTTGATTCCGAGTAGATATGATTCTGAGCGTTGTTGTAATCCGTCCAGTTTATATAAACAACAAAAGCTATAAGGACAGCATAGAGCAATCCGTAGGCATTGAAAAGATAGCTTGTAACGTTATGGTACTTTTCAAGATGTTCGTATTCATAAAACTTGTGAATAAGATAAAATCCAATGTAAGAAATTACGACGCTCAACAGAGCAACGATAATCACCATAAGCCAAATAGGTACATAGAGTAAAAAGTTCATATTTCACAATGTTTTATTTATTCTGTACTTCGAACCAAATTTTTGTAGTTTCGGGAAAAAGCTCAAGCATAATATCTTTAATGACTTTTGCATACTCTCTTATTTCCCACTGTGCATGCGTGTGGTCGCGCAGTTCGAGAAAATTCATTACTGCCTGAAACGAGGCAGTCCAATAAACTTCTGTAAACTGATTTAAAGGAAGAATAACACGAGCCTGTTCCTTTGCGACACCGAGTACGAGGAGCTTATCATAACAACCGAGAATTTCTTTCATAGCGTTATTGAAAACTTTTTTTGCTTCATCCTGATTTTCAACTTCGCCTGCTGATGCCTGCTTGTTATCTTCAGACTGTGCACGCCAGACATCGGGAGTATAAAAATCATTTACGGGTACGTAGCGTCCGCTGATTTCATTCCACGCATGGTCTTTTGTGGGATAGCTTGAAGTCGTTTCAATACCGACAACGTGCTTATACCACTGGCGCATTACGAATTCGGGTGCTTTAACGTGGAACTGCACGACGATATGCCGAAACGGCGAGTAGTGCTTGTTTTCAGCGAGATACCTGACAAGCACGCGATCGCGCTGCGTGAACTCCTGCTTCTTTTTACCGAAAGAAACGCGTGCAGAATTAACGACGGTTAAGTCCGAGCCAAGCTTATCAATAACTTCAACGAATCCTTTATCGAGAACTGAAATTTTTTGATTTTCTTCTGTCATCAAACAAATATTTATACTTCGTAATAAAGATGGAATTCGTATGGATGCGGTCTGAGCTGAACTTCCTTGACTTCTTTTTCCATTTTATAATCTATCCAAGTCTTAATAATATCTTCGGTGAAGACGCCTCCTTTAAGAAGGAAGTCGTGGTCTCTCTGAAGATTATCGAGTGAAATTTCAAGAGAGCCGGGAGCCTGACGAATTTCTTTTTTCTCTGCTTCGCTGAGATGATAGATATCTTTATCAACATGCGGACCCGGGTCGATTTTATTTTCAACACCATCAAGACCTGCAAGAAGTATTGCAGCAAAAGCAAGGTACGGATTTGCAGTGCCATCGGGGCAACGGAATTCAATACGTTTTGCTTTCGGGCTGTTTGAATAAGTTGGTATTCTGATACATGCGCTTCTGTTACGCATTGAATACACAAGGTTCACGGGTGCTTCGTATCCCGGAACAAGGCGCTTGTAAGAATTTGTAGTCGGGTTTGTAAAAGCAAGGAGAGAAGGCGCATGCTTCAATAAACCGCCGATAAAATGAACTGCCATTTCGCTAAGTCCTGCGTACTGATCGCCGGCAAATAGAGGTTTACCGTTTTTCCAGAGAGAAACGTGAGTATGCATACCGCTGCCATTATCGCCGAAGATTGGCTTTGGCATGAAGGTAGCGGTCTTTCCTGCTTCGCGAGCTGTATTTTTAACAACGTATTTGAAAGTCTGAAGATTATCCGCAGCTTCAAGTAGAGGTCCGAACCTGAAATCAATTTCGCTTTGTCCAGCGGTTGCGACTTCATGGTGCTGAACTTCGACATCTATGCCGAGGTTGATAAGATTTTCAACCATCTGATTTCTAAGGTCGTTTGTAGAATCCGACGGAGGAACAGGGAAATAACCTTCTTTAACTTTAATTTTATGTCCAAGGTTTGCTTCTGCTTCCGAGCCTGTATTCCAGAAACCTTCGCGGGAATCAATTCTGTACCAGCTTGAATATTCATTGATGTTATAAGCGACATGGTCAAGAATAAAGAACTCCGCTTCGGGTCCGAAGTGTGCGACATCGGCAACGCCTGTTGATTTCATGTACTCGACTGCTTTTCGGGCAATAAGGCGCGGGTCTCTTTCGTAGGGCAGCATAGTCATTGGGTCAACGATATCGCAGATTATGTAAAGAGATTTATGTTTTATGAACGGATCAATCTTTGCAGTTGTGGCATCGGGCATGACAAGCATGTCGGATTCATCGATAGACTTCCATCCACGGATAGAAGAACCATCGAAGCCGAGTCCTTCGTAGAAACTAGATTCTTCGAGTTTATCTGCCGGAATGGAGAAATGCTGCCACTGACCGGGCATATCGGTGAATCTAAAGTCTATCATTTTAATTTCTTTTTCCTTGATGAGTTTGAATACGTCCTGTACTCTTTTGAGCTTTTCCTTTTGTTCTTCTATGTTGTTCATTCTTATAGTGATTATTTTTATTTGATTAAAGCAAGATAGTAAAAATTGAGATTATATTTTAGTATAAAAGAAACGAGGGGGGAGAAATAGAATACTTTGAGAAAAATAATAGAACGCGGATTTTCACGGATTAAACAGATGAACACGGATAGTAATTTTTTGCTATGAGCACCACAACATGACAATGAAAAAGTATGATTTACACTGATGAAATTACAATATTAATATAAGATGATGCGGAGGGCTTCAGAGACGGCAAACTTATCGAAGACTTTTTCGCCGATTTTGCATTCGCCGCAATTGCCGTGAACGCAGAAAAAATTGTGGAGGTGGATGAGTCCCTGAGATTCGGCGATGGTTTTTGATGGATACTCAAGCTGTGATTTCATGACTTTAAGGACGCTGTTTTTGCTGTTATCTTTTGATGTTTTGTAAAGCTTTTTTACTTTGATAAAGAGTTCTTCGTCGGAGAAAACTTTTGAGTATGAGTAGAGTAAAGGAATTACTACGTTTATGATGATATCGCTGACGCGGTCCTTTCCGATAGCGGGAATTTCGTTCTTTGAGGGTTTATTGAAATCGTAATTATGTTTCCAGAAATCAGATGTTTCGATAGAAAGAAATATGTCTGTTAAATCTCTGAAAGTATTAGAGCTGTTTTTAAAACAGAAGACGATACGCTTGAAGAGGTCTTCTTTCAGTATTTCACGGAGGAAAGCCGAGGCATAAGCAATTCTGAGCGTCGGGAAGTTCAAGGGACGCAGACGGAAAAAATGCCACTCAGAGCGATGCATGGACTCGAATTTCAGCTTTGGCTGAAGCGACTTCCATGCAGCGGACAAATTGATGTAGTAGTCGCTGTTAAAATCGTGTGACAGGAAACCAGCGGTACCAAACAAAATTGATTCAACATGCGAGAGCACATCAGAATATTTTTTCACCTTTCTGATATCGATTGATTTTGCGAGAGTAAGAAACTGCGATTTGTTTTTAGAGAAGCCGAGAGCTTCAAGAATGAATTCAAACAGAACTTTTTCCCAGGCATCTTTTTTAGAATCATAATGCAAATCATTTTCAAGATGAGAGATGCGAGATTTCAGACGCTCGGCACGGTAGTTGAGCCTTAACATACCTACATCATTAATCCAATCCTTTTTTAGTTCGGTACCTGCAACATGATTCTGCCCGAAACAAGGCAGCTTAAACTTTGGGGAAGGATTATTAATTATATCTTTCCAAATATCGTGAATTGATTTTGTAAGGAACTCAGAAAGAACGACGGTTGGAATGAGGCGGCTACTTTCGGATGAAGACACTGATTCTTTATCACTCCAGAAAACCACATGAAGAATTACTTTATTGTACCGTGGGTCGCTTTTATGATTGTGGGAATTCCAGTCTGAAAAATTTTGATGAATTTCAACATCGCCCGAAAACAGTACATCATCAATCTGCACGAGTGCATCTTTAAAATCGGCTCCGGAATCTGCATTAGGGATTCCGAAATTAATGATTTTCACACGCTTGTTGTCAGTGGTTTTTAGTCCCTTATAATACTCTTCATTGACCCAAATACGGGAAATGAAGCTCTCGTTCAGATTGAGTTTTTTCATTAATATTTAAGGAATAATTGATTAAATTACACAAAATTAATTAAAAAACAAATAAATAAGAAAATGTTAAAAACCGGATTTAATTTATTATTAGCAATATTATTTGCGATCATGATAATCTCTTGCGGCAAGCAAGAACAGAAACAAAACACAGAAGAAGAATACTTAAGTACTGCAAAGAGTTTGTACGACAGTGCAGTAGCGAAGAACGACAACGAACTTTTTAATCAGTCTATTAAGAAATACAAAGAGTTTATAGAAAAATATCCTAAATCAGACAAGGTAATATTCGCATACAATCAGATTGCAGGAATAAGTTTTGACAACCTGAAGAATTATCCCGAAGCGATTAATATATATAAGACCATATACGAGAAATATCCAGACAAGAAAGAAGCAAAGCAATCATTGTTCATGGTTGCATTCATATATGATGAGACATTAAAAGATAAGGAAAACGCAAAGGCAAGCTACAGGCTTTTCCTTGAAAAATATCCAAAAGATGCAGACGAAAACGACAAGATGAGTGAATCAGCAAGAAGAATGCTTGAAGTGCTTGAGACGGGAAAATCGATTGAAGAACTCATTCTTCAAAATGCAGGAAAAGAAGAGACAAAGACAGAAACAAAAACCGAAGTAAAAAAGGAAACGAAACAAGATCCTAACTTAGACAGCAAACCACCAAAAACGAGAGCTATAGAAGAACGCAAAGAACAAGAAGAGCAGAAGAAATAACAAAGAATTTTATTAATGCCGTTTCAGAATTTTATTTTGGAACGGCATTTTTATTTACAATAGGTGAAAAACAACAACGAATATTCAAAATACTTAAATCCATCCGCGCTTTCAAAGCTTTCAAACCTTGAGCTAAAGGCTAAGTTTGTCGTCGAAGGATTCATGACGGGTCTGCACAAATCTCCATACCACGGCTTCAGCGTAGAATTTGCAGAACACCGACAGTACATGCCGGGGGATGACCTGAAGCATCTTGACTGGAAGGTATATGCAAGGACAGATAAGTATTTTATAAAACAGTACGAAGAAGAAACAAATCTGAAAGCATACATACTGCTTGATATTAGCAAGTCGATGGACTTTTCATATTCAAAAGTTTCAAAAAGCACATCGCTGAAGAAACTGTTTTCAAAGGAGAAGAAAGTAAAGGAAGAAACGGGAATAACAAAGCTTGAATACGGGTCATACGTTGCAGCATCACTTGCTTATTTAATGCTGTTACAGAGAGATGCTGTATCGCTAGCGGTATATGACACAAAGATAAGAAAGTTCATACCTGCACGTTCGACCAATGCAAACCTAAAGCTAATATTAAAAGAACTTGCAAACGTAAAATCTACAGAAGCAACGGGAACAGCGGAATGCCTGAACATAATTGCCGACAAGATAAACAGAAGAGGAATAATAATCATAATAAGCGACCTGTTTGACAATCAGGAAGAGGTGATGAAATCGCTGAGGCATTTCAGGTATGACAAGAATGAGGTAATACTTTTTCATGTGCTTGACCCGATAGAGATGTCATTTATAGATTCAGCGCCCGTAAGGCTTATAGATTCGGAAACGAAGGAGGAATTATTTTCTCAGCCAGCAGATGTCAAGAAAGAGTACGAGAAGATGATGAGAAATTTCACGGAGAAATACAAATCAGAATGCGTTAAGAACAACATAGATTACGTACTGCTTACGACAGAATCGCCATTTGATACAGCATTGCTGAAATACCTAAACAAGAGAAGAAAGAGTTACTGATTAAGAGCGTAGAAACAGGATATAAAGAACGCACACCTGCCTGCTGCAGGCAGGCTGATAAGAGACGATGGATTATGATTTCCACTGATAAAGAATTTTGTTTTTATTGCTTACAAACAGAAACAGGTCAAAAGAGCGCACACCTGCCTAAAGTCTGACCTGCTGCAGGCAGGCTGATAAGAGACGATGGATTATGATTGCCACTGATAAAGAACTTTGTTTTTAGGACTTAAGAAACGAGAAATAATTGAACGCTGATTTACGCTGATTATGCGGATAGGCACGGATTTGATTTTAGGCTTAAGAGCAGAAACAGTGCATAAGAGCGCACACTGATTAAGAACAATGTGGTGTAACAAAAATTTGAGAGAATCAGATAAACTTAATTATAAATTCTAATTCGAGTTCTTTCATCCCAGATAGGTGTAGTCAGGCGGTAATCACCAAATCCTGTATGATCGACAAAAATATACTGCCTGTTGATATCGTAATAGGTCCAGATTTCATAAGGTTTTGAGTCGCTTTCAAACGGATGTCTATCGATTACGCTGGGATTGCCGTAAATAATGAAAACCATACCCATATCAGTTTTCCATCCGTCAACGTAGTGAGAATATCTTTCGTTGGCAATTTTAATACGGTTATAATACTCCATCATTATTTCATTCTTCGGAGTTCTTGGAGACGGGTCTATACTCTTCCAGAATTTTATAAATCGTTTTAGCCTTTCTTCATTATTAGCTGCATCATTAATATGATCAAGTTCTTTTGTTGTAGCAATATACTGCAGCTGTTTTACTGCTTCATCGAGGTCTTTAACTGTTATAGGAACATCGCCCCATCTATAAACGAACTTTGTTTCGGTAATCTCTTTTGAGCCGTCAAAAATTTTAAGCGTATAGCTGCCGATAGTATAATCAACCGTATTAAGCTTAACTATAACAGGATTCTTTCCTTTTTTAATGTTGACTGATATTGTAGTATCGAAAATCACTCTGTCTTTATCGTCCACTGTAGTAAGCCTGAAAACTTTTATAACTTCTTCGTCAGTATTATTTTGAATTTCAGAAAAAATATAAAAGTTTTCTATGGTGCCAATATTACCGCTTATAAGGGGAGTTATTTCCTGTTCGCCTTTTGAGTCGATGGAATAATCAGACAGGAGCATAATATCAGAGGCAAGTATCCTGTCTGTTTTGGGGTCTCTAACATTAACAGAAAAATTCTTAATGTATTCATTTCCTGAATTTCTGTCTTTAAGAGAAAAATTCACTTTATAGAAACCCGATTTCAGGATATAGTTTTTAAGATTAGTTACAGACTGCTCGGTGATATTTTTCTGTTCGTTTTTAGTACTATTTAATTTTTCCGTGTAGGTCTGAGTAAAAATCTGCTGATCAAGAAAATCTTTTATGATAATTCTTAGGTCGAAAGAAGCCTCATAGTTATCGTTTGAGCCGATTTTTTTGAACTGAAGATTTTCAAGAGGAATTTCTATATAAACATCGAGCCTTCCGACGGATGAATCAAGCGGATAAAAGACGAGAGGGTCGAGATAGAAATATTCTTTTCCCACGTTCAGGTTCTGAAGCGGGTTTTCTTTACCCTGTGCCTGAAGCTGCAGAGCAGACAGGCAGTAAACGATAACAACGAGCAATAATATTCTGTTTTTCATAATCCTGATATTTTAGTTATGAATAAATTTCCCCAAATAAATCAAACTCTTCATAGTCGAAAATCTTAACGTCATAAAAGTTACCTTCTATCAATTTCTTGTTAGATTTAATGTAAACTTCCTGGTCAATTTCCGGAGCATCCTTATAAGTTCTGCCGATGTAGTAATCGAAATCTTTTCTGTCAATGATAACTCTGCAGACCCGATTGAGCATAACTCGGTTTTTCTTTTCGGAAACCTTTTTCTGAATGTCGAGAATTTTCTTATGGCGACTGTTCTTTTCACGCTGTGAAGCATCATCTTTGTACGTATGTGCATGAGTACCTTCTTCGTGAGAATAAGTGAAAACGCCGAGTCTGTCGAACTCAAAATCCTTTACAAAATCAGCAAGCTCTTTTACATCATCTTCTGTTTCACCAGGGTGGCCGACGAGAAGTGTTGTTCTGATAGCGATGTCCTCAACTTTGATTCTAAGGGACTCAAGAAGATGTATCTGCTGTTTCTTAGTGATACCGCGTCTCATTATCTTAAGCATATTATCGGAAATGTGCTGAATGGGAATGTCGATATACTTACATACTTTTTCATTGTTTGCGATGATATCAATCAACCCATCGGGAAAGCGGGAGGGATAGGCATACATGAGGCGAATCCATTCGATACCTTGAATATTAGAAAGGGCTTCGAGAACTTTTGCAATTTCGCGTTTGCGGTTAATATCCATACCCCAGTAAGTTGTATCCTGTCCTATAACCAGCAATTCTTTAATACCTTTATCAGAAAGCTTTTTTGCTTCGTCAATAATTTCTTTCAATGGTTTTGAAATGTGACCGCCGCGCATAATAGGAATTGCACAGAATGAACACGGGTTATCGCAGCCGTCGCTTATTTTCAAGTATGCATAGTGTTTAGTGGAAAGCGAGCGTTCACCGATAAGATTCTTCTTATAATCTATACCCATTGTATTAAGAATATCATACATTGTTTTCGGTTTGCTGGTAGCACCGAAATATTTATCGACATCAGGAATTTCAACTTTAAGCTCCTCCATATACCTATCGGAAAGGCATCCTGCAACGTAAACATTTTTAAGCTTGCCCTGCTGTTTGTTTTCGACTGCGGCAAGGATAGTATTAATTGACTCTTCTTTTGCGGGCTGAATAAATCCGCAAGTATTGATAATCACGGTGTTTGCTTTGTTCTCATCCTCAACAATTTCCACGTTACCATTTTTTAGCTGCGCGGAAATATGTTCTGAATCAACGAGATTCTTGGAACACCCGAGTGTAATAATCTTTACTTTGTCATTTTTAACTTTCATTGAAGTAATTTACATCTATTCTAAATAACAAAATATGGAATACGGTCGTTGCATGGCGAACAAAGAATTTAAGTATCTAGAACGCACAAAGCAAAAAATAAAAAGATAAGACAGCACACTGATAAGAAATGATGACGACTGATTTTTGCTGATTAATAAAGTAAAAGAGAATACAAATAACGCTTTATTCGGAAAATTATTTAAGTGTTTTTTGAAAAGTGAAGAAGATATATTTATAACAATAAAATATAAAAGTATGAAAGAAATTTATTCTTTAAAGGGCAAGAAGGCATTAATAACAGGCGGAACAAAGGGCATCGGACTGGCAATAACAAAATTGTTTCTTGAGCTTGGTGCCGATGTATTTATAGCTGCGAGGAACAAAAACCTGATAAATGAAATGATTAAAACGTACAAAGACAAAGAGCTTTCGGGAGTTGCTGCAGATATAAGCAAACTTCCGGGGATTGAAAAAATGATGAAGGAGGTTTTGAAGAAATGGGACAGGGTTGACATACTGGTAAACAATGCCGGGTTTAACATAAGAAAGAAATCGGTCGAATACACAGAAAAGGAATTCGACACCATAATAAACACCAACCTCAAAAGCGTTTTCAGAATATCTGTAAGGATGCTGCCTTTGCTGATGAAATCAAAAAGCTCAACAATAGTAAATATTTCGTCTGTAGCGGGTATGACTGCATTGAAAACGGGGTCACCGTATGCAATAACAAAAGCAGGGATAATACAGGTTACGAAGAATCTCGCGGTTGAATGGGCACAGCACGGGATACGCGTGAATACAATTGCACCGTGGTATATAAAGACTCCATTAACAGAAAAATTACTGAACGACAGGAAATATTTAAAATCCATACTTGAACGAACACCGATGGGGAGGTACGGCGAGACAGAAGAAGTTGCTAACGTAGCAGCATTTCTGGCTTCGGATGCATCGTCTTACGTAACAGGCCAATGCATAGCTGTTGACGGCGGATTTTCGGTATATGGGTTTTGATGGTGGATGGATATTAAGGACGAAGAATAAAGGACGGGATTACTATTATAAACACGGATTTATTCTCAATATAGAATATTAATTATATCTATTTTATTTGCCTTTGAAGGAAGGGTGGCGCTTTTCCTTAAAGGATTTAATGCCTTCGAGATAATCTTCGCTGCAATATACTTTTCTTCTAAGGGACTCTATATGCTCGAATGCGTTTGGAGTTATAGGATGAGCGTTCGTAAGAATTCTGAACTGCTCTTTAATTACGCTGATTGAAAGAGGAGAATTGTATGAGATTTTCTTTGCAAGATTGAATGTGAACTCTTCAATCTTATCATTTTCGACAATATGATTTACTATACCGAAGTGCAGGGCTGTTTCTGAATCGATAGGCGAGCCTGTAAAGAACATTTCCTTTGCATGGCTGAGTCCAAGACGATTTATAAAATGAAGTATGCCGCTTGCATTGTAGGGTACACCAATCTTTGCGGGTGTGATAGCAAATGAACAATCCGGTGTACCTATTACCATATCGCAAGTAATGGCGAGGTCGCAAGCACCGCCCCAGACACTTCCTTCAACCATTGCTATTACGGGAGCCGGGAAAAGCTGGATAGCATTGAGTGCCTGTTCGAGCGGTTTTTCCTGACCGAGGGGGTCGATTCCATTGAGTGGAAGCTCATCTATATCATGACCGGCTGACCATACTTTTGCGTTTTTCTCGGCACGAATGATAACGGCACGAACGCTTTGTTTTTCAAAATGGTGCAGATCAGAAACAACTGAAAGCAAGAGCTTTGAATTCATTGCATTCTTTTTAGAGGGATTATTAAAAGCTATAATTCCTATATCTTCTTTTACTTCCGAAAGTATCAGGTTATTCATTTTTTTAAAATTAAATTCAATAGATTAAAGTTCGTCCTTGAGTTCCTTTAATAAATTAAGAGCTTCAAGGGGGGAAATTGTGTTAATATCGATATCTCTGAGTTTGTTTTTCAGGACAGTATCTTTTGTAACTTCAAAAAGACTTATCTGTATATCGTCTTTGTGTGTTTTACGGTACTTTTTATCTTCAAATGATTTCAGGATTTCCTTTGCCCGTTTAGTAACGGTTTCAGGAAGTCCTGCCATCTGAGCGACCTGAATTCCGTAGCTATGATCTGCGGTACCTTCGGTTATCTTTCTTAGGAAGATAACCTTATCGCCGTATTCACGGACTTCGACACGGTAGTTTTTTATACGGTCGTAGTTTTCAGCGAGAGAATTTAGTTCATGGTAATGAGTTGCGAAGAGTGTCTTGGCACGAATGTTCGGGTTTTCATGAAGATATTCAGTTATAGCCCATGCAATTGAGATACCGTCATAAGTGCTTGTACCGCGTCCTATTTCATCGAGGAGAAGCAGACTTTTTCCTGTTGCATTATTAAGGATATTTGCGGCTTCATGCATTTCAACGAGAAACGTGCTTTCGCCTTTTGCTATGTTATCAGATGCACCGACACGTGTAAAAATCTTATCCACGATTCCAATCTTAGCAGACTTAGCAGGAACAAAACATCCTATCTGTCCGAGTAAGACTATGAGTCCAGTCTGGCGCAGGTAGCTTGACTTGCCGCTCATGTTAGGACCAGTAAGAATAAGAATCTGGTTGTTTACTGTATCGACCTTAGTGTCGTTCGGTATGTACTTCTCCCCTGCCGAAAGGAGCTGCTCGATAACAGGGTGTCTGCCTTCAATTATTTCAAGTTCTTCGTTATTGTAGATTTCAGGCATTACATAGTTATACAATTCTGATACCTCGGCAAAGCTGATAAGGGTATCTACTGTTGCGATTAACAAAGCATTCTTCTGAACGCTGTCAGTAAATCTAAGAATAAACTCACGGAGCTGAAGGAAAATTTTATTCTCTATAGTAACTATTTTCTCTTCAGCGTTGAAGATTTTGTCTTCATAGACTTTAAGCTCTTCGGTTATAAACCTTTCATTGTTAACGAGTGTCTGCTTACGAATGTACGAAGAGGGCACTTTATCAAGATTGGCTTTTGTAACATCGATATAATATCCGAATACCTTGTTGTAGTCAACTTTCAGGGAGCTGATACCTGTACTTTTACGTTCCTTACTCTGAAAATTTTCTATCCATGTTTTTCCGTTTATATGAATTTCCTTGATTTCATCGAGCTCCTTGTTGTAACCTTTATTTATCACACCGTAATTATCGCTGCCGGAAAGAAAATTTTCGTTTACTACAGTTTCAATTTCGTTTATGAGTTCATCGCATTCAATAAGAGCGTTTTTTAACGCTGCGATAGAATCAGACTTGAACCCTTCAAGAAGTTTTTTAATCGTAATAACATTCTTTAGAGATATTTTAAGCTGGACAATATCCCTTGGAACAGCTTTGCCGGTAGCTATTTTAGAGAGAAGACGCTCGAGGTCGGCGATAGATTTCAGGTTTTCAATAACAGATTTTCTTGATCCTTTATTATCATAGAAATCCTTTACTGCATTGAGACGTTTTTCAATCTGCTCTTTTCGTTTAAGCGGACGCGAGACCCATTTCTTTAAAAGCCGGCCTCCCATAGAAGTCTGTGTTCTGTCGAGTATGGAAATAAGTGTACCTTCCCTGCCGCCTTCACTTATAGAAGTAGTGATTTCAAGATTGCGCTTTGTGGATGGGTCGAGAATAATATAGTCTGTATAATTATACTTGTAAATCTTTTTAATATGCTCGAGCTTACTTTTTTGTGTTTCATTAAGGTAGTTCATAACACAGCCCGCTGCTATGATGCCTTCTTTCATATCGTCTATACCAAAACCTTTCAGCGATTGAGTACCGAACTGGTTAGTAAGCAGTTCATTTGCATAGTCGAGGTTAAACACCCAGTCATCAACTTTTGTGATGGTGAACTTTGGTGCTTCGCCGTCGTAAAGAGGACCGCTGTTTATGTTAAGGAGCTTTAATATGGTTTCCTTATTCTTTTTAGGAATAAGGATTTCCGCTGGATTAATTGTTTCAATTTGCTCGAGAAGATTTTTATTGAGCACTTCTGTAGCGGCATACTCCCCTGTTGAAACATCGCAGAAAGAGAGACCGCAAAGATTGTCTTTCAGATAAATTGCTGCAAGAAAATTGTTTGACTTATGGTTTAAAAGTTTATCGGAGAAGTTTGCACCCGGGGTGACAACTTCAACCACATCTCGTTTAACGATACCTTTGGCAAACTTAGGGTCTTCGAGCTGTTCGCACACAGCTACGCGGTATCCAGCTTTAACAAGTTTGGGAAGATAGTTATCGAGAGCATGATGCGGGAAGCCTGCAAGAGGAACGTCTGAGGCACCGCCGTTAGATCGTTTTGTAAGAGTGATACCGAGAACTTTTGAGGCAGTGACAGCATCGTCCTCGAAGGTTTCAAAGAAATCACCCATACGGAACAATAGAATCATATCAGGATATTTTTCCTTAACCTGACGGTATTGCCTCATTAAAGGGGTTTCATTTTTCTTCATTCGTTTAGAAATGATGAAGTTTATCTTTCAGGAATTTATTCAAAAGCTCGCGTCCCCTAAATATATGAGCCTTTACAGTGCCGAGCGGAAGATTAAGCTTCGAAGCAATCTCTTCGTATTCCATTTCTTCCTGATGTCTGAGAATAATGACAGACTTATATTTTTCGGGAAGACTGTTAATAGCGTCATGCAAGATTTTCTGCTTTTCACGTTCGAGAATTTCTCTATCGGGTTTATAATCATTATCAGGAATTTCAAACCTGAGGTCATCGTCTTCGCCGTCAATTTCCTTATCGATGGAGATCGTATTTAGTTTCTTTTTTCTAAGATAATCAATACAGTTATTAGAAGCTATTTTATAGAGCCATGTTGAGAAAGCAAACTGGTGATCGAATTTATCGAGAGAATTAAATGCTTTAATAAAAGCTTCCTGTGCAAGGTCTTCAACGTCATCCTTGTTATAAATCATTCGGTTTATTAGGTTAGAGACAAGCCTGTAGTATTTCTTCATCAGGCGGTCGTAAGATGACTGATCACCTTTCAATGCACTTTGAATCAGGTCATAATCCTCAAGTTTTGAAGCACTTTTATTATTATATGTAGAATTATTTTCGTTCATTTACTTCTGAACTTCCGCTTTATAGTTTTCTATTGAAATAATATCCCTGCAAAGTTTTGTATCATCGGGTTCATTTGTTGCGAGAATAAGGATACCGTTTGCAGTGTGTTCTTCGGCAATTTTATAAACCAGGTCAATACCTTCGACATCAAGGTTAGTCCGCGGTTCATCCATTAGAAGAATTTTCGGGCTATTAATTATTGCGAAAGCAAGCTTTACGCGCTGCTTCATTCCCGATGAAAAATTCTTAACCTCATCATTCCTGCGGTTGTACAGATTTATCCTGTTAAGCAGGTGTTTCAGATGTTCCTTTTTATCGGATGCGGGACGGTCATTACATTTAAGGTCATAAAAGAATTCGAGGTTTTCAAGAGCCGTGAGTTCGTCATAAAGATTAAGATAAGGAGCAATCATTCCAAAGTAGAGATGAATTTTTTCAGGAGGGACATCACCGGAATCATCGCTAACGACAACTTTTCCTTTATTCGGTTTCATAAGGTTAGCAAGAACCTTGAGAAGGGTTGATTTGCCAGAGCCGTTTCGTCCGGTGACAGCGAGAGAATCCCCTGATTTAAGGTCAAGGTTAACGTTTCTGAATATAACTTTATTCAGAAAGCTTTTCTCGAGATTAACTGTTTTAAGAAAAACTCCGGACATAAGTATGTGATTTACTGAATGAAGCCAGACTGTTCGTGCACTCTCTGGTCGCGTCTTTTCTTTGCATGTTCAAACCTTCTTTTTTCCTCATCGGATTCGGGAATAATTTCCGGAACAGGAATAGGTCTTCCCGACTCTCTGTCCACATTCACGAAGGTTAAATAAGCGCTGTTCGAATGAAAGACCTCACCGAACTTAATATTTTCAACTTCAACTTTAACTCCCACCTCCATAGAGGTTTTAAAAGCTCTGTTTACAGAGGCTTTAAGCCTAACGATATCTCCAAGCTTAATCGGCTTGTGAAACTGAAGATTATCCACGGCAGCTGTAACAGCAATATTATTGCAGTGTCTGGAAGCAGCAAGTGCAGCTGCGATATCAATCCAGTGCATAAGTTTACCTCCCAGAAGATTACCAAGCATATTAGTATCGTTCGGCAGAACGAGTTCAACCATCTGAACCTGAGACTCTATCACAAATTTAGATTTCATCATCATTTGGATAATGTACTTTTAATTGATTTAACTTTCGGCAGAAAGGGGCTTTTAGGAAATCGTGTTTCAAAGCGCTCGATTTCGGATTTGGCATCTGCCGGTTTTTTCCTTACAATAAGCATCTGGATTTTCCCATAAAGAGCATCATCAGCATAATCCGTATCAAAATATTCATTAACAACATTTTCATAATAAATTGTCGCAGCCCTGTAATCGTCCATTGTTGCATAAAGTTCGGCTGACTTAAATTCCTTGTATGCAAGTTTGTTGCGCAACTCACGGATTTTCTTTTCGGCTTCAGGAGCGTTTTTATCAGCGGGATAAAGCTCAAGAAAGTTTTTTAATTCCATAATAGCCTGATAAGTGTACGTCTGGTCAAGAGAATACTTCGGAGACATTCCATAATAGCACAATGCAAGCTGATACCTTCCGTCAACAGCAAGTGAGCTTGTTGTGTAATTCTTCAAAAGATATTCGAATTCATAAGCTGCGAGAATATACTCTTCCTGTTTCAAATAGCTCATAGCCAGATAATACTGAACTTTATCACTGATGCTGGTGCCGGAGAATTTAACCTTCATAAGGGAAAAATCTTCAATGGCATCCAAATAATCTTTGCTGTCGTAATTTTTCATTGCTACGGCAAAAGCCTTTTCGGGATCATCAATTTTGCTTATATCCGAGGTGCGTGAGCCGGAGCAGCCTGCTACAAAGTAAGACAGAAATACAACGGTTAATAAAAGATAATATTTCATTAATATGTTAATTTTATTTGCTTCTGATTGTAAAAAATAATATTGCTGCAATAGCTGATACAGCGACAATAATAACCGGAACGATAATCTTCTTCACAAACGGTTTATCCGGCAGTGCCGATTTCGTGAAGCTGTAATTGCTTTCCTGAATATAATCAAAGTATTCAGTTTTTACCTTATCCCTATAACTTTTCCGAACTGACTGCTGATCGTTACCGGAATTCAGCATAGAAAACATGAAAGCTGCGGACAAATCTCGCATAAACATCTCATCCCCGATAATCTTATCGGCTTTTGGTTCTGAATAAGCAACGGAAAACTTAACGCCGCTGAATATTATTTTATAGTCAAAACCGTCTTCTTTTTCATAGATAAAGTTATAAGAAGAGAATTTTTGTTTTATATTATTAAGCAGAAACTCAGCTTCCTCAGACTTTTCATCAATACTGATCTTAAAGATTTTCTCTTTGCCAAGAACCGTGACCACGTCCTGCAGCTCATCGAGACCATTCAGAGTAAGATCAGAGAACAGTGTAAAGTTATTTTTGGGCAAACTACTAGTTTCAACTTGCGAATACGAATCCGCAATCAGAAAAAAGGTAAAGAACACCGTCAAAATGCCGATAATAGATTTTGCCATAGTATATCTGCTAAAAATGCAGATTATTCAACAACTTTACAGTATAAATAACAAATAAATTAACTTAAAGACAGTATAGTTACAATTCAAAAACTGTACAGAAAGGAGAAGTTTAAAGTTCTAGTATGTAAAAGGCTATTAGAATTTGAGGCTTATTTACTCTTTTGAGTAGGGTCAGAAAAATCTAACTGAAATTGTATGCTTATATAATCCTGCTATTGCTATGGTGTTACCTGTTTATTTTTAAATATTTACATTCAGAGTAATAGGAGTGTTTAGGGCTTCAAAAATTTTCTTAATAGTACCAATGGTAACATTTGAAGAACCATTTTCTAATTTTGATATCTGTGCTTTTTTAACCCCTATTTTATTTCCCAGCATTTCCTGGGTATAGTTATTTTTCAGACGGGTTTTTTTGATAAATTCACCTATCAGGTCAAGCTGCAAGCTGAATTCATAGACATTTCTGTTCTCTTCGCCAACCCTACCGACGAACTTATCCTTTACATCATCAAGGGAGTAAATCTTTATGTTATTTTTCTTTCTCATTTTATATTAAAATATATTTTTCTTAGCTGTTCTGATTTATTAATCTCGGATGTAGGAACTTTTTCCTTTTTCTTTACAAAACCATTACTGGTGATTACTAAAATGTTCTCAGTATCGGATTTATCCCAAAACGCAAGAAGCCTATAGTTTATTGAACTGTACTCAGCTCTAAATTCCCATATATGATCAGTAAGTTTTTTGAACAATTTCGGGTCGTTTTGATACTTTGACTTATCAATATTATAAATGATTTTCTCAGCCGCTTTTTTGTTAATAGAAGCTAAAAACTCAACAGCACCCTCAAGAAACTCTACATTAAATTTTGCTTTAATCATAAAGTAATACAATAGAAGTTAAAAAATGTTTCCATAAAAGTAAACTCAGAATGTAATCATTTCTATCAGTCTAAAAAGTAGTGTAAATTAAAATGATATTGTATTTGAAAACCCGAATTAAAACAAAAATAATTTTATTCCTTTTCCAGCACTATCTTAATTTTCTGAAGTTCGGTTTTATGTTCTTCGGAAACCCTTGGATATTCGAGATTCAGATTCTTTAGAGTATTAACTATTATATCGGCAACAGCGGCACGTGAAAACCATTTTTTATCTGCCGGAATAATGTACCATGGCGCGTACTCTGTGCTGGTCTTGCTGAACATTTTTTCGTAGGCTTTCTGGTAATCATCCCAGTGTTCTCTTTCCTTAACATCTGATGCAGAGAACTTCCAGTTTTTATCTTCGTTGTTAATTCTTTCGAGAAATCTTTTCTTCTGTTCGTTTTTTGAAACGTTCAGAAAAAATTTCAATATGACTATTCCGTTGTTAACGAGGTACCTCTCAATATTATTAATATCCTCATAGCGCTTATCCCAGAAATCATGATTGTACTCCTTTTCATGCAGATTCTGATACTGCAGCAATTCGGGATGGACTTTAACAACGAGAACCTCTTCATAGTATGAGCGGTTAAAGATACCAATCCTTCCTTTTTCGGGAACACACTTCATGCAGCGCCACATGTAATCATGGTCAAGCTCCTGATGGGTGGGAGACTTAAAGCTGTACACTTCGCATCCTTGAGGATTGACTCCCGACATAACATGTTTAATAGTACCGTCTTTACCGGCAGCATCCATTGCCTGAAAGATTAAGAGAAGTCCGTATTTATTGCTTGCATAAAGGACGTCCTGCAAATGTACCATTTCATTAATATCATCCTGAAGTTTTTGCTGAGCTTCTTCTTTCCCTTTGAATTTTCCCGTGAAAGAAGTGTCATAATCCTTAAGCTTAATTTCTTTCTTTTGCGGGGCGAGAAACCATTTAACATCCATAATTTTATGTTTTAGAACATTGTATTTAATCTGCATAATAATTTCAATGTAAATCTTTTACATGTATTTTTTGTTTCAGTAATGTCGATATTACAATCTAACAAAGAACATTAGTCATGAAAATCGGAATAACCTGTTATCCCACATACGGAGGAAGCGGAGTAGTTGCAACAGAACTCGGCAAGACTCTGGCACTCAAAGGACACGAAGTACATTTCATCTCTTACGCAATGCCGTCACGACTCAGCTCATTCATCGGAAATGTTTTCTATCACGAGGTTGAGATGTACAGCTATCCGCTGTTTGAATTCCCTCTTTATTCAATAGCTCTGACAAGCAAGATGGTTGAGGTAGTGCAGTTCAACGACCTTGACCTGATACATGCACACTATGCTATTCCTCACGCTACGAGCGCATTCCTTGCGAGAGAAATACTCAAGAGCGAGAACAAAGACGGAAAGAACATTAAGGTGATAACAACGCTTCACGGAACCGATATAACTCTTGTCGGACTTGAGCCGAGCTTTCTTTCCACGATGAAGTTCAGCATAGAGCAGTCGGACGGTGTTACAGCAGTATCGAAATTCCTGAAAGACAAAACCATTTCGAGTTACTCGATTGAGAAAGACATAGAAGTAATTCCAAATTTCATTGACACAGAAAAATATAAAAGAAAGTCAGATAAAGGCTCAGTCTGCTTTCGCGGCAATTTCGCAGGCATAGACGAAAAGATACTGATACACGTATCGAACTTCAGGCCTGTGAAGAGAGTGCCTGATGTAATAAAAATATTTTCATTAGTAAGGAAGAGCATTAAAGCCAAATTGATACTCGTAGGCGACGGTCCCGAAAGAAGCGAATGCGAAAGACTTTGCAGAGAACTGGGTATAACAGAGCACGTCAAGTTTATGGGAAAGCAGGATTCACTGCCCGAAATACTTTCTATAGCAGACCTGTTTATCATGCCTTCTCAGTCGGAGAGCTTTGGACTTTCAGCTCTTGAGGCGATGAGCTGTGAGGTACCTGTAATATCATCTAGCGTAGGCGGTCTGCCTGAATTAAATCTTCACGGAAAGACGGGCTACATTGCAGAATTCGGCGACGTTGAAAGAATGGCAAAATATGCAGTAGACCTACTTTCTAATGATAAGAAGTATCAGCTGTTTCAGAAGAATGCGAGAGAAAGAGCAGAGTTCTTTAATGAGAAAAAGATTATCGATGCGTACGAAAAGTTTTATGAAAAGATATTAGAGAAGTAACTCTTTAACCGCATTGAGCAGCTCTGCGGAAGAAATGCTGTCAAATGAATTCTCATCTTCAGAAACAACAATCCGTTTTTTAGTTGAAAGCGGTGCAAACTTTTTCTGATTCCATTTCACACTGTTAAAAAAACAAACAATAGGGGTATCAAAGCATGATGCAAGATGCACTGCGGCAGTATCAGGAGTAACGAGCAAGTCAGCTCTTTTTATCACTTCTGCAAGTTCAAAGATGTTTTTAGTTTTAACGAAATAAATATTTTTCCGCTCTGCGGATTTTAAGATGGTATTTATATTATCGTAATCTTTTTCTATTCCTGTAATTAATATGTTTTTATCCGTATCAATATCATCAACAAGCTCAATCCACTTTTCAATAGCGAGGTCGCGGTTATTAATGCCCGCTGAGAGATTAAAAAGAATATATTTGCCGCCAATCTTATCAAGCTTGTCAGAAATGTTTTCAGAATCAGACAAAGGAATATCTATATGGGGCAATATTCTTTTATATTGATTGCTTTCAGACAAGTAGTTTATGGGTGACAGATTAATATCAATCCTGTGTTCACCAATAACAAAATTCTGAAGGTTAACATCGAACACTTTTTCCTTAATGTTAAAACCGAGAGATGTTTTTGGCTTACACAATCTCTCAAGAATCTTAGAGGTGCTTGAATACTCATCTTTAGTGTCAATCCAGTAATCAAAAGCTTTTCTTCTAAGTGTAAATATCAACTTTATTGTTGACACAATTTTCTTTCTGTATTCATAAGTAAAATCAACAAAGCTTAGATTCTTTGAAATATCCGAGTTTCTTGAACTTGCAAGGACTGACAGTTCGGAATCAGGGAAGATTCTCTTAAGTTCTTTGAAAAGAGGAGTAGTGAGAATCATATCTCCATACTTACCAATCTGAACAACAAGTATTCTAATCTTCTTTTGCAATACTTCTATAATGTTTATACTCAGGAAGGGACAAAAGATTATGTTCGCCAAGCCAATAGGAAGTCTGAATCATAGCTGTTGCATATCTTTTCATTTCGTTTACAAGTTCCTGATTTTCTTTAATGTAATTATTCCTGTCTTTGTTTTTATATTTATAAAGTGAATTAGGACCGTCGCTGCGGAGAACAAGAAAATAATCATCATTCAAACATCCGATTTTATTATCTGTACAGAAGTAAGCATATTTACGTCCTTCATTTCTAAGGTCAACACCAAGTGTATTATTGACGTATGGAATCTGAAGATAACCCATCAACGTAGGGAACATATCAATCTGCAAGCCCGGCTTTTCAAACCGCTGAGGACTGATAAGTTTCGGAGCATACATAATCAACGGAGTATGATGGTAAGAAAGCGACATATCATAAGTCTGTTCAAAATTCTGGCCATGGTCGGCAATAAAAACAAAAATAGTATTATCAAACCATTCAGTATTTTGTGCTGCTTTCATAAATTCAGAAACTGACCAATCAAAATACTGATAACGGCGGTCGTATTCGTCATTCGACGACGGTTTAAAATTCACCCAGTCAGGAATCGCTATAGATTCATGAGTTGAGACAGTCATGTATGAAGCAAAGAACGGCTTGCCTGATTTATAGAACTCATTGAACTTGTTTAAAGAGTAGTCAAACATAACATGGTCAGGCACACCCCATTCTGTTACATTAAATTCAGGGGGGTAGTTATCCTGGCTATATATGTCATCAAAGTCATTATAAGATAGAAAGTCATCCACATTATCAAATTGCTTATTGCCAGTACAGAAGAAAGCAGTATGATATCCATTTTGTTTTAAAACATTTGAAATCCCCGAGTGCTTTTGTGACGTTGTAACAGGGTTTGTCATAGCTTTAATATTAAGCCCTGTAGGCATCGAGAACAGCGTGGAATAGATACCGTCGTATGTATGAACGCATGAGGTATAAACATTATCAAAACTCGCCGAAACGTTTGCAAGGCTGTCCATAAACGGCATTATGTTTTCTTTGTAGCCATAGCGTTTGAACTTTACGGCGCTCAGGCTTTCTACAATGAAAAGGACCACGTTTGGATTAGCCGATGCCCTTAAGTTGAAATTAACATCTCTTGCGACGGGTGAATCATATTGCCTTTTAATATTCAGATACTTCTGCGTAAGCTCTATAAAATTATTGTTTTTAAAGAGCTCTTTATTTTTCGGTTTAAAGCTGCTTACAAAACTGTAAATAGGGTTCAATCCAATCTGATTTGGCAGCGAGTAATCGGAGAAAAATGAGTTTGAAACATTCAGCGGTAAATCATTTGTCCTATACTCACCTCGGATACCGAAAAAAAGCAGAACGCCGACGAAAGCAAATACGAAAATCTTCTTTGTGAAGCTATCAGACCTGCCGTTAGGATGATAGATGGTCTTTCTTGCAACATATCTAATCCAGAAACAAAACAACACAGATATTGCAATAGATGCAAACAGATAAGGGTAATAAACGGGAACAGAAAATCTTGCATAAACACTGAGCCAGAGTTCGTCGAACCAGCTAAGAACACCGTTGGTAAGACGAGAATTAAAGTATGAAAAGTAAGGGATATCAAGGCTCATCAGCGAAATAGATATTACATAGAAAACATTAATAACAATTACTGTTAAGGAATAAAACCAACCCTTCTTTACTTTGAAAATATAAGCAAAAGACAGCCATAGAAAAGGAATTATCAGTATGTATGAGTTCACTACGGAATCAAAAAGGCTGCCGCGATTAAAGACGGCGTACATTACAATGTTAAGCGGTACATCTTTAACCTGTTCATAATTCAGGAAAAGTAAGGCAAGGCGAAAAGCAAGAAAGAGAACCATACCGGAAACAAAAACTATAAGCATAAACCAGATATAAACAGGAATTGACTGAAACCCCATTTTAACTGTTTGATTGCTATTAGTATTGACAGATTGTTTTTCCGGCATCAATTATTTCCTGATTGGTTTATCGCTCCGCAGATTAAAACCCGTGAGCCGTGTTGAGACCTCTGCCATCCTTGCTTCAGGGACAAATTTGCCGCGTACATTCTTTTCAACCTTAATTTTTGAAACCTGCTGCTGAGAGTTAAAAGTGATATACATATTCTCACCATCGACAAGGTTCACGCCGTTTGCCTTGTTGTTTTCGAACGCAAAATAAATGCTTGAAGAGTTTTTATACACATCAACATATTTAAGTGAATCGTTCTCAAATTTTATCCGAATATCCCTGCCCGTAATCTGGTCGAACCTTTGGGCAAAGAAAGAATCCTTATTGGATATCAGCATGAAAGAGTTTTTACTACCCGGATATCCTTCAAGCTTTTTAGCGAACACTTCGGAAAGCTTTTTATTCTCCATTAATGCATAGATGGAATCAGCAGTAAGCTGAAGATTATCCTGCCAAACGACAGGTCTCGGAAACAGTGAAACTTCGTCCTTGTTTTCGTCACGCGTACGCGCAAAGACGGCAGTATCGCTCTTAGCGAGGAAGGTGCCGCGTATAACCTCAACATTTTCCTTTGCAACGTAGCGTTCAGGAAAATTCCTATAAGTTTCAAGAATACTGCTATAGATAAACAAAGTATCTATTTCATTTTCAACCTGTGTAAGCCGTGCATTTCCTTTTACGAATGCAAACTTTTTAGCATCGTAGTTTTCGGCATAAGCACCCGTGACGACAAGGTTATTGGAAAGATTAACAATCTTCACATTACCCGAAGCAATGCTTTTGTTTTCAAATGAATAGTCAGTAAGCGTATCGGAATATATAACGGATGAATCTGATTCAATACTGACCTTATCAACAGCGAAAGTCTTTCCCTGCTGCTTAAAGAAGTCAATGCTCTGCGCTTTAATAACTGCTGAATCAGTATTGACAACGACGTCGCCTCTTGCGAAAGAGTCTTCCGTGTTACGATGATATGTCAGTTCATTTGATGTAATCCTGTATTCAGGATTTACGATTATAACATTTCCTTTGAAAATTGCTTTTGCATCGTTGAAGAAATATACTCCGCCGTCTGCACGAAGCGTTGCGTTTTTATCTTTAAGAGTTACGCTTCCCTCGCAGATAGCCTTCTTTTCATTTCCAAGGTAGGTTGCTTTCGAAGTAAAAAGTGAAAGCGAATCCTGATAAATCTTTACATTTCCTTTAAGCTCAATCTTATTATCATCAATATACTGAATTGCCTCGTTGCAGTAAACATCAACGTTTCCCTGAACGAAGTGCACATTGCCGATTGCTTCGCGGACTGATTTGCCGTCAATCGTTTTGCCCGAAAGTTTATCGCTCTTCTTAAGTTCAATCTTGTCCTGAGCGGCGGCAATTCCCGCAAAGAGCAAAAGGATTAGAATTATATTTAAGAAAGATTTCGTCACTCGCTAAAGGTTCCGGTTACTTTGAAAATTGTATAGTTCTTAAGGTTCTGGTCTGAGATGAACCCAATGCCTTCGACTTCCTCCTTAGGTGTTTTTATCTTAACGTATTCTTCTGTGGAAACCTTTTGAGTCTGGTTATCCCAGAAAAGTTTTTGCGTTTTAAGAATACTGCCTTCATTGTTTATCACCACGACGCTGTCGTATATTTCAATATTCTTTGATGGCTCTAAAATCTTTCCCCTTCTGCTCGTGAGAGTTGAAACAATAACCATATCCCTGTAGAAATCTACTTTCGCACCGCTATCGATTGTTGTGTAACCTTTCTTGTTGAACGCCATTATGTGTCCTGCGCGGAGAATTGCTTTCACCTTTCCCGAATCCGAAAATGCAACGGATGAATTCCAGCTTTCCTGCTCGGGAATATCATCCGAATTCAAATCGGTCTTTGGCGGCACGAATTTATTTTCGCAGGAAGAAAACATTATCCCGAAAAGCAGTAAGAATATGTATGAATAAACAATCCGCATCAAAGCCCGAGCTCAATAAGAGAATGAATGTGCAGAATACCCGACAGTTTTTTAAATTTATCAACGACTAAAAGCTGTGTGATTTTATTCTTCTCCATCATTTCAAGTGCTGTCTTTGCAAGAGTCTCGCGCTGAATAGTCTTAGGTTTTTTATTCATCAAATCATTAGCAAGAACCGTTCTTACGTCAACGTCATTTTCAAGCAGCCGCCTTATATCGCCGTCCGTGATGAAACCTTCAATCTTGTTTTTGTTCATCACCACCGCACATCCCAGACGTTTGGAAGAAATTTCATATATCAAATCCTTCAGCCTTGCGTTCTTTTTAACAACGGGAATTTTCTTATCCTTAACCATAATATCTTCAACCTTAAGAAGCAGCTTCTTCCCGAGAACACCGCCGGGATGCAGGAATGCAAAGTCCTCTTTAGTGAATCCGCGTTTCTGAAAAAGTGCAACAGCAAGAGCATCGCCGATAATGAGAGTAACAGTCGAGGAAGAAGTCGGAGCAAGGTTATGCGGACAGGCTTCAACCTTTACAGACGCATCAATAATAATATCAGCGGATTTAGCAAGGACAGATTTAGTACTGCCTGTAATCAGAATAATTTTTGTCCTGATATTCTTTAAATACGGAATAAGATTTTTAATCTCTTCCGACTCACCGCTTTTGGAAATCAGCACAACAACGTCACCGTTCTCGACAATGCCAAGGTCGCCGTGAATGCTGTCGGCAGAATGCAGGAATACAGAGTGCGTACCCGTAGAATTTAAAGTAGCAACAATCTTCTGAGCAACGATACCGCTTTTGCCGACGCCTGAGATGACAACCTTGCCTTTGCATTTATAAATAGAATCAATTGCAGAAGCAAAGTTCATCTGAAACCGTTTCTCGCCGAACCTGTTCAGTAGCAGCTGAATCTCTTTCTTTTCTTTAAGGACAACGTCCCGTGCGTTTCTGATATCTTTTTGCATGAAAATTATTTGTTCACTAAAAATAAGTTATTTGACGTTAAAAAATAATAGATAAAGAAACTCTTGAAAAAGAACATATAATTTTGTGAAAAAGGAGTATTTATGCTGAAATTCAACATCAAAAATCTTATGAAACTGCGCGGATGCCGCACCCATTTGCATATTTAATGAAAAAAGGTTTTTCCAGAAACGTAGCCGCCAGAATAACCGCTGAAAAAATGTCCTCCATCTCACCCCGCCAAATCGAAAAACTTTGCATTTTAGACACGAAATGTTCTACTAAAGACAGCATTGAGAGGTTCAAAAGCGAATAGTAGTGTTTTAAGAGCGAACCTCTTTGAGGGTTGTGAACTAGGATAAATCTTTATTTCCCTTTTTTATTTCTTAAGAACATTCTATATATAAATGTGAGAATAAGAGCAGTACTTACACCGGAAATTGTTACAAGGTTTGCTAACCCTGATTGTTTTTCAAAGAAATTTAAAATTGAATTAAATAGATAGGGAATTGAGAATAAAAAGTCTTTAAAGTATAGCAATAAATCGATAAAACCAATAATTGTTAAGACTAAAAATAAAATTGTGTAAAAAGGAAATTTAGAATACAAATCTTCAATTTCTTCCTTAAATTTGGGTTTACATTTTCTTATCAAATACGAAGTATATAAATCAAGAGTATCAATAACATAGTAATTTAAAAAAATAGGTACTTTGATTGATTCATCATGACAGGTAAAATAACCAAGATTATCTTGACTTTTTAGCAATTTTACTATTTCTATCTCTATTTCATGGCTATATAAAAGGTTTTTATTGGACAATATCGCATTTAAAACAGTAGCCTTTGTAAAGCAATCTATTTGGTCCCTATATGTAAAACCTTTGCAATCAATTTGATATTGTTTCCTTTCTAAACACTTTGCATTATTAATATTTGAGATTAACCATTTTCTTGTATCTGTAAGATCTAATGAAATTGAAGAATCATTGACGAGAGCTTTATAACATAATGCCGTATAATATAGTGAAGGATTATTATTACATTTCCAATACATATTCTCTTTTTGTTTAATCAACCACAATTTAGCTTTATTAATATTATTCTCAAAATCGTATGAAATTGAACAACGATATTCCTTTGCCAAGGAAATGATCCGTAAGACTTCAGCG
Organism: Kapaibacterium sp. (SeqCode); assembly: GCA_041675325.1. Classification (GTDB taxonomy): domain Bacteria; phylum Bacteroidota; class Ignavibacteria; order Tepidaquicellales; family Tepidaquicellaceae; genus CAIKZJ01. The sequence goes on from JBAYUG010000001.1 coordinate 96,579, forward strand.
GTTGCATATATTTCGCTTTTATCTTCTTGCTTAAATCCCCAACCCTCATTAACATTTACATTATTGGATAACCATAATAATCCATCATTAATTTGATGTTTGTAATCTTCATAATTATATAAAATCAATGCGTTCAGAGCATAACAAGTCGTATATGTCAAACCAATTTCTTTTTCTCTTAAGGTGCTTACAGTCCATGCACCACTACTAAGTTGACAATCAATGATAAAATTACACATCTCCTCCATTTTTGATTTATCATTATTCTTCTCATATGTATACATTGACAAACCAATCGCAACCGAGCCAATACCTATTCCATTTTTCTTGCTTGGATTTGAGATATCTAATAGAAACCCAGAATATTTTTTCTCGTTTTCTGTTAAAGCTATAATATGGCTATTTAAATAGCTATATAACTTATTAATTGCTTCTCTAACAAATGGCTCCGAATTAATTTTAACTTTATCTGACATTGGTTCTATTTAATAAATAATTAATAAAATCAATTTTCTTAATATCTTTAATTAAATTATTGCAATATACATCATCCCTATCAAAATGCTTCATTAGTTCATATTTATTAGAAGATTCAAAGAATTTTTCATAAGGGTAATATTCCTTTGGTCTTATTTCTATTTTATGTGATTGCAAAAAGCTATAAAGATCATCAATTTCAGTTTTAGTTTGACATTGAATACCTAACATAATAAAAGCTTTTGGTATTATTTTATTATCGTGTAAAAGTTTGAATTGCTTAATTAAAAAATCTTGGGAATACTCTTTATTAATAATAGCTTGCGTGCTCTGATATAGTGTCTCTAAGCCAAAAGCAACTGCAATACAACCAGCTTTTGACATTAATATAACTAATTCCTTATCCAATAATTCAATTCTTGTTGTAACAATCCATTGAAACTTTATTCTTTCATTAATAATTTCGTTACATAACTTTATTACCCATTCTCTATTCTCAGTGAATGTTGGTGCAATAAATTTTATCGAAGAAAACTCACTCATATATTTTTTTACAAACTCAATTGTACTTTTTATATCCCTATATGAAGTTTTATTACTATTTGCTATTGGAACTCTACAAAATTTACAACTGAATGAACACCCTCTGGAAACTGTGAAACAAAGTTGATCTCTGCCACTAATTTTCTTGTATTGTTCTACAGGAATTAAATCTAATGCAGGAAAAGAAATTTTCTCCATATTATGCTCGAATGTGTCTTTAATTTCGACTATGTTGTCTTTGTCTTTATATACAATTCCCTTTAAATTATCTATATTAGATTTACCAATCTTATAGTTTATAAAACCAACAATACTTTCTTCGAATTGATAATCAGTAATAGCTGCATCGAACCCATTTTCTAAAAGTTCAAATGGAATATATGCTGTACCTTGACCATAAGATATTGCTGTTGTATTTGGTGAAATACTCTTGCACAACTGTGCGGCTTTTAAAGCGCTTATGCTATTATGTAAGTCAGTATAAACTAATAAGAAATCATAACACTTAGTATATTCTTTGATAAAGTCCCATTGAAAAAACATTAAAGAGCTGCCATCCATAACTGTGATTTTCAAATCAGTATGGTCTTTTAAATATCCAATTGTCTCACCAAAATATGTATAATGCTTTTGAATAGAAAAAATAAATTCCAATTTTGGAGGCCATATTACAAGAATGTTTGATTTAGTTTGTTTATTCATAATATTAAATATAATTTAAAATAATTTATCTTTGGTTTCTTTACGGAATTAAATTAACTCTTTAAACTTATATCCCTCTTCTTTAAAGCGAGCAGGTAAATCATTAAGTATATCCAAACCAATAATGAAATTATCTCTAAATTTATTAGCAATTTTTTTTGCTTCAGCCAGTGTCTTAGGAGGATGACTAGTATCGTTTCTTGGATAAACAAAACCTCTGCACTTTCCTAAAACTCCTAAATCAATTACTTTCTGAGTAGTTAGTTCATCTATTAGATCCTTCAAATTGTAAAATCGCGAAGGGTTGTACCTGGTATTTACATATGTTCCTTTAGCTTGTGCTTGAGTGGCTAAATTTTTTATGTAAGCCTCAACGATTTGAGCAAGTTCTTGGACACCATGCTTTTGATCTTCATTCCTATATATCTCAAACGCTGTTAATATTTTTGGGCGCAAAAAATCCTTAATACCAGTCAAATCTAGTTTCGAAATATAAAGTGATTGAGAAATTCCTTTATACTCTAAATTTCCGCCGCCATTTGAATTAACATTTAGATAACCAATTCCTAATTTTTTTAATTTGTTTGTTGCGGTTTGATAATTATCTAAAGTCAATCCGTTGTTTTGCGGAAAAGCAATAATAATTCTTATTGGTAAACCTTCGCTTGATATATCAGAATATATTTCAGCAACAGATTGTGAATATGGTTGATTTAAAACTTCACAAGCAAAAACTTCATATTTATTATTCCAATAAAAAGTGGGTCTCCAAGCGAGGTTGCTATCAATAGATTGTTCTATTATTGGTTTTTTCAAATTAAAACGAGATTTTAAAATATTTATTGCAGAGTCGGCAAAAGGATGAAGATATGAATCAAGTATTGTATATGTCATCTAGTTATCCTCGCTTAAAATATTATCAATAATATTCTTAAGTATAGCCAATTTATCCTTTATTTCACTATCAATTTTCGAATCTTCACGCATAAGATTAATATGATAGATAAAACTATCTATATTTGATATGAGCTTTTTTTCATCGTATTTAGTCTCAACTGAATTTTTATATATTGTTTCAATACCAATCTCATTATCGTTAAATATTGTAGTTAAACAGTTTTCTGCATTCTCTTTGGTAAAATCAAGATTATTTGGTGCAGTAGCTATCTTTCTTAACAAACGGAAATCTGTAATATTAGAAATTGTATCATTCTCATACTTTTTAATTAAAGTTGTTCTAATTTGATCAATATTATCTTCGTAAATCGGGAAATTATTTACAACAGTCTTTAGTGCAGTTTCCATTTCTAAAAAGAAATCTTCACTAAAGGTTTGAAGATTCTTGGGCTTTTTCAGTTCATTTAAAATAATCTCTTTAAATCTATCTGGTAAATCCATAATCAATTTACATCTTCTAATCGTACTCCTTGATAAACCCGTTTCATTACTTAATTCAGATTCATTCGGTTCATATTTTTTCTCTTTCCAAAATAATTTTATTATTTCAGGAAGTTTACTGGCTATAGTAAATATATCCCATTGTTCTCTAAGTGAATGAATATTAAACATTAATAATAAATTATTAAGAGGTGAAGGTTTTTCTTGAACAATTGCTGGTATTTTATCATAGTTCAATTTTTTGCAAACCCTTAATCTTCTTTCACCATCAATGAGAATATATTTCCCTCTATCTTCGTAAACAGATATTGGAACTTGAATGTCGATTTTTTTAATCGAGATAAGAAGATCGTCTAATTCCTCTTGTCTAAAAACAATTCTAGGATTATCTGGGTTAGGACGGATTAAGTCAATAGGAATTTCTTTTAATACTTTTTTGGCTCCCATTATTATAGTTGTTTAATATTTGTAAATATAAGTTCGTTTATTTTACCTCGACTGGCATTTGTGCCACCGATAGTTGAATTTCGTGATAATGTTTTATAATGCCCGATACCTTTATAAATACTCTGAATACTTATATGTTTAGCATTTGTCATTACAAAGTAAGCATTAATATCTTTAATAGAACCAATAAACCTTTTCAACCTTTTTTGATCATCCCAAGAGAATACTTTTTGGTTATAGGCTACAAAACCATTATTTTGATGAGAAGTAACATAAGGAGGATCTATAAAGACAAGATCGTTTTCTTTAATATTATCAATAGTCTTTTCAAAATCTAACATACGTATTTTTGCATTTTTCAATGACTGGCTAGCGTTTATCAAGTCAACTGCATTAAATATTGAAGAATTATTAAAACCATATGGGACATTAAAAATGTTATTCTTATTAACTCTATATAAACCGTTAAAACAACATTTGTTGAGATAAATAAATCGGGCGGCTCTTTCTATATTTGATTTGAATATAGTACTTCTAATTTTATAATATTCTTTTTCTTGATTTTTAAAACGGGATAATGCAGATATTAACTCGAAAACATTATGCTTTACCTGTAGGTATGTATTGATTAGCTCTGAATTAACATCACTTAAAAAAGCCATTTTAGGCATCAGATGAAAAAACACTGCACCACCTCCAAAAAAAGGTTCGTGGTAAGAACTATAATTGGTTAAATTAATGTTTACTAAACTCTTAATTAACCATTTCTTTCCACCAGCCCATTTAATAAAGGGTTTAGCATTTATATTTCCATACATATAAAATGATATTTACTCTATCTATAAAGGTTAAAAAAACAATGTTGTTGTGTATAGATAATAGATATTTATAAAATAATTTAATAATAGTAAATTTAAAATACAGAATATAATGATTAAAAAAATTAATTTGAAGTGGTCAATTATTATTTAAACAAAAATGAAGATTCAAGAAGAAAAGAGATCTTTATTCTTATGTTGGTAAGGTGATAAATCGTATTCGTAGGGTTTATCATCTACTATTGAATTACAAATTTCGAAGTCAAAATCATATTTCTTTATTGTAGCCCTTACTAAATCTTCAAACCATTCGGGACATGAAGGAGCTAAAATTATTCTCTTAATTAATTTAATTAAATTCACTTTTATCAAAATCCCGCTTTTATCTTTACAAGAATCATCATTAATTGGAACAATAGCTCTGTATTCTTTTTCATGTTCGTATATCTTTCTTTTGTGAATAAATGGTAAAAACATATTAAAACCCGCAAAACGAAGTTTTTTCATATCGTAATCAGTATAATAAGAATCGTTTCCATAGTCTTTATATCTTACCATTCCTATAAACACACTCTTTTGTTCTTTTTCAAAAGATTCTTTAAATGAATTAATATCTGTTTGGATACAAATACCTTCATTACTTTTTAAATATAATCTCCACATTGCGGCAGATTCTATAGAATTATAATGCCAACAACTTATATAGTTTATATCAATTTGATTCTCAAAACCATGTTTCCAGCTCTCTGTAATTTCTTTTAAAATTTCATTATCATTTAATTCCCCGTATTTATATTTAAGTTTAGGGTTTCTTCTCATCCACAAATCCTCTTTAAGCCTAAAATCCAGTTCCTTTTTTAAATACGTGCCTTCCCAAGGATCAATTTTTTGAAGGATTCTTGCACTTGGGAAAAATAAAGATTTAGTACTTAATATTGAAACAAATTTAGTAAAGTCCATATATCGCCACAGGATATCTGTTTCTTCAGGGTCTGTAAATAATGAATGCTCGTAAAAAGACATATTAATGTTTTTAAATAATTTATATAGCTGAATTTAAATTAATAGTATATCCGGCAGTTTTAATTTCTCTTGCTAAATCCATTTTCCATCCAGCGGAATTATCGCAGGGAATATATATTATTCCGTCATAATCAGTCGGTTTTTCAACTTTATCTTTAATTAAAACACAAACATTTTCTCTTCCAATTTTTCCCATAAAATAACCCAGTTCAAAAATTACATTTTGACGAGCTCTTAAATTTAAACTACTTTCTTTTTCTTTCACATTGCCTACATCATCAGGTGTAAGTAGTATTATTGCAAAGTTTACATTGGAATGCTTTTCAAATTTTTCAATAATAGTTGCTCCTTTATTCGATTGCTCATGAAGTATAATAGGTTTAATATCAAGTTTCTCAAGAAATCTTGCAACTTGTTCTTTTAAAGCATTATCGTGACCATGAACAATAAAAATCTTGTTATCCCTGATTATAGATTTATTTATATTTGATTTATTATTAGACGAAATAGTTTCTTCAATGGTAAAATCTTTATTCTCTTCAATATATCCAATAGTCTCATCGATCATATCAATTATTACACCAATTGCATCAAAATAATAAGGGGAATCAAAAATTATAGTAAAAGGATTTACATTATGCATAATATATCCACCAATCGCGGGTGGTGGACCTATAGTAAAAACTTTAAATCTATTAGCTTTTTTAATAATTATCTCTATATATGATATCTTTTTACAGATTTTTGTTCTTATATCTCTTTTTGAAGGACTTTCATTTTTATATTGACTTAGTAAAGACTTGAATTCTTCTAGGTCTATTATATATTTGTTTTTGTTCATATAAAAACTTAATTAAATTTTGTATATCCTTAATAAAATAAACTTTAAAATAAGCCAAAGAGGCTTGGTTGATTAATAGTTTTAAGTTGCCATTGGTCGTGACCAACTTTTTCGGCGATGTCTTCGAGTACGTTTAAGATTGTTTGGTTCTCAGGGGTTGTACCGTTTTTCAATAGTGGCATAATATAAAGTATAATGTCGTCGAATGTTACTGTTTTCTTTTCGATTTCTTGTCTTCTTAAATATGAAAATAAGTAATATCTTATTCTTAAGTTTATATCAATATTAGTTCTGAACTTTAAGTTTTTTCTGATAGTGAATAAATGTGTCTCATCGTTATAATCGAATGATTCTAAGAGCAATGGAGTTAAATCGCTGTATTGCTTTTTAAGTAAATCGAGGAAACCGAGTTCGAGACCTTTGATGATTAATTCGTCGTTAATTTGTTCTAATGTTGCCCCGTTGTGCAGTGCGATAATACCTTCAATTGTTTGTATAATGATTTCACTGATATTCATTCCGAGATTTGCTTTTAAAATAGCTTTTGGGTTTCTAACTTTCTTAAAGTTAATAATTAATTGACCTGCTAAAACAGTAAAAGGATTTTGTCTTTTCTTAAAACTTGTTTGTCCGTTTGCCTGCTTTACTGCGCCTGCATACTCAAAACCTACCTTTTCGGCGGTATTGACTATGAGGTGCCAGAACTCGGGGTCTTTGTGTGCGAATACAAAACTCATCCATCTATCAAACTTTAATACTCTATACATTTCTTCGATAGATTTAGAAATTAAATCGTTGTATTCATTTTTGGTTTTATTGTGTTCGCCTCCTTCGATTGCTTCAAGTTCAAAATCTTTTTTAGTGACTTTAAGGTCAAGCCAGGCAGTCCACATTACAGATAAATCCAGATAAGGAATTTTTTTACCATAAGGAGGGTCTGTATAAATATAATCAACTGTTTCGTTTTTAATCCAATGTAAATCAGTTGCTGTATCTTTCTTAATTATTAATTTATCAATAGTATTAAAGTTTATTTTTGCCACAATATCTTTTTTAGCTGCCATCAGCTTTTTGAACTTTGTTTCAAAAATGTTCATCAAATCTAATTCACCAGGCTCAGGAGCTATTCTATACCGATAGTATCTGAAAGGACTGCTATCACCACCACCATCAGTTTTCGTGTAATGAAATGTTTTGTTGAATTTGTTTAAACTACTTGAAAATGCCAATAAAAGACTTTCCCGCACATTTTTCTTTTTCTCTTTTAAGATTAAAAATTTTAAGAATGACAAATGGGCTAATTGCTTTGGACTGAAAAGTTCTTCAATTACATTTACATCAGAGGCTTTCGGCAAACTTATGCCTTTTGGATAAGGATAAATTTTGAGTGCTTTTTTAATATCATCATCGGAAGTTGGACATCCTTTCTTAAATTCTTTTTCTATACGCTCAAATGCTAATCTTAATTCTTTAAAATCAACAGGAGCAACCAAACTATTAACAATAAATATTGCCATAGGATTTAAATCAATATTTATAGCACTTCTATCAATCATCATTGATTCAACAGCTGTTATGCCACTACCACCAAAAGGGTCAAGGACTAAATCACCAGGTTTAGAAAAATTTTCAATATATGCCTGAACTACATTCCATGCTTGCTTAGTGAAATATCCGTGTACGCCGAAGTGTCTCTTGGCAGCTTGCTTTCTTACTTCGATTTCATCGAGCAATGGTCTTTTTAAATAATTAAATTCATTATAATTGATACCACCAAATTCTTTTACTGAAGAATATGAAAATGTTTTACCAACTTGAAAAGATGATGGAGAAAGTAATAGTTCAAGTTTACTCCAATATCTTTCGATGTCAGAAATATTAAAGAACAAAATCGGTTCTTCTGTGTCCTGTCTGAAAAGTATGAATTCTCTTCCATTGCAAAGTGAGAAATATTTAGTTCTTATATCCGGATGCATTGAATAACTATAAACCTGTTCGACATTATTACCTTGTTTGATATCTTCGTTTGGTCCTTTTGCATCAAGAACCCAGGCATAAGTATTCTCAACTTTAAAAAGATAATCAGGTACAATATTAATTTGTCGCTTTTGAGAGCCGATTTTTATAAAAGGATGCTGCAATGATTTACTTCTAACTATATCTTTATTTTGATAGCCTAGTCGAGTTAAGATAGGAAGGATTAAAACCTCACGAACGCTGTCTTCCTTAAAGTCAGGATTGTTTAACTGTGAAAAATCGAAATTATGAAAAAGGTTAATATTGTTCATCAAGTATTTCTTTTAAGTAAATTATAAAATGTGGAATATTAATACAACTTATATATTTGGCTTTAATTTCATTATTGACATTTTTTAAAATAATTAATAAGTTAGCAAAGGGGAATAAGAGGATGTATAAACAGAGTTTACGATTTTGTACATGTTCCAAACGCACACCGCATCATTAAGTTTATAAAGAGGTTTTCCTTTCTTAGATTTTTTATCTCGTAAATATACAGTGTTTTCCGCAGTTGTTTCAGTTGCAATCAGTTTTGATCTGTTCTAGTTGTTTATAACATGATTTTATTTATAACCTAAAATAAAACACTATGGACTACAAAAGAGTAGCTAGAATATTAAAATTACTTAAAGAGGCTGAGAGTAAAGCTCATAAAGACTTATCTGTTGAGTTATTAGAATACGCCAAAGGATTAGGTTTTACTGATGCAATTGATACATTACCAAGTGGTTTAAATCCTGATGTCTTACAATTTAATAGCAAAGAGAAATATTTATTTTTAGGCGATGCTAAAAATTCTGATAATGAAGCACCGAATGTAAGCGCCACATACGATAGAATAAATAAATATATTAATGAATTTTCAGATTTACTTGCAAAAGGCGTAATTAAAGGAGGTTTAATCGTAATTGCAACTGATAATGAAGAAATAGCAAATGATTGGAAGAACAGTTTAAATGTAATGGCAATGATAAATGATTTACTAGATAGTAAGGGTTTCTTTGCAAAAGCAGAGATCGAACGAATAAATGACAATACCTGGATTATTATAATTTAATTTATATTTCAAATCTTAAAATATTAAACATGGAAATAATTAAAGATAACGGAGAACAATACATAATCAATATTAATAATATTATGTTTTGTAAATATGACTCTAAAAATTTGTATATTTATTTTGAAAAAGGATTCATTAGAACCTTTAGAGTTGAAGATTTTAATGATCCAAATTATTTATTAACTCTCTATAAAGAATTAAAAGAGAAAATTAATAAATAATAGAAGTAAGTAACTTTATTCCACTTATTAATCAAATTAATGTAGTCTAAGAAAAATATATTGACAATATGCTTTGGGATTCTTGTTCTTTGAGAAGCCCCACTGAATTTATTTATTGACATTTTTTGAAAAAATTAATCATTATAAATGCGGTCCAATAAATTTGTCACCATTGAAGTGAATCATATGGTCGGGAACTTCCATTAGCCAGACTTCGGTTTCCCATGCGATGTTTGCAGAGTGCTTTTTGAATTCCGACATATCAGGGAATGCACTTACGTATATTTTGCCGAGGTTGCAGTCCTTCAATAGGTCTTCGAGTTCGAGCATTCTTTTGGGAGAGACGGGTCCGTGTGATGTGACAGCTTCGATTAGGAAGAGCCAGTTTTTGGGTTTCACATATATTACTACGTCGGGGAGTTTGCTGTGCCGCGTGATAGGGATTCCGAGTTTCTTTAAAAGAACTTCATCCATATATAGGTTTTTGTTTGCTGTGTCGCCTAAGTAAATTAGTACTCCGTTGTTTGCGAAGCGTGAGGCAAAATCTGTGACGATTGCTGCCTGTACTTCGTTGTGTTTGCCCGGCGAAAGTTCGATGATATTTCCGTCTGCAAGTTTTAAAGGAATTTGATTTTTTATTCTTTCCTTAAAGTAAACATCTGTGAGTTTACCAACTGACGATATAAAAGAGGCTACGGATTTTTTCCAGTTTCTGGTTTTGTATTTTTTAATAACTTCAAGTGCCTCTTTTGAAACGGCATAGTGTGCACGAGGACTGTTGACAGGCGTTTTTGGGTCGTCGGGATTGTAGTCAACGATTCTTGCTTGAGTAAATTGATGTAAGACTTGTCTTCTGAATGTTTCTCTTGTGTTAGGAGCATAAGGTTTCTTCTTTTTGTATTCTTTGTTTACAAATTCCATTATTCCTTTTGTTACACCCAGACTGATTCTTTTTGCGTCTTTCCATTTATCTTTTTCTTTAATCTGACATAAGGCTAAAAGAGTTAGTGCGGACATTTCGTTTTGTTGTGCAGATGGCAAACCGAATGCTTTCAAGATTTCCTGTGCTTCTAATAATTTACTCATGCCAATTTTGTTAGTATGTTTTCTAATTTAAAGATACTGTTAATAATATTGTTTACATTTTTCATGGAATAGTCATTAGAGAGGATTACTAAATTGCCAATGCTTAGTATTGTGTCTAACGGTGGAAATTTCATTTCTCTAAGTTCGGTAGCGCTGACATTGATATTTCCGTTTATCATTTTAAAGTATGTGTCGAAAAGTTCGCTGTTTAATAAAGCACATAAACCGACAACCTCTTTTCTGTTGAGATGTCCGTTAAGCTTGTATAAATAATTCACTTTGTTTTCAACGCCGATATGAGATGATGAATAGTAATTGCAAAAATAAGGCGCGGCGATTAAACGGCTTTTATCGTCTTTGGTGCTGAAGCGTCTAAGGAAAATGTAGTTCAAATTTGGTATTAGAAGAGATAAAGAACCGGGTTCGCTGCGGATGTACTGTCCTTTGTTTGCGAGCGGCAGAGGCCATTGCAGAGACATTTTATCTACATTATTAATCCAAAAGAGCGGAGACAAAAATGCGTTACCGTTTTCGTATTTGTTTTGAACGAATTCTGTTGCACGAAAAGCAACAACTTTGCCCGTAGAAATTTGTATGCTAAAATCTATTAACTTATTTTTCCATGAAGAAACTAAAGAAAGGATTTCAACTTCGGATGAATTTATTGGAAGGTGCAATATCTTTTCCTTTGAATTGAAATCGATTAATTGATTTGCAGTAAACGTTTTATGAATAACATAGGAAATATCGTTAGAGCCGTTTGAGGATGAAACGTTGATGTTGTAGTTTGTTTGATTTTCATTCATAGCCGCTTTAACGATAACAGTCTCTTGCAGGACGCTATCACGACTAAAGGCTTCTTTCCGGGAATGAAACAGATGAATATGGTTTAACTGAACAGCGTTGAAAAAGAACTTCCTAAACGCTTTAAAATAATTACCGGAAGCAAAACTTCTGGGGGTTATAAATATGAGTTCGCCGTTTTTGTTAAGCAGTTTTGAAGCAATCCCTAAGAAAATAGAGTAGATATTTGGCTGCCCGCTGATTAACATTTTTGCCAGCTGAATTCTTTTGTCCTGATTGTTAAGTTTAAAGTATGGCGGGTTTGAAATTATGATGTCGTATGTTTCGTTTTTAAAGAATGAATCGGATAAGGCGTTAGCGTTATCAACGATAAAATCGCTTACGAGTAATTTATATTGAAAATATACATCAAACTGTTTAAGCCAGTTGTTTAGATAATTTAAAACCTGATGAGTAATAGTGATTAGTTCTAAATCAATTTCATAAACGACTAATTCAATCAATTCAATATTCTGATTATGTTTTATGATGTATTCAATCATCGCACAGGAGAGAATAGCGGTACCGCAACCGGGGTCAAGGATTCTGATGCTATTACTTTTTGTGGTTGACAGAAAAACCATTAGATTAGCAATGCTTAATGGTGTGAAATACTGACCCAGCGATTTTTTGTGGTCTTTAGAAACACTTTCAATATAATGCACGCCAAGTCTATCAGCATATTGACTTGGAAGTTCGTTTTGATAAGGTTCAATATTTTTATTGATAGAAATCATTGAAACTAAAGTTGCATAAAAGACTTAATAACGTATCCGTTTGTGCTCATTATTTGCTTGAATTACAATTAATATAGAAAATTTGGATTTGAAATAATATTTAGATATTGTTCCATAGTTACAACCTCACCTCTTCCCAAAATATTCTTGGGAAGGAGTTTAACAAAGTAATGAGAATTATTTAAAACGGAAATATGTTTTGAAAATATACCTTTAATTAAAATTACGACAAATGGCAAAAACGTTTTATTACCTTATAGTGCTGCTGATTTCCTTAAGCACTTTTATTACTCTTAATGCTCAGACCAATTCATACTGGCAGGATGTACCAAAACAGAATATACAGACGCAGGGCGAAAGGGTTATTATTCCTCAGGAATACAGGACATTAACGCTGAACATACCTGAAATAAAAAATGTGCTTAATTCCGCACCGCAGGAGAAAAACGTTTTTGCAGGAAATTCAAATACAATACTTTATCTGCCTCTGCCGGCCGGCGGTTTCGGTAGATTCAGAATTGTGGATTCACCAGCGATGGAAGAGGGACTTGCTGTCAGGTATCCCGAGATTAAAACATACACAGCGCAGGGAATTGAAGACCCTTACGCGTCGGCAAAGATTGACATTACACCTTTAGGTTTTCATGCGATGATACTAACGGCAGGAAGTTCAATCTTCATAGACCCTTACGCAAAAGGCGACATTTTAAATTACATTAGTTACTTTAAAAGCAGTTTAATTCCAACAGAAGATTTCCATTGCGATGTAATAAGCAAAGAAGATGACGCAAAACACGAGCACGGAAAGTCGAGGGTGCTTCTTGAAGGACAGCTAAGAACATACAGAACAGCAATAGGTGCAACAGGCGAATACACTACCTTCCACGGTGGGACGGTACCGGCAGGACTTGCGGCTGTTGTTACAGCACTTAACAGAGTCAACGGAGTTTATGAGAAAGAAACATCAATAAGAATGGTACTCGTATCAAACAATGATTTGATAATATATACAAATTCATCCACTGACCCATACTCAAACAACAACGGCAACTCGATGCTCAGCCAGAATCAGACAACATGCGACAACATAATAGGCACGGCAAATTACGACATCGGACACGTCTTCAGTACGGGCGGAGGCGGAGTTGCGTATCTCGGATGTGTTTGCGGAAGCCTTAAAGCAGGAGGTGTCACAGGTTTACCATCCCCAACGGGCGACCCATTTTATATAGATTACGTAGCGCATGAAATGGGACATCAGTATGACGGCAACCACTCATTTAATTCAACAACAGGAGGCTGCGGCGGAGGTAACAGAAACGCAGGTACGGCATACGAGCCGGGAAGCGGTTCAACCATAATGGCATATGCAGGACTTTGTTCACCAAACAACTTGCAAAATAACAGCGACCCTTACTTTCTTGCAAAGAATCTTGACGAGATAATACAGTTTTCAAACTCGGGCGGTAATTCATGTGCCGTTGTAACAAACACGGGAAACAATAATCCTGTCGTAACACTCGGACCGGGCGGACAGACAATACCAAGGTCAACGCCGTTTACACTTACGGGATCAGCAACAGACCTTAACAACGACCCGCTTACTTACTGCTGGGAACAGTATGATTTAGGACCCGCGGGAAGCTGGAGTGCACCGACTGGAAACGCACCGCTCTTCAGGTCGTTCAATCCGGTTACAACAGGCACGAGAACATTTCCAAAACTTTCAAGTCTGCTGAACAACACACAGGTGATTGGTGAAATCCTTCCGACATATACAAGGAATATGACATTTGTGCTAGTGGCAAGGGATAATAAAGCAGGCGGAGGCGGCGTCGGGTTTGAATACATCGCATACAGCGTAACAGCATCGGCGGGACCATTTCTGGTATCCTCGCCAAACACGGCAGTAACGCTGAACGCAAACATACCGCAGACGATTACATGGGATGTTGCGAACACAAACACAGCACCCGTTAACTGTGCAAACGTAAACATAAAACTTTCGACAGATGGCGGAAACACGTTTGAGACCACACTTTTAGCAAACACACCAAACGACGGAAGCGAGATAGTAAACCTTCCGATGGTTTCAACTACGACTGCAAGAATAAAAGTAGAATCAGCAGACAATATTTTCTTTGATATATCGAACACAAACTTTTCAATTACAACCGTTTCGGGAATTTCAAATCAAAACGCAGAGCCGCTGAGTTTCAGTCTGTCACAGAATTTTCCGAACCCGTTTAATCCGACAACGATGATAAACTTTGTCATACCGCAGAAATCAAGTGTATCGCTGAACGTCTATGACATGAGCGGCAAGCTGGTTGCGGAGCTGATAAACAACGAGACGAAAACAGAGGGCAGCTACGCATACGAATTCGACGGCAGCAGACTCTCGAGCGGAATGTACGTGTACAGACTTTCAGCAGGTAAATTCACAGAGACAAGAAAAATGATACTCGTGAAATAGAAATTCGACAAAAGGATATAAAACTCATATCCCATCCCGACGCAAAAAAAGCGGGATGGGATTTTTTACGTTTGGACGGTGATAAACAAATGATTTTAAAATGCTTTCCCCGCTCTCCCTGCTTTTACTGTTTTTAACTGCTCTTCTCACTATTAATCACAACATATTCGGAAACTCTGACATTTTGCCGTCTTTCCAAAACAGCATTTGCACGCCGCCTTATTTTTTGTATTTAATAACACCATGTTCTATCATCTTTTCCCATTTACAAAAAAATCTTTTTGCAAACTCAAAGTGTCAGAGTTTTCATTTTCGTTGTGACTATTAATAGAAGGAGCATCATTAAATTATACTTGACTTGACTGTTTCATGTTATACTCTTTTAGTGTTTTGGAGCTTTTGTGGTTTACCCCTTTTATGTTTTTTCCTAGGAACTAACAACTCCTCTTACTGTTTCCCTCTACTCCTGTTCTTACTGCTCTTCCTGCCCTTCCTGTTCTTACTGCCCTTCCTGCCCTTTCTGTTCTTACTGCTCTTCCTGCTCTTACTGTTCTTCCTGCTCTTCCTGCTCTTCCTGTTCTTACTGCCCTTCTTGCCCTTCCTGCTTTTCCTGCTCTTGCGGCTCTTACTGCTCTTACTGTTCTTACTGTTCTTACTGCTCTTACTGCTCTTACTGTTCCTATCTCCTGTTACCTGTTCCCTGAATATACCCTCCTACTATTAATCACAACATTTTTTGCAATTGTGACACGAAAATTCTCATTTTATAAATATTTATTCGCATAAAAGAGTTTTTCTTGCCGTATAACTTTCTGTATTTTCGCACATTTATAAATTCTCAAAAAATAATAATAAATTTTCATAGTGTCCAAGTTTTAGTTTTTGTTGTGACTATTAATGAAAGGTGTATCTAAAATGTTTAAAACTGAAAAAATAAAGTTTCTCCTCTGTGATCTCTGGGAACTCGGTGGTAAAAGTTTTCTTTGATTTTTTATCGTTATTTTTCCCCCTGAAAATCACGTTTTCGTTTTTTCTTAACCTTGCGCTCTAATTAGGCTCTAATTGGTCTCAAGTTTCGGTTGTTCCTATTTTGTGCTAATAATGATAATGAATTTGAATAAACTTTTTGTTATATTTTTGAGGCAGTCAACTCTGTCGTATTCCAAGAATTAATTTTTAAAAAATAAATCTTAACAGTTAAACCATTTTATTAAATTTTAAAAACTTAAAATAAAATTAATTACAACAAAATCATACCGAAGGAGCAAGCAGAAAGATTAAACGAGAAAGGAAAGCTGCTCGGAAGAGCAAAGAAACACTCTGAGGCGCTTGAATATTTCAGCGTTGCGGCTGAGATTTGTCCCGAAGAGGGCAAGTACAGGTACAACATGGGGATAGCATATAAGAATACGAAAAGAAACGCAGAGGCTCTGAGGTGTTTTTTTGACGCACTGGAGCTGGGATATGAACACAATGACTGCTACTGCGCGATTGGAGTTATACTCCGCGACAAGGGAGAGTATGAACTTGCGGAATCTTATTTTAACAAGGCACTTAAGCAAGACTCTGAATATACGAATGCATTAATTGAGCGGGCGACAGCTTACTTTTACAGCGGGCAAAAAGAAAAAGCACTTGAAGACGTAAATTTTTTAATATCAAAAAATCCGGATGACAGTAGATTTTATTTACTAAGAGCAATTTTATATCGCAGTTTCGGGATGCAGGGGGAGTTAATGAAAGAGATAGAAAAAGCCAGGGAGGTTTACGATAATTTGGGAAAGGAAAAGAATATGAAGTTAAACAAGGAACAGAAACCAAAGACTTATGAGACGGCCCATTGAGGAGAACGCTGATAGAGAAAAGAGAAGAGATTGGCACGACAAATAGCTGATTGATTATGATCTGCACTAATAAAAGAATAGATTTTACTAGTGAAATTGAAATTAAGGGATGGAAATAAAAAAGCCGGTGGCACTGTTACACCGGCTTTGTAAACTTAACATGCGTTAATTATTATTTTAGCAATATCATCTTTTTGATATCGTTAAATCCGTCTGTTGATAATTTGTAGAAATAAATTCCTGATGACAATTCGCTTCCCGAAAAGATTACTTTATGATAACCAGCATTATAATTTATACTATTCAGTAATCTTTTAACTTCCTTACCGGCAATATCATAAACAACAAGAGATACTAAACCAGTTTTTGGCATACTGAATTCAATGTTAGTTACAGGATTAAACGGGTTGGGATAGTTCTGACGTAAATTAAAATTAACCGGTAAATCGTTATTATTAGTAATACTCACAAGACCGACCGTAACATTTATAAATCTTTCGTGAACCGGTGTTCCATTAGGTCCGTTACCCTGAACCCTGACAGAATATACTCCGTTTGTAACACCGCCTGTCGTTTTTATTTTTAATCTCAGAGAGTCCGGATATGTTGTAATAATGTTTTGCTCAATGTTCGTAGTTTTATTTAAGAATGTCATAGTAATAGAGCCGGTAACCGGAGGAGTAATAACCGCCGCAGAAAACAATACTGTGTCAGTGTATAATTTTACAGCCGGAACGCTTACAATTACGAAAGCACTGTCATTTAATCCACCCATACCTAATGTATTTGGATTAACTCTCATTGCAAAGTCAGGGAAATAGGCACCCATATTTTGCGACGTTGCGTTTCTGTGATCACTCCACACGCTGAATCCGACTTTGGGGTTATTTGCAGTCATAGTAGTATAATCGCCTCTATAGGAGTTAGGTGAAACCGGAGGATTAGGATAAGTGAAAGTTGAATTTGAAATCTGTTGGTTGGGGGCAAAAGTTTGTCCGCCGTCAGTGGTATAGGTTCCGTAAATAGCAGTTTCAAATGTTGCAGGGTTAGCCCTATCATCATACCAGTGAATATAAAGTTTTCCTGTTGTTCTTTCACAAAATATTTCAGGGAACCATTGGTCGCTGGCTGTGGGATTAGGATTGTCGTTAACCCTGACAGGTGCCGACCAGTTTGCACCCTGATTTGTAGAATACCGCAGCCAGATATCTGGTTTATTTCCGTTTCCGGGAGGGTCGTTGGAAGCGTTTACATGATACAGTCTTCCTCTGTAAGGACCGTTGGAATTATCCATTGCAATTTTAGGGTGAGCATCGGTTCTTGCATTATTAATCGTATGTCTGCTGCCAGTATAAAAGCCGACATAACCCGCCCATCCACTCTGGCTTGACATAAGAGTAAAGTTGGCACCTCCGTTTGTTGAGCGGTAATAATTATAAATTCTTCCTCCATTAGAAGATCCTGTATTGGTAACATACATTACACAACCTCCGTCAATTGTGTCGTTCGGACCGACGGCAATATAACAGCCTGGTAATGAATTGCTCGGCGAGAAAGTTGTTGTCCAATTCAAACCTGCATTAGTGCTCCTGGCAAAATTTCCCGGAGTCATAGCAGCATAGACATAATTAGCATAAGGACCGTTACCCGTATATTCAGCGGTTACATGGTTTCTGTCATTTCCGCTAACGGATAGAATCGGAGCTGACCAGTTCAAACCGTTATTTGTCGAACGATAAACATACTGACCTGAAACACCTGATGCATAGATTAAAACTCCGTTACCTGTATGAGTTGCCCATGGGTCACAGCAGGTACCCCCGGGATAATTGGGATTAGTAACATACCAATTGATACCTCCGTTAGTTGTCCCGTGTCCATTTTGCGGTAAGCTGGTTCCATTAGCCCCGAAGAAAATCCACATTGGATTGAGGGGGTTTGATGAGCCGTACTGTTCATAATAATCAACCCCAATATCGAAATTATCAAAATCATTTACAGTAACAACCATTGGCTGTCCCTGAATTCTTGGCGGTACGAAAACCGTGCGGGATTCCTGTGTAGGTCTTTCAAATCTCGGGTCATTGTCATCAATGGGTTCATCATAAGTTTGTGCCTGAAATAACATTATACCCAAGGCAGAAATGATTAAAAGAGAAGGAAGAATTAATCTAGTTTTGAGGAAAGTAAATATTTTCATTATCATACTTTTTTAATTTTTTAAAAACAGTTTAATATAAATTTAAGAAATGGAAGAAAAAAGGACAGAAATTTTTGCCAACAAAGCACTAAAAAGAACAGTTGATAGTTCATAGTTGATAGTTCATAGAAAAAAACAATAAAAGATTTTTAAACTAAGTGCACACCGATGAACAAGCTCCAAACAAAGTATTGTTATTAGAGAGGATCCGAGTGTGGATAAATTGCGGTTTGAGATTTAGAGCGCTGGATCCCCTGCCTGCGGCAGAGAGGCAGCTTCGCTGGGATGAAAGAAAAAGGAATGACAGAGATGGCCATTAGTATTACGTTTTCAAGGAGACCTTGGGAACGAGGGGGGAAAGAAAAGTTTAATTCGGATTCGCTAACAAGATGCTTGCGTTACCTTAAGAGCACGGCGTAGATAAATCTACAAACAAAAGAAAAGATTTCACCACTAAGATACTGAGTTAAAAATCAACTCAAAGTTTGTACGGATAGTAGCAAAGATAAGAACGGGGATTCCAGACAGTAAAAATCGGGGGTCACAAAGTTGAAACAGATATTATTTACTGAGGGCGAAATTGATGGCACCGCTGTCCCATTCGGGGTTTGATTTTATAGCAGGGATAACTTCTTCGGGTTCGGAGACGAAGCGCCACATCTGTAGGTGGATTTCGTTCATGAACTTATGCGAAACTGCTTTTTCGAGCATTTGAATCAGTGGGTCATAGTATCCACCAGTGTTCAGTACAACAATTGGTTTAAGAAACAGCCCGAGACGCTTTAGAGTGATTGCTTCGAGAAGTTCTTCAAGTGTTCCTGTACCGCCGGGAAGAGCAACAAGTCCGTCAACGCCATGAAGGAACTTCGCCTTGCGTTCGTGCATTGTTTCAGTATAAATAAAATCGGATACTCCCGGATGTCCCCACTCAACTTCGTCCATAAAGCGCGGCATGATACCTTTTATTTTTCCGTTATGCTTAAGTATTGTATCGGCAAGCTTTCCCATTAATCCATGCGCACCGCCGCCAAAAACTACTTCAATGTTTTCCCTTGCAAATTCATTCGCGAGCTTTTCAGTAGCATCGAAAAATATTTTATCTACTTTGGGGCTGGAGGCACAGTAAACGCATATTCTCATTTATATTCAGTCTTCTTTTATAAAATAAAGGTTGTTGTCTTCTACGAGATATTGCATAGGTGCAATCATTACCTTTGGATATCTGATGCGAAGACGGATGGTTTCACTAAGAACGAAATCTATTTCGCTTCCGATTTCATACATGGGTGCAAACTGGTTGAAATGCTCTTCTGCTTTTGCGCTTTCCCATCCAGCGTTTTCAACGAGTCCGTTAATGAATTCACTTTTACGGGAAACGAGGTTTACCATAGCGCAATTGTTGTGACCGATAAGAGCGATGTGCTTAACGCTGCCGACAGATATCGCATACGAAACTTTGAACTCGCTATAGCGGAGGTTTGCGCCGCCTGCGCGTATAATGAAAGCGAAGTTATCGGGGATATGCAGATGCTTACGGTTATCCATGCACATACCTATAAGGAGCTGAGCTTTGCTGTATGATGAGAACGGTTTGTTCAGGTTGTGGTATTCCAGCAGAGAAGCTATAGGAGTTTGCCTGTACTGCGGAAGTATGTCGTCTTGCGATTTAACGGGTATAAGTCTGTCCATGTTGTTTTAATTTATTGAAATTAGATGGATTATAATTAAATTACAATATTCGAAAGAATAAATAATTTGATGGTTGAAACAGATAAATAGGACAAACAAAAGAGATTTGCTCACTGAAAGAGCGGATTTGATTATGATTTTCACTGATTGAAGAACAATATTTTATATTATAGAACGCAGAGAACAAAAACAATAGAACGCAGATTTACACGAATTAGGCTGATGAACGCAGATTAGAATTAAATTTACTGCCTGCGGGAAAGAAAAAATTGTTTTTAAGTTTAAAAGATTTTACCGCAAGGAACGCAGAGTAAGCAAAGACCGCAAAGAGAACATAGAAAATTACAGAAAAGAAGAACTTTGGAAAGCAGATGTGGATATTTTATAATGGGCAGGATGATTAATTTTAAGATTAGTATAACAACTTAATGGTAAAGAAGAATCAGGAAGTACAATTAAAGATAGAGTCGCTGAACTCAGAGGGCAAAGGTGTTGCACGGATAGAGGAAGGGTTTGTTGTTTTCTGCAAGGATGCACTTCCCGGCGATGAGGTTACGGCTGAGATAAGAAAGGTGAAAAAGAATTATGCAGAGGCAATCACAAGAAACATTATAAAGGAATCGCCATACAGAGTAAAACCGAGGTGCAGGCATTTCGGAGTTTGCGGCGGGTGCAAGGTGCAGAATTATGATTACGATAAGCAGGTAGAGTTCAAGACTGAAGTTGTAAGGAATGCGTTTGAGAAAATCGGCGGGTTTAATGATTTGATATTTCCAACTGCATTGAAGTCTGACAACGAATATTATTACAGGAATAAGATGGAGTTCTCATTCTCGGATGAGAAGTGGCTTACTAACCTTGACGAAGGTAAAGAGAAGGAAAACTTTGCTGTCGGCTTTCACCTGGCGGGCTTTCATACAAAGATACTGGATATAGAAGAATGCTTTTTACAGTCTGATATAACGAGCAGTATTTTAAATCATGCAAGAGAGTTTTTTAAGAAAAAAGGTGTCTCGATATATTCGACCAAGACTCACACGGGATATTTACGATTCCTGATTGTACGCGAGTGCAAGAGAACAGACGACCTGATGGTGAATCTAATAACGTTTGATTACAACGAAGAGCTTATGAATGAATATGAGACAGAGATAAGGGAAAATTTCCCGAGGGTAACGACATTGCTTAATTCATTTTCGCAGAAGAAAGCACAAGTTGCGTATGCGGAAGATGTGAAAGTATTATACGGTAAGGGCTATATTACCGAAAAGCTCTTCTGCGGAAGCAAAGAATACGAGTTCAAAATTTCGCCGAACTCATTTTTCCAGACGAACACATTACAGGCTGAAAAGCTATACAGTGTTGCGGCGGAGTTTGGAGATTTCACAAAAAGCGATAACGTGCTTGACCTTTACTGCGGGGCAGGCTCGATTTCAATTTACATTTCCGAAATGGTAAACAAGGCAAAGGGTGTTGAACTGATTGAGGAATCGATTGTAAGCGCAAAAGAGAATGCAATGCTTAACAACATTGGGAATGCAGAGTTTGAAACGTCGGATATAAAAGACTTTCTTTTAAACTTTAAAGACAGTACTTATAATAAAGTTATATTTGACCCGCCGAGGTCGGGGCTGCATCCTGATATATGCGAGGTGCTGAGCAATTCTGACTACGGGAAAATTGTGTATGTGAGCTGTAATCCTGTAACACAGGCGAGGGATTTGAGTATAATAATGAGCAAGGGAAAGTACAGGATAGGAAGGATTCAGCCTGTTGATATGTTTCCGCAGACGTATCATGTGGAGAATGTGGTGGAGATTTTAAGAGCAGGTGACAGGGGACTGGAAGAAAAAGAGCTTTTCACCACTGAGTTCACAGAGGCCACAGAGAAAAGCAATAGAACGCAGATATTCACAGGTTTAACGGATGAGTGCGGATTAGAACGGAATTTATGAAGAACTTTTACAATTGAGCTCACAGAGAAAAGAAATTAATTTACCAGAGAGAATTATTTTATTGCTAAGAGCAAGAAATTTTACCACCAAAACACTAAAACACTAAACGAGAATTTGGATTGTTGAAAAGAGCAAGAACATTTACCACCGAGTGCACAGAGATATTCACGGAGCGAACGGGAGAAAAGCAATAGAAAGCGTATATTCACGGATTTAGCGGATGAACGCGGATTAAAACAAAATCTATTGCCCGCGGGAAAGACCTGAAAAACACGGGAAAGAAACCAAACAAAAGAATTAACCGCAGGGGTTGCAAAGTACCAGCAGGATTTTAGAGACGAATTATAAGAATGAATTTAAGGAATATTTGTTATAAATTAAGACAGTAAACAAAAGCAGCTTTTATAAATTAATACAAACAACAAAGGATAAAGAAAACTATAAATGACGGATTGATACCAATTTACTAACTAAAACGAAAAAACATGGAAAACAAAGAAATCATTCTATGGGTTGATGATGAAATAGATTTACTGAAATCAAACATAATGTTCCTTAAGCAAAAGGGGTACGTTGTTTACGAAGCAACAAACGGCGACGATGCCGTTCAATTCATAAAAGAGAACAATGTAGACCTCGTCTTCATGGACGAGATGATGCCCGGCAAGGGCGGGCTTGAAACGCTTTCCGAAATAAAAGACCTTAAACCGAACCTTCCCATTGTAATGGTTACAAAGAACGAGACAGAGAGCCTTATGGAAGATGCCATTGGCAAGAAAATAAGCGACTACCTTCTCAAACCCGTGAATCCGAAGCAAGTGCTTCTTGTCTGCAAGAAATTTCTCGAGGGGAGTAAACTCAAAGGAAATCAGGTATCGAGGGATTACATAAAGGAGTTTAACCAGATTTCTATTTCGCTGATGAATGACCCCGACTGGAAAGACTGGTCAAACATTCATGCTAAAATGACAAACTGGGAAATGGAACTTGATGAGCACCCTGACCTTGGTCTGAAGCAGACTGCCACCGACCAGAGAAGAGAATGCAACGTGGAATTTTCCAAGTTCGTGGAAAGGAATTATCTTAAGTGGGTAAATGACGGCGCAAGCAAACCAGTGCTTTCTAATGAGATTGCGGAGAAGTATCTTATACCCGAGCTTGAAAAGAACAAATCGGTATTCTTCTTCGTTGTTGACTGTATGAGGCTTGACCAGTGGGTTATGATGGAGAAATATCTCGACAAGTATTTCAGAATTTCAAAAGAATATTACTACTCACTGCTTCCTACATCGACACCCTACTGCAGGAATGCTATATTCGCGGGAATGTACCCTTCTGAGATTGAGAAACACTATCCGAATTTATGGAAAACAAGCGACGACGATGAAAACTCAAAAAACAATTTTGAAAAGGAATTCCTTCAGAAGCTTCTTGACAGGAAAAAAGTTAAACTGCGTAATGAGCTTAAGTACACCAAAATAATGGATTCGGATTTCAGCAGGGGTGTTGAAAACAAGATACTTTCATACTGCAACAATCATCTGAATGCGATAGTAATAAACTTCCTTGACATGATTTCCCATTCAAGAAGCGACACAGCAATTCTGAAAGAAATTGCTCCGGATGAGTCTGCTTACAGGTCGCTGACAGAGTCGTGGTTTGAACATTCTTCGTTTTTCGGAATGTTAAGACAGCTTTCAACGAAATCAGGAGTGAAGATTATTATCACTACCGACCACGGCAGCATAAGATGTTTGCACGGAGTTAAAGCAATGGGTGACAGGGAATCGGCAACTAACCTCAGGTACAAATACGGCAGGAACGTAAAAGCCGAGCCGAGAAATGCCATATTAGTAAAGAACCCGTCCGAATACAGGCTGCCTGTCAGGAATGGAATTGTGAATTACATAATCGCTAAGGAAGATTTCTATTTCGTCTATCCGACTGATTTCCATAAGTACCTTAATTATTACAACGACACATTCCAGCACGGCGGGATTTCGATGGAAGAAATGATACTTCCTATTGCCATATTAGAAAGCAAGGGGTAATGATAATTTCTAAGAGTGAAGAAGCAACAATAGCTGCAGGAAGGAAATTTGCTCAAGGATTGAAGGCGGGGAGCGTTTTAGGGCTTGAAGGCAACCTTGGAACGGGAAAGACACAGTTCGTCAAAGGAATTTGCGAATATTTTAATGTGAAGGACGTGGTCAACAGTCCGACATTTATACTTGTTAATGAATACAAAGGCTTTAACGAAAACGAAG
This sequence comes from Kapaibacterium sp. (SeqCode), assembly GCA_041675325.1. Lineage (GTDB taxonomy): Bacteria > Bacteroidota > Ignavibacteria > Tepidaquicellales > Tepidaquicellaceae > CAIKZJ01. The sequence continues at coordinate 121,225 of JBAYUG010000001.1, forward strand.
AAGAAATAAAGATATATCATTTTGACCTATACAGATTAAAGTCCGCAGCAGAGCTTGAAGTCATAGGCTTTAACGAATACATCAGCCTTAAATCGATTGTACTGATTGAATGGTCCGAGATTGCCGAAGAATACCTGAATTACGAAATTGACAAGGTTTTGATGGATTATGGCACAAAAACAGAAGAAAGATTAATAAATTTCGTGAAAACTGAGGATAATCGGGGATAATATGAATGTCTTGCTGATAGATACCGCATCCAAAAAAATTGAATTTGCCTATAACAAGAAAAGCGATTTTTGTATATTGAAAACACTCGATGACAGCAAAAACGCCGATGACCTCGTCTATGAAATCAAATCTGAATTTGACGAACAGGGATTTTGCTTTCAGGACATTGATTTTATAGGACTTGCGAACGGACCAGGCTCTTTCACGGGTCTTCGTATAGGTTCTGCAATTTCAAAGGCTGTGTGTTTTGCGACGGGTGCTGAGTTGATAGAGATTAATTCGCTGGATTTAATTGCCGAAAAGTATTACTTGAACAATAACGGCAAAGATAAAGTTATACCGCTAATATTCTCGGGCATGAAATCAGGCGAGTTTTATTTTACCGTGTTTGAGAATGACAAAAGAGTCTCGGATTATCAAACGGCAGAACCCAAAGATATTGAGAAGTTCGAAGGATTGTTTTTACTTAATGATAAAATTGTGTATGATTTTCCTGAAAGCATGAGAACGTTTAATATGTGCGATGATACAAATCTGAAAGCCCTTTTCAGCCTTACGGTGAAAAGGATAAATGAGGGGCAAATAAGCGATTACAAAACAAGCGAGCCCTTTTACATGAAACAATTTTTAGGAAGCTGAAAACGTCGAAGGACAAACAGGACGTTCCCAAGCTGGAGAGATTGTGTGAAAACATATTTTGGTTGAAAACAGAACTCAAAAGTTGTAATTGTAAACAATAATGATTAGATCCCCGCCAAGAACGAGCGGGGATGACAAACTTTTGTTTAATTTTATAAACTAAATTTTATATTACAATGGCATGGTTTAAAAGATCTGAAAAGAATATTCTAACAGATACTCCCAAGCAGGACCTTCCTGACGGAATGTGGACTAAGTGCGATGAGTGCGGCGAGATGATGCACAAAAAACAGTGGGAGTCAAACTCTTACACATGTATAAAATGCAGTTATCATTTCAGAATTGGAAGCGAAGAATATTTCAAGATTTTATTCGATGAGGGCACGTTCAAAGAGTTCGACAAGAAAATGAAATCTGTTGACACGTTAAAGTTTACTGATACTAAGCCATACGACAAGAGAATTGAAGATACTATAAAGAAAACGGAACTGAATGACTCCATTAGATGGGGAACAGGAGAGATAAACAAAATGCCCGCAGTGGTTTGCGCCATGGATTTTTCATTTATTGGCGGGAGTATGGGCAGTGTGCTCGGCGAAAAAATTGCAAGAGCAGTTGACAAATGCCTGAAGACAAAAACACCTCTCATAATTATCTCATCAAGCGGCGGAGCAAGAATGATGGAAGGCGGGATATCACTAATGCAGCTCGCGAAAGTTTCATCAAGGCTTGCAAAACTTGCAGAGGAAAAGATAGCATACATATCAGTAATTACAAATCCAACAACGGGCGGTGCGAGTGCATCCTATGCTATGCAGGGCGACCTGAACATTGCAGAGCCGAACGCACTTATTGGGTTTGCCGGACCACGCGTTATCAAACAGGCCACAGGTAAAGACCTGCCGAAGGGATTTCAACGTTCTGAATTTTTGCTTGAACACGGATTTCTTGATTTGATAGTTGACAGAAAGAACCTGAAAGAAAAGCTCACACAGCTTTTAAAACACTTTGCCGAATAATTGAAAGTAATCAGACATATAAAACCTATGCAGGAAATCGCCAATTATTTCAGGCGTACCGGCAAGTCAATAGGTTTTGTACCTACGATGGGATTCCTACATGAGGGTCATGTTTCGCTTATGCTAGCGGCAAGAGATGAATGCGACATAGTTATCGCAAGCATCTTCGTAAATCCTTCACAGTTTTTGCCTAACGAAGACTTCACTCAGTATCCACGCAATTTCCTAAGAGATTATTACATCTGCAAGCAGGCTGGAGTTGATTACATATTTTATCCAGAGGAGAAAGAGATGTACCCACAGCTCTACAAAACTTATGTAAACGTTGACGAGCTTTCGGATAAGCTGGAAGGCAGGTACAGACCCGGTCATTTCAAAGGTGTTGCGACCGTCGTACTGAAACTTTTCAACATAACAAAACCTCATTATTCCTATTTCGGACAGAAGGATGCACAGCAGGTTTCACTGCTTAAGAAGATGGTAAACGACTTGAATCTCGATGTGGAAATAAGAATCTGCGAAACGATGCGGGAAGACAATGGACTCGCAAAGAGTTCACGGAATACATACCTGACCGACGAGCAGAAATCAAACGCCGCAGTTATTAACCTTGCGTTGAATCAGATAAAGGGTAAAATTATTGACGGGAATTATTCCTCTACAGAAGACATTAAATCAGAAATAAAGAAAACGATAGAATCAAAATCGGTTGATTTATCAGTTCAGTACATAGCCATAACAGACAATGAAATGCTGGATGAGATTACAGACTTAAAATACTTTAATGGCGAAGTTTTAATTTCACTTGCCGTTTACTGCGGAAAGACACGTCTGATAGATAATGTGGTTTTTGAGAAGGGCTAGTAGAAGAAGTTACAAACAAAGAAAAGGTTTTACCACAAAAACACTAAAAAGATTTCACAACTGAATTCACTGAGCCCACCGAGAAGAACAAGACGCACACTGATTAACCTGATTTGTTATTATTCTCACTGATAACAAAAAAATTTACCGCAAGGGACGTTCTCCCAATCCTCCAAACAAGACGGCGGATCTGCGACAAGACTGCGGATCTGCGACTCGAAGAAAAGAGGACTCAAAGAGAGCAGTGTTACATTTTAATCTTTATCCGTGAAAATCATAATCTTTCATTTATTTTCAGCCTGCCTGCTGCAGGCAGGTGTGCATTTTTCATAAATATTTTCACCGAGACCCCGAGAAAAATCCCTGAGATCTCAGAGATATTAAATTCAAGATAAATTATCCGTGTTAATCCGTACTATTCCCTGTTACCTGTTACCTGTTACCTGTCTGCTCTTACTGCCCTTACTGCGCTTACTGCCCTTGCTGTTTTGCCAGCTCTTCTGCTTTCGAAAGAACCCACTTTTTCTGGTAAAAGGTTTTCTCGTCTTTAATTTTATCCAGAAGTATCTCGGCACCTCTGCGGTTCTTTCTTCTGACTGAACAAAGTGAATTCAAATAATTCAAAAACTTAAAGATACTTTCTTTCTGTACAATCCGGTCAGCAAGTTTTCTGTTTAGAAAATGCTTTGTTGTATCTATTAACGGCATTATATTTCTGTCTTCTTTTAACTCAAACAGCGCCTTCAGCAATGTGCTCTTTGAGAATAAATACAGAGAAGCATTCCTGGTTTTAAAGTCCTCAGTTATCATTTTCACATTCTCGTATTTTCCGGCGGCGAAATCAGTCAATGCCCGTGATACTGCTATAACTTCATCACGGTAACTTATATTTATCTTTCCTTTGTACAAGGCAATTAATTTATTCGCAAAAGTTATGTCGTTAATCGAAAGAGATGTGGCGACAGCTAAAATAAATATCATCGGCTGAACATTTTGTATTTTATTTAAGATACCCGTACCTTCGACCTCTTTAAAAAGCTCATAAAGAGTAGACTGGCTCACGGAACATCCCGAATTAATTCTAACGGAAAGAAATCGTATGAGTGTTTCATAAGAAAACTGTATAAAGTCAAGCGCTAATTCCTTTTCTTTTTCCCGAAGATATTTCAGTGCGTTAGAAACTCTTTCTCTTTCGTCAGGTTTTTTAAGCATTTTGTAAAAAAGATAATCGAGATATACATTCGGATAATTTACCGAATAACAGGATGCGTTTTTCTCTACAATGCGGACAGCGTCGCCAACACTAAGAATTTCATCTTTCAAAGGATTCGCATCGGGAGTATATAATTTTCTGTTTATGAACTCAAAGAGTTTGCTCTTAATCAGAACAACCTCCGCGTTTTTAAGTATTTTAGCCGAGATATCATACATACCTTCTTCTTCGCTTCGTGAATTGCAAAGAAAATATTCCTCCACGTAAAGCCTTTGCAGATTCGACATGTACGAATATCCCTTCAAGTACTTAACTGAGTTATCTGAACAAACATCATCAATTAAAGATGTGAAATATTTATCAACATTGCGGCTGCGCAGCTCTTTCGCAAGATAAATCTTCTGGCTCAGCAAATCCATTTCGTATCCTTTTGTTGCAATAAATGATTCAAGAATTTTTACAAAATCGGATATTGTCTTTCTGGAAAAATCACCGGACGCGTCACTGTGTCGGTTTAGGGATTCATTCCGAAGAGTGTTAAATTTGCTTTGCCAGAATTTTAAAATTCTGACGCCGCCTTTTCCATTTTTTGATCTGATGTACTTATCAAACTGTTCTATTTCTTTTGGGGATAAACTTTCTAAAAGAAAGTCTGATTTAATTTTCCTCGCTTCAGCAGTCATATTACATTTCTTAAATTGTTTCTTGAAATATTTCTTTAAATGTAACTATGAATAATAACAATAATATACATTAGATTACACATAATTCCCCAAAAAATCGTAAAACGCCAATATTCATAGAAATATTCAAGACTATTATAGTGATTGTAACCAGTAAAAAAAATTTGCCTCGTGAATTTTTAATTTGTATTTGGTTACAAACTAAACTTTTTATCTTCACTTTAGCAATATCTTGGTATTTACTGAAAAGAAATAATGTTTTATTTTATGTTAAGATATTACATTTATTAAAAACTTTACTGGAGGGGGCTTATACTGATTACAAATTTATACAATCAACAAAATCATTCTATCTACTTCTAAAATTAGAAATACAAATTATAAAATATAGTTTATTATAAATACAATATTTTCTAAAATTTAAAATTACTAATCATGAAAAGATTATTCTCTTTCTTACTTGTACTTTTTACCGTTTTCTTTTTAGCGGGAAGTGCAAATGCGCAATTAACCGGAACAAAAACAATTCCCGGCGATTATGCTACTATCACAGAAGCAGTAACTGATCTCAACACTGTTGGTGTTGGAGCAGGAGGCGTTACATTCAATGTAGCAGCAGGTTTTACTGAAAATACAACTGCTGAAATACTTATTACAGCAACGGGTACTTCAGGGAATCTGATTATTTTTCAGAAATCAGGAGCAGGTGCAAATCCTATCGTTACAAGAACAGATGCTGGTGTCAATACAACAACAGCACTTGGTGCTTTAGGTGATGCTGTAATAAGATTAAATGGTTCGGATTTCATAACTTTTGATGCTATTGATGTTGCGGCTTCGCAATCAACGATAGAGTACGGATATTTTACTTCTAAAACAGCTACAGACGGCTGCTTTAATGTTACTATAAAAAATTCCTTGATTACAATGACCAAGGGTACCAGCGCTTACGTAATGGGAATTTACATAGGTAACGGAACAATTTCAACAAGTTCTGCTACGGGTGTAACAGTAACAGCTCATAGCGGAAGAAATGCGGAAATATTAATTACGGGTAATACGATACAGAATGTTCATGCAGGTATTTATGTAAGGGGTTCATCCGCAACGGGTTTTCAAGATAGTATCGTTACTGTCGGACAATCAGGTGCAGGCAATATTATTCAGAATTTTGGAGGAGGCTCAGCAACAACTACTTACGGAGTATATTTTATTTATGTTATTAGTCCTTCAGTTGATTATAATACTATTAATAATGCGGGCGGAGGAGGTTCGGCACACGCATCGACTCTATATGGTATATTCTACTCTTCAGGAATTAGGGGTGATGTTGTCGGAAGCAACAATGCAATTACATTAGCCAATTCATCTACCTCTTCAGCGACTAATTATATCTTAAATGGAAATACTGTAACCTCTGAGGTATTTAGTAATAATACGTTTGGTGCCGGCACTATATCATCAACAGGAACAGTATATTTATTATCTTTAAGTAATTCAACCACTAATAAAACTGTTTCAGGAAATACAATAAGCGGTACAATAAATAGAACAGGTGCATCAGGAACTTTTTATTGCTATTATAATAATGGATCTCCTGGAAGTGGTGCCGAAAATGTATATAATAATATATTTAACAACATAACCTTGGCAGGAACGAGCCCATTTTACGGATTTAGTTCAACAACTGCAACAGGTGGTACACAAAATATATATAATAATACAATTTCAAACATAAACCTTGTTACAGGAACATTTTACGGGACAAATCTAACTATTGCAAATACTCGAAGTGTGTATGGAAATACGGTTCATACAATAAGCAGTACGGGTACCATTTATGGTTTCAGTCTTGGTTCTGGAAGTTCTTCAGGATTAATTTTTAAAAACAAGATTTATAATCTAAGTTCATCCGCAACTGGCTCATTAGTATATGGTATGTACATTACATCCGGTACTCTAGTTAATATATATAATAACTATATTAGTGATTTAAAAGCACCAAGCGCAACTGGAGCAAATGCTGTTGCTGGTATATATATTTCGGGCGGAACAGCAGTAAATTTATACTATAACACTGTTTACTTAAATGCCTCCGGAGGAGCAACATTTGGTTCATCGGGTATTTATAAAAGTTCTACAACAACAAGTGAATTCAGAAATAATGTTATTGTGAATGTTTCAACACCCGGTTCGACAAGCGGTAATACAGTAGCATTAAGGTGGTCTGGAGTTTACAATCCAACTTATTATACATCAACATCAAATAATAATGATTTTTACGCTGGAACTCCAGCTGCAAACAGCTTAATTTATTTTGATGGAACGAATTCTGACCAAACAATAGGTGCATATAAAACAAGAGTTGCTTCAAGAGACGCGGCATCTTTTACTGAGCTGCCTCCTTTTGTTAATGTGGCTACTACTCCATACGATTTACACATTCAGACAACCATTCCTACACAGCTTGAAAAAGGCGGCTCACCGGTCACGACTCCTATAGCAATCACAGACGACTATGACGGAAATATAAGAAATGCAACATTGCCGGACGTTGGCGCGGATGAAGGTGACTTTACTCCTTTGGATTTAACCGCACCAACTATTGCTTATACTCCCCTTGGAAATACTTCGGGTACGGGAAGCAGAGTTTTAACAGCGGCGATAACTGACGGAACTGGTGTGCCGACTGCAGGAGCCGGATTGCCGGTTCTTTACTGGGGTATAAATAATATTGCAGGACCTTTCGCCTCCGCAACCGGTACTTACGTAAGCGGCAACCAATATGATTTTTCGTTCGGAACAGGAGCCGTGGCGGGTGATATAATATATTATTATATTGTAGCACAGGATATAGTTTCAACGCCAAACGTGGGTGCATATCCTTCCGCAGGCGCCGCCGGATTTACTGCCAATCCACCGTTTGCATCTACACCACCAACAACTCCTAGTAGTTATATTATTACTGCAGCACCTTTAACCGGTGATTACACTGTTGGTACAGCGATGTTTAATAAAGTGACAGGTAAGAATATTACATTTGAAAAAGTAGTAACAAAAGTAATTATTGATGAACCTGTTTATAGCGAACCTATTAAAGGAAATAACGGCGAGAGTAAAATAATTAGTTATAAGAAAACAGAAGTCGATGAGATATCATGGATTCCGATGGAAAACGGTAGGAAATATGCAGGTGAACTATACATTAAAAAATCAGAAAATCCAAGCTTAAACTATTCTTCAGGAACAGAAGGCATATACGCAACAATAACTGCAGCTATAGCCGACCTTAATCTCCGTGGCGTAAGCGGACCGGTAAGATTTCTCCTTACTGACGCATCTTATACGGCAGGTGAAACTTATCCACTAACTATTGATATTACCAGTGGTGATGTGCCAACAGCAGTAAACACAGTTACTATTAAACCTAATTCGGGAGTTGTTGCGGGCATTTCAGGTGCAAGTACATCATCAATATTTAAACTTGATGGAGCAGATTATATTACCATTGACGGTTCAAACACCGTAGGCGGAACTACAAAAGACTTGACGATAGAAAATACAAGCACTACTGGTTCAATCTCGGCAATTTGGTTCGCAAGTAAAGGAGTGGGAGCGGGTGCAGCTTATAATACAATAAAAAATTGCAACGTAAAAACAGGTCTCAACTCCTTAACAACATCATTTGGTGTTTACTTTGGCGGAGCAACTATAGGCACAGCCGGCAGCGATAATGATAACAACACGATTCAAAATAACTACATATACAAAGCGTATTATGGAATTGACATATTCGGTACTACTGGTTCAACTTCAGACAATATTAATTTAATTGGCAATACAATAGGCGCCCCTCTCGGTACCACAACGGATTACATTTATAAATATGGAATATATGGAACACATGCAACCGGATGTACGATTTCACAAAACACAGTTCAAAATATAACCAATTCAAGTGGTACACTTTACGGAATGTATTTTACGACAGGATTTCTTACTTCAACTATCAGCAGAAATAATATAACAAATATTTATTACTCCGGCTCTGGAGGATACGGCGGTTGGGGAATTTATACAAATAGCGGAAGCGCAACAAGTAGTCTGACTTTTGATAATAATATGATTAGCGAAATCAAAGGCGATGGATATTCGTCTTTTTCAAATTCTTCACCCGTTGGTATGTATTTTGACGGTACCACAGGCGGTCTGAACATTTATTACAACTCGGTTTATTTGAGCGGTACGTTTACGAGAGCTACAGCCACAATTACAACTGCGATTTTGTTTAATACATCAACGATTACTAATGTAGATTTAAGAGATAATATTTTTGTAAATGGAATGGATAATATTGGAATGACGACAGATAAGAATTATGCAATTTATTCTTCTGCACCTTTAGGTTCATTCACTAATATAAATAATAATGATTATTATGTCTCGGGTCCTCAAGGTGTCTTTGGATACTTAGGCGGTGATGTTGCAGACCTTGCTGCCTGGAAAACGGCAACAGGACAGGATGCTAATTCAGTTTCCGGCGACCCGAAATTCACAAGCAATACTGACCTGCATATAATACCGACGGAAGTTTCGCCAGTTCATAATGCTGGAACACCGATTGCCGGAATAACAACCGACTTTGACGGTAACACAAGAAACGTTACCACACCTGATATAGGTGCGGATGAATATACTTACGCTCCTCCTTCAGTTGATCCGCCGACAGATTTCACTGCAACACCGTTCAGCGGCTCGCAGATAAATCTTGGCTGGAACCTTAATGCAACGAGTCAGCCGATAATCATAGCAGTTAATTCTTCCGCAACATTCGGCGACCCTATTAACGGTCAAGCGTATAATGTTGATGATATAATTGCCGGCGGTGGAACTATCATTTACAATGGTAGTGATTTATCGTTCGGACACTCGGGTCTTTCATTCAGTACACATTATTATTACAAGGCATTCTCTTTCACTCCTGAATTTGACCCTTCTTTAATTCTTTATTCTCCGGGCGTATCCGCAGATGCAACAACACTTTGCGGTGTTACAACGGCACCGTTTGTACAAGACTTCGAACTTGCTGCATTCCCGCCAAATTGCTGGACAGTTGACGGACTATCGAACGGTTGGGCAAGGTCAACATCTGCAAGCGGTTACGGTACAGGAACAGCTTCAACGTTTGTTAATTTTTATGGATTGTCTTCCGGCAGCCGTGAAATGACTACATTTGAATTTAATACAAGTGCACTAACTACACCGCTTTTAAAATTTGACCACGCTTATGCTACATATTCCGGAGAAAATGACCAGCTACGAATTGATTATTCAACCAACGGTGGAACTGACTGGACACAGCTTGTTTTATATGATGGCGGAACATCAGGTCCGTTAAATACAGGTGGAGCAGTCAACACGGTTGCATTCGTACCAACAGCAGCACAATGGGCAACAAAAAGCGTTAACTTGCCTGCTTTAACGAATAAAGTAAAATTTGTTGGAATTAGTGCTTATGGTAATAATCTTTATGTTGATAATATAATGGTAATAGAAGCTCCAACATTGCCAATATTCTCAATTTCACCCGAATCGAAGGCATTCGGAAATATAGCTATAGGCGGCGGTTCAGTTGACCAGACATTTACGATTACAAACACGGGCGGCGGTACACTAACTATAAATAATACAGATTTTACGTTAACAGGTACAGACCCGGCTCAATTCCAGATTCTTGGTGCAACTACTTTGAATCTTGGTGCAGGAGAATCAGGTACTGTAAGAGTTCAGTTTATTCCTAATACTACTATCGGTGATAAATCTGCGAATTTACATATTGTAGATAATCTTGCGAAATCTTTGCATGATATTCCATTAACAGGAACAAGTGTAGTTAATCCTGCACAGTCATTACTTGGAGGATTAACAGTTGACTACAAACCATCTTTAACATGGCAGGCACCTGCACCGGGAAGCGAAATAAAAATTGATGACGGAACTGTAGAAGGAAATTACTGGCTCAGTTCACCATCTAATACAAATCAGTATTTTTCTAATAAACTCACTGTCCCTCATGCAGGTAATTTAACTCAAATAGCCATCAGTGCTTATTCAACGACCGCAGGCAATATGTTTAATTCAGTATTAGTCTGCCCCGATGACGGTACAGGCAAACCAAACTTAGCTGCCCCGTATGAGACATTCAGTAGTGTTGGCGTTGGGACATCATCTGCATGGATATTCCTTACATTGACGAGCCCTCTTGCTGTTACAGCAGGACAAACTTTCTACATAGTTGTTCAGTGGCCCGCAGGAAGCACAACAGGACCATATGTCGGTACTGATATGACAGTATTAAATGGAAGAAGTTTTTATTCGGTAGATGCAGGTGCTAACTGGACGGATGCTCCGGGCAATTTCTTTATGAGAGCATATATGGGAACAAGCGGAGATAACCTGATATCTGGCGTAACACCTCCGGAATCAAAGAATATCCCTGTAATAACGCTGACTGAAAAGAAATCAAAAACAGAATTAAAAGAAACAAGCAAGAAGGAAAATATAATCAGCGTTCCCGCAGCTCTTATCTACGGTAAAAACGGTGAAAAGGTCCTTTCAAGCTATACAGTAAAACGCGGAACAGTAACAGGTGTTTACACGCAGGATTTCACGGGGATTTCAGCTTTGACATACGATGATAACAGTGCAGTACTCGGTACAAGATACTATTATGTTGTTGATGCGGTTTATACAGAAGGGACATCAGCCCATTCGAATGAAGTAAGTGTATTGCCGCAGAATCCGAATTACGGAACGTTCAGCAACGGTCTGGGCGGTTTCTATAAATTCTCCAACAGCACTGCAAGCGGCAGCCCGGAAAGCAAACCAATTTACAACTGGGAACCTACAACCGATTTCACTACGTTAACATTTGCAGATCTTGATGACGGATCTATGCCGGTAGATTTCTCTGCAACGAGTAAACTCTTTAAATTCTTTGGTGTTGATTACAACACTGTTAATGTTAATGCAAACGGATATCTCACATTCGGTGCAGCTGCTTCGGACTGGACACCTGCCGGAGCTTTACCGCAGGTCGGTGATCCTGCAAATATGATTGCTGTTGCATTCAGGGATTTATACATAAGGACAACATATACTCCCGCATCAAGCGTCAGTTACAAGATATTTACTGACAAAATAGTAATCAGCTACAATAATATTTATGACAGAACAGGTGCAGACGGTACAAATTATATTTCGGTTCAGATTGCTCTTTACATTTCAACTGCACCGGCATTGAATTCATTGTGCGTAATAAATTACAATGATGAAATGTCTTACGCTCCGCTCGCAACAAACACTATAGTTACTTTGGCATCTCTTGGATTAAACGGTCCCGGAGGAACGGTAGGATTTAATTACCGTTACTTAGGACTTGGTGGTCCGATGTTCGATGGCGTTGCTTTAAGTCCGAACGGTGCAAATGCCATGGCATTAGGTTTTGGTGATCAGGATGCTCCGCTTCCAGTATCACTCTCTTCGTTCACATCTTCAATAAACGGCAGAGATGTTAGACTTTCATGGAAAACTGAAAGCGAAACAAACAACGCAGGATTTGAAGTTGAAAGAAGCGAATCAGGTGTTAATCAATGGGTAAAAGCAGGATACGTATCAGGGAAGGGTACTATCTCCACGACGACGAGTTATGCGTTTGAAGACAAGAAGCTCAACAGCGGAAAGTACAACTACCGCCTGAAGCAGATTGACAATAACGGTAACTTTGAGTACCATGCTCTTTCAAATGTAGTGGAAGTTGGTTTACCGACTAAGTATGAACTCAGCCAGAACTATCCGAATCCGTTCAACCCTGTAACAAAGATTGATTTCTCACTGCCGTTCGATAGCAAGGTGAGCATCAAACTTTATGACATTACGGGCAGGGAAGTGAAAACACTTGTGAATGAGGCAAGAACAGCAGGTTATTACACCGTGCAGTTCAATGCATCAGACCTTTCAAGCGGAACTTATTTCTACAGAATTATGACAAAGTCTTCTGGTGCAGATTACATCATGACAAAGAAGATGATGCTTATTAAATAAACTGTAAGCAGTAAACTGTGAACGGTAAGCAGTAAACAGGAATCTGTGAACAGAATGAAGTAAAAAAGCAAGGAAGAGATAATTAAACAGAGAGGCGGACGAAAGTCCGCCTTTTTGTTTATCATCCAGTACCTGTTTTTCGTCACTCTGTTACGTGTCACGAGTCACTGCTCTTATCACAGCTCACTGTTTTTCCTCACGTGTCACGGCTCTTATCGTCACGGCTCTTATCGTCACTGTTCTTACTAGCCATCATCTGCTCTTACAGTTTACAGTTCACGATTCACTATTCACGGCTCTTATCGTCATGGCTCTTAAGTCACGTGTCACGGCTCTTATCGTCACGGCTTTAAAATCGGTGAAAATCATATTCTTTCATATCTAATCAGTGTGCGCTCTTGCTCTTCTCTTTGTCACTCTGTCACTTTGTCACTGTTCTTAAATCATTGTGCTCTCTTACTCTTCACAAATCACGAATCACAGTTCACGCGTCACGGCTCTTAAAAGAAAAAATCTTAAATATGATAACAATAAAAACATTGCAATTAAAAACTAAGGATTATATATTACATAAATATCCAAATGACATACTGTATGTATAAATATGGAATAAGAATCTCATTCATCGAGTCACGCCGAACAGGAATTACTGCACACACTATCTTTCAACAAAATGAACCGGGCAAAACAATTTTAATCGGAAAATTAAGCAAGGCATAAATAATAATAGTAATCTTGGAAATCTGGTATAAGCTATGAAACAATATACTTCCCGCAAATTTCCTTAATAAAAGGGTTATTTGAAGTTTATAGAAGCATTAAGTTAAAGAGTTTTTATTGAAAATATTTAGAAAAAATTAAAATATCTTAATTACAATTAAAAATATTTACTAAACTTAATCTAAAGCTCATGAAAAAATTATTCTCTTTCTTTCTCGTACTTTTCACGGTTTTAGTGCTTGCAGGATTTACAAACGCACAAATTGCTGTGACAGTTGACAATCCAACAAACACTACTCCAAATCTATCTGTCAGCTATACATCGTTAGCTGACGCTATAACTGCTTTAAACAGCGTTACGGCAATGTCCGGACCTGTCACTTTAACTTTGTTGGCAGGCGGAACTGAAACTGCCCCTGCTGGCGGTTATTTACTCGGCAGTGCATCTTTGAATGCAGTGACCTCTGCCACAAATACTATAACATTCAATAAAACCCTAATTGGTGCAAATCCATTGATTACTGCATTTACTCCGGGGACATCAACTTCAGTTGACGGTATATGGAAAATACAGGGTACGGATTACGTAACAATTAACGGAATTGATTTACAGGAAAACCCTGCAAATTTAACGGCCACAGAACAAATGGAATGGGGATATGCACTCGTTAAAATGAATGCTGCTGCCCCTTTCGACGGTTGCCAGTATGTTACCATCCAAAATTGTGTTGTTGCTTTGAATAAAGCCAATACAGCTTCTGTCGGTATTTATGCCGGTAATCATATAGCAACTGCAACAACATCGTTAACGATAACTGCAACGACAGATGCCCTTAACAATTGCAAGTTTTACAATAATACTATCTCGAATGTTTATATTGGTATAAGGCTCGCTGGCTTTTCTGCTGCTTCTCCTTATACTCTTTATGACCAGAATAATGAAATTGGAAATGCCCCGGGAACAGGTAACAATATTACTAATTACGGTGGTGGTACGGTTACTACTTACGGTATTTACGGTCTCTATCAGAACGGTTTACTCGTTAATTATAATACTGTTAACGGTGGTGGTACGGCTACTACCTATGGCATTTTTACATCAACCGGAACAAATGCGAGTGTCACGATTCGGGGAAATACAGTCACAGTACAAGGCGGCGGAACAACAAGTAGTGTTTATGCTATAAACAATGCTACAGGCGCTACAGGGACTACAAATACTATAGATATTTATGATAACACAGTTGAAAACTGCACTTATCCGACTGCTACATCCGGCGCAATGTATTTACTCTATACTACTGGTGCCGCATTTAATGTAAATGTTTATAATAATACAGTTCGCAACAACACAAAATCAGGAACTTCAGGTGCTACATATTTATTCTATAATACAAATTTAGGTGCAAACGGTTTTGAGAATATTTATAACAATAATATTTATGGCAATACTTCGTCAGGATCAGGAACCGTTTATGGTTTGTACTCGAACTCAGTTTCGACTGCGACAAAAGAAATTTATGGAAATAATATTTATGATAATACTTCAGGCGGTTCAATACAATCTCTCACTCAAACTTTAGGGATAACTGCCAATGTATATAAAAATCAAGTTTATAATAATTCATCAACATCAACAGGAACGACAGTAGGACTCGTAAGGGGAATAACTGCGAGTTCGGGAACAAATGTGTATATTTATAACAATTTTGTCTCTGATTTAAAAGCCACTACGGCAGCAAGTCCGGATGCCGTTCGCGGTATTGATATTTCAAGTACTTCGACACTTTCCACATACGGAGTATATAACAATACTGTTTATCTGAATGCTTCATCGTCCGGAGCAAATTTCGGAACAACCGGTATTTATCACACACGAAGCGCAGTAGCAACGACTGGTGTTTTAGAAATGCGAAATAATATCATCGTTAACAATTCAACATCCGCAGGGACGGGCTTTACTGTTGTATTCAGAAGAAGTGCTTCTACTGATTTAGTTAATTTCGGAAGTTCTTCGAATAATAATGACCTTTATGCCGGAACTCCATCGGCAAGTAATTTAATATTTTACGACGGAACAAATTCTGACCAGACAATGGCGGCATATAAGTCAAGAGTAACTCCAAGAGATGCTTCTTCGTTCTCAGTAATGCCCGCCTTTGTCAATATTACAACAGCTCCTTATGATTTGCATTTAGGAACTGCCGCTGCTACACAGTTGGAAAGCGGGGGTGCTGTTGTAAGTACACCTAATATTGTGTCTGATTTTGACGGTAATGCAAGGTATCCAAACCCGGGTTATCCGAATAATCCGTCTTTCCCTGCAACAGCTCCGGATGTAGGTGCTGATGAGTTTGCCGGGATTCCGCAGGACTTAAACGGTCCCTCAATATCTTATACTCCGCTTGGTAATACTGCTTCAACAAGCGGAAGAGTGTTCAGCAATGTTACAATAACTGACCCTTCCGGAGTTAACGTTGATCCGGGTACGAAGCCAAGAGTTTATTACAAGAAATCAACTGATGCGAATACTTATGCAGGAAATACGAATGTTGATGATGGATGGAAATGGGTGGAAACTTCAAGCGGAAGCTCTCCATTCAGTTTTACGTTAGATTACTCAATTCTGACCGGAGGCGGTATTTCAACAGGTGAAATTGTGCAATACTTTGTCATTGCTCAGGATCTTATTAATAATGTAGGCTTAAATTCAGGAACACCGGCACAGCCTTTAACATCAGTCGATTTGACTGTTGATGAGTTTCCTTTATCAGGAACTATAAATCAATATTCAATTTCAGGTGCAATAACAGGTGAAATATTAGTCGGAACAGGACAGACATACACATCATTAACCGATGATGCTCCAACAGGGCTTTTTAAAGCTATTAATGAAAAAGTGGTTACCGGTAATTTAACCGTAAAGATTACTTCTGACCTTACCGAAACCGGTGCAGTAGCTTTGAATCAAACAAACGAAGAAGCAATTTATACAATCACAATTCAACCCAATGATGCTTCTCTTAAAACTATTTCAGGCTCTTATGCTGGAGGTTTAATCAGGCTTAACGGTGCAGATGGAATTACTTTCGACGGACGCTTCAGCGGAAGCGGTAATTATCTTACAATTAGTAATACAAGCACTTCAACAAATTCGGCAGCTATTCAAATAATTAGTCTTGGCACAAATGCCGGTGCAACCGATAACACAATCAGAAACTGCAATATTCTCGCGGGTGCGAATACAGTTACATCTACATTTGGCATTTTCGTTGGAAGTGCTGCAGTTTCGACATCGGGTACAGGAGCCGATAATGATAATTTAACGATTCAATACAATAATATTTCAAAAGCTTATTATGGTATTTATGCAAGAGGCGTAGCAACAACAGGTGAACTTGACGGATTGAATATCTTAAATAATTCTGTGGGTTCATCAATTGAAGCTGATTATATTTCAGGATATGGTATGTATTTATCGGGTATGAATGGTGCAAATATCAATGAAAACGAGATTTACAACATGATTTATAATGGTTCTAAATATGGTATGTATATCGTTGCAAACGTATCAAATTCTGTATTTAGTAAGAATAAGATCCATACTTTTGGTCAGTTGAATACATCGGCTTATTATGCTACAGGTATGTATTTCTCAAGTGCTACAGGTACTACTAATAATCAAATTGATAATAACATTGTTTATGATTTAATTTATTACGGAAGTACATCAAACTTCTATAATGCAGGTATAAGATTAGCAGGCGGTGATGGATACAAAATTTATTATAACTCCGTAAGTCATACAGGAACATTTGCTAATACCGCTTCAGGACTTTATTCAATATGTATGTATATTTCAACAGCGGCTACAAATGTTGATATGCGGAATAATATTTTCTATAATTCTCGGTCAGGAACATCACCAAAGAGTTACACAATCTATACACCTAATACTTCAACATTTACAAATCTGAATTATAATGACTATTACACCACAGGTGCAGCATTCGGATATTATGGAGCAGAAGTAGCAAATTATTCAGCCTGGGCTACAGCTTCTGGCGAAGGCGTTAATTCAATTAATGTTGACCCATTGTTTAATTCCGAGACTAATTTACAGCCAGGTCTTACTTCACCTGTTTTAGCAGCAGGTACTCCAATAGCAGGTATTACTACTGACATTCTTGGTGTAACAAGAAGCGGAACCGTTCCGAGCATGGGTGCTTACGAGCAAGGAGCAGATTTCAGCGGTCCGGCGTTTGCATATACTCCTTTGCTTAATACGGCATCTACAGGCAACAGAGTTCTTTCTGCAAATATTTCTGACCCGTCTGGAGTTCCTACAGCGGGTGTAGGTTTGCCTGTTTTATACTGGAAAATAAACGCGGGCTCGTATAACTCTGTCGCAGGGACTTTTGTAAGCGGGAATGAATATACGTTTACATTTGGTGCAGGAGTTGTAATGGGTGATGTGGTGTCATATTACTTAGTAGCACAGGATATGCTCGCACCAACTCCAAATGTTAGTGCATCACCTTCAGATGGTGCAAGCGGATTTACTATAAACCCGCCCGCAGTTTCCACTCCGCCCACTACTCCGAATAGTTATATCGTCTCCAATACTTCTCTTGCAGGAGATTATACAGTCGGTACACTAATGTTCAATCAGGTTTCAGGCAAGAATGTGTACTTTGAAAAAGTGGTGAAAAAAGTTATGAAAGAAGTAACTTTAGACGCAACTGTTACTGAAGAAGAAATTACTTCCAAAGTTCAGAATAATAAAGATTTAAAAGAAAAAGGAATTCAGGATAAAAAGGAAGTCAATGTAAAAGGTAATAATAGAACTAATACCAATGGAATTCTATCCACGGAAACAAGCGGCGAAAATCTTGATAAACCTATTTCTAAAAAATTGATTGAAGTCGAAGAAATTGAATGGGTTCCTATGGAAGATGGCAAAATTTACGAAGGCAATCTCTTCGTGAAGAGAAGCGATTCACCAAATCTTCAATATCCTGACGGTATTGAAGGCATCTATGCAACAATTACCGCGGCGCTTGCCGACCTTAATCTAAGAGGTGTCAGCGGTGCTACCAACTTCTTGTTAAACGATGCTACTTATCCGACCGAAACATTCCCATTAGCCGTCAGCGTAACTAATGAGAATATGCCTTCAGCTGTGAATACAGTTACTATTAAACCGAATGTCGGCGTTACTGCATTAATTCAGGGTACGGCGGCTGCATCACAGATATTTTTAATTAAAAACAGTTATGTTACTATTGACGGTTCAAACGCTCCTGCGGGCACTACAAAAGATTTAACCGTTGAAAATCTGAGTACTTCAACGCCGCAGGTTATTAGAGTAGGTTCAACAGGAACTACTCCTTTAACAAACACAACAATTAAAAATTGTAATGTTATTAACGGTGCAAATACGAGTACAGCTATTACTGTATATGGTGCCGACGGAGCAGCAGGATATTTTAATGATATTACAATTCAGAACAATGATATACAGAAAGCGTACCATGGTTTGTACATTCTTGCTGTAATGACAGGAACAAACGGTTCGGGTACTCTTGTCACAAATAACACTATTAATTCTGCTGTAAACCCGATTTCCGGAACCGGTGTATATGCACAGGGTGTTAACGGAATTACAGTAACGGATAATAACATTGCAAACATCACTCACGGTACTTTGACAACTTCAAGTACGGGTGTTTGGTTTGCTACAGGTACATTTAACGGAATAATTTCAGGAAATAACATTTCGAATTTAAGTTATACAGGTACGGGTGCTTATGCTCCGAGAGGTATCGCTGTAACAACAGGATATATTGAAAACTACACGATTACAAATAATGTTATTTCAGGGGTTACATCGTCAGGGTCTTCAGCTCCGTATGGAATAAATGCAGGCGGTGCTGGCGGACTTACGATAGCTAATAATTCGATCAGCGGTCTTCTAAATTCTAATGCTGGTGGATACGGCGCAAGAGGTCTGTACCTTAGTACGGGTGTCAATTCAAGCAATATCAACGTTTATAATAATTTGATATACAACGTACAGGCTACTTCTGACGCTTCAAATACTTATTGGGTTTTAGGTCTTGCTATTGATGGGGCCACTGGCGGTGCAAATATTTATTATAACACTGTTAATCTTTACGGTACCTATGCCGGTTATGCCTCAGCTACAATATCTTCTGCTTTCTGTGTTATGAATGCAGGAGCAAATGCGATTGAAGTAGGTAATAATATTTTTGTAAATACGTATGACAATTCTGCAGGCTTAAGTGATAAGAGTTATTCAATTTACTCGGCAGCACTAAACACTGCATTTACAAACATAAATTATAATGATTATTATGCTTTTGGTGCTCCTGCGGTCCTTGGCAGTATTTTGGAAATTGCTGTCCAGACAGATAAAACTACTCTGGCTGAATGGAGAACAGCAACGGGCATGGATGCGTATTCCGTGTCAGGAAATCCGGGATTTACATCAGATATAAACTTAATACCTGATGGAACAAATGCTAATAGCTGGACAGTTTTCAATAACGGTACGCATATTGCAGGAATTACAACCGATTATGCAGGAAATCCAAGACCTCTGACTGTTGTATTAGGTACACCGGATATTGGAGCGTATGAGTTTGGACAACCGAGCGTAAATCCAAACCCAGTTTCGTTTGCACCTGTTATCGGTCAGAATATCATTGCATTCAACGGTTTACCGATACTTGATGTGAATTTTGGTAATTTAGGCGGTATCACCAACCTGACAGTGAATAACTATCAGGGTGTAGCTCCTCCGGGATCAGGCGGTGATGTACCTTTATATATGAACGGGTATTTTGTTATTACCCAGACAGATGGAGTAGGTTATACCTACGATATTACTTACACCTATTCAGAAGCACAGCTCGGTACAATAAGCACTGAAGACAAGGTTAGACTTGCAAAATCAGACGACAATGGCGTTACATGGGTGCCTTACCTTACAGCAGGAACGGGAGCGGGACAGTATGAATTGAATACTACAAATAATACTATTAAGGTATTTGGTTTAACTGCATTCTCTACATTCACAATTACGGATAGTGACAGTCCGCTGCCGGTTCAACTTACTTCATTCACTTCATCTCTCAACGGAAGAGACGTAAGACTAACATGGAAGACAGAAAGTGAAATTAACAATGCTGGCTTTGATGTTGAAAGAAGCGTATCCGGAAGCACTCAATGGGTAAAAGCAGGATATGTCGCGGGTAAGGGCAATTCATCAGCACCGATAAGTTATACTTTTGAAGACAAAAAACTCAATAGCGGAAAATACAACTACCGCCTGAAACAAATTGACAACAACGGTAACTTTGAATACCATGCTCTTTCAAATGTAGTGGAAGTTGGTTTACCGACGAAGTACGAACTGAGTCAGAACTATCCGAATCCGTTCAACCCGACCACAAAGATTGATTTCTCACTGCCATTAGACGCCAAAGTAAGCATTAAGCTTTATGACATCACAGGCAGAGAAGTAAAAACTCTTGTAAATGAATCAAGGACTGCGGGTTATTACACTGTTCAGTTCAATGCTTCAGACCTTTCAAGCGGTACTTACTTCTACAGGATAATGACAAAGTCTTCAAGTGCGGATTATATCATGACGAAGAAGATGGTGCTTGTCAAGTAAGAACAGTGAACAGTGAACTGTGAACTGTGAACTGTGAACTGTGAACAGTAAACAGTAAACTGTGAACAGTGAATGGTAAGCAGTAAACAGTAAAAAGAAATAAAGCAATATTTAAACAGGAAGGCGGACGAAAGTCCGCCTTTTTTGTTTGTATATCCGCAGCTTGCTCTTCGTTACAGTGTTACGCGTCACGGCTCTTATCAGCTACGAGCTACCAGACATCACCTGCTCTTACCGTTCACAGTTTACAATTCACAGTTCACGGTTTTTAGCTCTTCGTCACTCTGTCACTCGTTACGCGTCACGACTCTTAAATCAGTGCATATTTTCCAACTGGAAGGTATACAAAAGTCACCTTATCGTTTTATAAATAAAAATCCTTTCTGATTACTGATTATTACAAAATAAAAATAAATTTTTATTATTAAAATAATCATTGCTTTTATGCAAAATGCAACTTAACTTTAACAAGTTCTTTTATAAAGGGCTAATTAAAGATAAACAGATCACATACCTCATCATAAGATTGCGCCGGAATGGCAAAACAGGACAGAGTTAAGATTACATAAACAAGTTCGTTTAGAAAGTAGTTTACATTTATTTTGAAAGTAAAAAGTATTTGATATTACTATTTATTTATTAATAAATTAATAAGTAATTAATAAGCGGAATCTGAAATTTCTATTCATTTCCCGTTTTAAAAGTTTATTAAACATTTTTCATTAACTTAATAATGTAATATTATGAGAACAAATTACTTCTTTAGATCTTTAGTTATAGTGTTATTAATGTTAATCACTACCGGCATTTTTGCCCAGACTGATAATAACATCATGTCACTGCCTACAAACAACAGTGCTCCATTTATCAGAAATCTGAATAATGGAAATGTGCAGAGTCCCGATGTAAATCTTTGGGCAATTAACGGAGCAAGTACCTCTGGTAATGTAAGAGGTCCTGTGTCAAGTTTTACTTACCAAAGGTCCTTATATTTCATCTCTGCAGCAGAAATGATTGCCGCAGGATTTCCCTCCGGGATAAATTTCACAACTATTGGCTTTAGCATTTCGACTGCTTCATTAGTGTCTGTTAGCGGCAATCTTAAAATTTATCTTCAGAATGCTAACGTCACTTCATTTACTAAGTCGACAAACTGGACAACTGCAGTTGTTGATTCTATGACACTCGTAAATGACGGCGTTTTGGCAGGGTTTAATACAACAGCGGCTCCTTATGACGTAACCCTTACTAACCCAACAGCTTTTACATATTCTGGTAATGGTATTTGGGTCGCAATGGAATATCAGCTTACAACAGCTGTTTCTACAGGTATGGCTCAATTTTGCACCACAGTAATTACAAACTCACTGAGAAGTTATCAAAGTAATACGTCTATGTCAACTACTTTGGGAGCCTTAAGTGCCTTCCGTCCTTCCACAAGATTCTCTTATAGTTGGATGAACGATTTATCCGTAGCTCTAATTTATACTATGGGTAAAAACCCTGTTGTTTATGGTTTCCCCCATCAGGTTCGTGCGTTAGTTCAAAACGCCAGTGATACTACTCTCACAGATAGGATGGTTTACCTGAATGTTACAGGTGCAAATTCTTTCAAAGATAGCTTACTGGTAAGCTCTATTTCACCGGGTTCTACTCAAAGCGTTACATTTACATCCTATACATCAAGCAATGTCGGAAATGATTCGATTAATGTATATGTTGGACCCGACAACAATAATGCCAACAATTCAAAAACTCAGGTTCAGCAGGTTAATACAAATACTTTCAGCTATTCTTATAAGGAAACTGCAGACGGTGGAGTTGGTTTTACAGGTAATACCGGTGACTTTGTAGCTAAATTCTATACAAGCTCACCAAGCAATATAAATCAGATTCAGGTAAATTTTAGTACCGGCGGTGTAACTAATTTGGCTGTCGGTATTTGGGATGATAACGCAGGTGTTCCCGGAACAAATTTATACACTTCATCTCAGTTCACTTCAACCGCAGGTGCTTATACAATAATAGTAAACCCCCCTGTAAATGTAACAGGTAATTTTTATGTTGGAGTAAGACAGAATGGTACGGTTAATGCGAGTTTTTCATTTCAGACTGAAGCTCCAATTAGATCGCAAACATTCTTTTACACTTCCCCGGTCGGTGGTACAACATGGACTGACTTTTCTGCTACAGGATCAAATTTCAGGTTTATGATTGAACCAAGGCTTCAGCTTGCTAATGATGTAGGTGTACAGTCTGTAGGCTCTACAGGTTCAAAAATATATTCTTCTCTGACTGTAAATCCCACAGGTATAGTTGCAAATTACGGCGCAAATACAAATACGTTCGTCGTTACAAGGAAAATAGAACCGGGCGGTTATGTAAGCACTAAGACTGTTACGTCTCTCGCGGGTAATGCTACTTCTAATGTTACTTTTGACTCCTGGGCTTACACATCGGGAAATACATATACGGTTAAGGACTCCACTTATCTTGCTTCGGATTTGAATGCTTCAAATGATACTCTTTCAGGAAGCATTACTCCGATACTGGATAATACAGGTCCTGCTATTTCTTACACACCTTTCACTTCTACTACTTCTACCGCAAACAGGACGTTAAGCGGTGTTTCTGTTATAGACCAGAGTCCGATTGACTCTGTTACTCTAAAACGTCCAAGATGCTATTTCAAACGCAATACTGACGCAAATACCTTTGAAGATAACACAAGTACAACTGACGGATGGAAATTTGTCGAAGCTGACGGAACAGGCGGTACTTCACCGTTTAGCTTTACTCTTGATTATACGTTGTTAAACACTGGAAGCGGTGTAGCTGTCGGTGATGTTATTGAGTACTTCTTTATTTTTCAGGATGTAATTCCTAATATTTCTTACAAAAAAGGTACTCTTGTTGCTCCGCCTACAAAGATTGCCTTGGAATCAACGGACTTTCCGATTACGGGACTCGTCGATTCATACCATATAACAAGTACTTCAGCACTCAGCGGAAACTACTTGATTGGTCTTTCCTTGTTCAATAAAGTAACAGGAAAAAATATTACATTTGAAAAACGAACAGTTAGAGAGCCTGTTTCTGTTTCCTCGAAATCAGATGCGGGAAGCATTGTCGGGAATAATAATAACGTCAGGGGTGCAGATATTAGTACTACCCCGCCGTTTTATAATGGCTCGAAAGACATGGGTTCAGCTTTATCAAATGAAGTTGAAAGAGAATACTTTGTTCCGTTTGAAAATGGTATTCCTTATATAGGTAAATTGTTCTTAAACATTCCCGATGGACCTGACGCAGGGCAGTATTACGCAACACTAACTCAGGCTGTTAATGACCTCAATACAAGCGGTGTTAGCGGTCCGGTAAATTTCCTTCTTACCGATGCTCTGTATAATAATGAAGATCTTCCTATTGCAATTCACAATGTTGCAGGTACAAGCGATGTAAATACTGTAACTATTAAACCGAACACTGGTATAAATTCTGAAATCTCCGGATCCTCTTCGGCAAACTCGATTATTAAAGTATTTAATTCAAATTATATCATTATTGACGGGTCAAATACAATAGGAGGAACCACAAGAAATCTGACTTTAACAAATACTACAGCAACCGCTCCGAGTGTTGTCTGGTTTGGGTCGAGCGGTACAACCCCTGTAACAAATCTTACTCTGAAGAATTGTATTTTAAACAATGGAACTCAGTTAAGTAGTGCTGTATTCGTTTCTGACGGTACTACTTCTGGTTCTCCGGGATATTTTAGTAATATCACGATTCAGAACAATAGTATTAATAAAGCATACATCGGTGTTTATGCAAATGGCGGTACATCTCCGCAAAACGGGTCAAATCTTACACTGTCCGATAATACGATTACTTCCTCGGGTGTAAACTCACTGGCATACATCGGGCTGTATATGCAGGGCGTCAGCGGCGCTACAGTATCAGGGAATGAAATTGCTAACTTTAGTAGCACTGATGCTCAAAATGATGAGGGTATTTGGTTAGCTACCGGTACTATTAATGCTACCGTTGAAAAGAATAAAATTTATGCTCTTGGTTACAGCGGATTCGATGGATATGGTGCTCATGGAATTAGAATGAGTACGGGACAATTAAATGCGAATATTCTTGTTAAGAATAATGTTATATACAATATTACCGGCGACGGGTGGAGTTATACCTCTGCTGTCGGTGATAATCCTCTTGGCATTTATTTATCATCAACTCAAACCGGAATTAGTTTGTTTAATAACTCAATCAGCTTATACGGTAATACTCTTAATCAAACTGATGCTGTTTCTATTGGTATTTGTCTCGGCATTGGCTCTGTAGCTGATATCAGGAATAATGCTGTTGTAAACAAACTTGGACGATTAGCTTCTTTAGGTTTGGGTGCATGCGGTATTTATGCGCAAACTGATAATACTCAGTTTACGGATATAAACTACAATGATTATTTTATAAATTCAACAGGCTCAGGTATTAACGCAATAGGTAAACTATCTACTACAACTACCGCAGTTACCTTATCAGGGTGGAAAACAGCTACCGGCAAGGACATAAATTCAGTCTCAGCTGACCCTGGATTTACTTCAGATTCTAATCTGCAGCCTGATGTTAACAATACTAATTGCTGGAACATAAATTCAGGAGCTTATCCTTCAGCTTCAGTTTCAACAGATTTCCTTGGCAATCCTCGCAGTACTACTCTGGAAGGCGGCGCATCCGATATCGGCGCTTATGAATTTACTCCTACTTCACCGGCTGCACCCGTTACTGTCGGAGGTACTATAATTAACGGCGGAACTTCAACTATTATTTATGGCGGTGAAATTATTGCATCAATCACATGGAGTTCGTTGCTTGAAGCTACACTTCCTGATAATATTACAGTTACTTACAAACCGGGAGTAAGTCCTTCAAATACTCCTATTGGAAGTAAATTTGCAAATGAAACAATTGAGATAACTGCAACAGGGGGTAGCGGATATACGTATGACCTGACTTTTAAATATAACCTTTCAAGACAGGGAACAATTACTTCTGAGGCAAACTTCAGATTGGCAAAGTATGATGGTGCTACTTGGTTCCAGTACCCTGCATTACCGAATCAGGTTGATAAAACTATTACAGTTACCGGTCTTAATTCATTCTCTGTATTTTCATTCGGAGATAATGACTTCCCGCTGCCGGTTCAGCTTGCTTCATTTACATCTTCTGTAAACAATAGGGATGTCAAGCTTGATTGGAAAACTGAAAGCGAAATTAATAATGCTGGCTTTGACATAGAAAGATGCGTATTTGGAAGCAATCAATGGCTAAAAGCAGGATATATAGCAGGTAAAGGAAACTCGAATTCACCTGTAAACTATACCTTTGAAGACAAGAAACTCAATAGCGGAAAATACAACTACCGTCTGAAACAAATTGACAACAACGGTAACTTTGAATATTTTGCTCTTTCAAATGCGGTGGAAGTAGGATTACCGACTAAATTCGAACTTAGCCAGAACTATCCGAATCCGTTCAACCCCGTCACGAAGATAGACTTCTCACTTCCTCTTGATGCCAAAGTAAGCATTAAACTTTATGACATCACAGGCAGAGAAGTAAAAACTCTTGTGAATGAATCAAGGACTGCGGGTTATTACACTGTTCAGTTCAATGCTTCAGACCTTTCAAGTGGTACTTACTTCTACAGGATAATGACAAAGTCTTCAAGTGCTGATTATATCATGACGAAAAAGATGGTGCTCGTCAAATAAACAGTGAACTGTGAGCAGTAATCAGTGAACAACAAACTGTGAATTGTAAACAGTAAGCAGTGAACAGTGGTAAGCAGTAAACAGTAATAAAGCAAGAAAGCGATAGTTAAACAGGGAGGCGGACAAAAGTCCGCCTTTTTGTTTATACATCCATAATTTTTTCTTTTTTCTTACTCTTGCTACCAGCTATCAGCTAATACCCCCCTATTATATATCACAAAATAATTGAAAATTCGGACATCCAATGAAAAAATCTTTTCTACGTTTAATGTACATTATTTTTTATGTGATTGTCTAATTTACTGTTTTTTCCTCACTTATTTTTTTGAAATTATTTTTGAAAAATTTCGGCGATTGTCCGAATTTTCAATTATTTTGTGATATATAATAGAGGGGGATATCTGAACACAGTTTCCCGCTTCATTTTTGAAATATATTCACTGTCAAATTTGTCAAAAAAACTAAATTCCTAATTAGGGTCTAATTAGTCTCTAATTGGTCTCTAATTAGCCTTGTGAAATTCACCGTTTTTTACTGACAAATTCGTCAAAACTTGTTAACACGAAAGTTAAAAAAAGATAAAAGTCAGCCTCACGGACCTTTTCTTAAATCCGCGAACATCCGTCAACTCCGTGTACCATCTTGTTTGAATTCTGGGTAATCACGAGTCACAGTTCACGCGTCACGGCTCTTAAACAAGTCACGCATCACAGTTCACGAGATACGGCTCTTGAATCAGTGTAAATCATATTCTTTCAGTGAATATCAGTGTGCAAGTTTTTTATAATACGTTCTATCCGCGAGCATCCGTCAACTCCGTGTGAATCCGTGTTCTATTTTGTTTGAATCCTGGGAAATCACGCGTCACAGTTCACGCAGCCTGTATGCCAGGGGTAGATTACGGCTCTTAAACAAGTCACGCATCATAGTTCACGCAGCCTGTCTGCCAGGGGCAGATTATGGCTCTTGAATCAGTGTAAAGCATATTCTTTCAGTGAATATCAGTGTGCAAGTTTTTTATATCACGTTCTATCCGCGAGCATCCGTAAAATCCGTGAGAATCCGTGTTCCATTTTGTTTGAATCCTGAGAAATCACGAGTCACAGTTCACGCGTCACAGTTCACGCGTCACGGCTCTTGAATCAGCTTGCCGCAAATAAATTCCATTCGCATCTTGCAATAATTGACTCAATTAATTATTTTAATGGTATAAAGAAAGGAACAAGACATGAAAACTCTTAAAGAATGTTTAACAGACATAAGGCTGTTATTTGTAAAATCAGGAATGAGCGTGTATGAAGTAACTAAGTTTATGGATTTACACAATATCGGTGCTGTACCTGTACTTGATAAGGATTCGGGACTGCTTGGAATATTTTCCGAACGTGACCTGCTTAGAAGATGCATAGTTAAAGAAATCGACCTGAAGAAAACATTAGTTGATGAAGTAATGACAAAAGAGGTAATCGTAATTGATGCAAGTGATTCGCCCGAGTATGCACTTCAAATTATGAAACAGCAGAACATAAGGCATTTGCCTGTTGTTGAAAACAATTCCCTGATAGGTATAATTTCAATGAAAGACATGATGCTTATCGACGTTAAGCTTAAAGAAGAAAAGATTGATATATTAAACACCTACATTCAGTACAACGGTTAATTTATGACAAGAAAGATTTTGCTGATATCTGAGGATAATGATTTTAAAGGATTCCTGAAAATCGCAGCGCTTACACTGACAAAGCTGAATCATCAGATTACGATTACGGAGGATAGAAACGACGGATATCTGGACTGGATGATTATCGACATGGATTCGGATAGTGAGTCTAATCTTGATTTTATTATAAACACAAGAAAATCAGTACCAAACAAAAACACAAAGATAGTCTCTGTTATAACTAACATAACAAACGAATTAAGGGTAAGGCTGTTTCAATCGGGCTGTGACAGCATCATGACAAAGAAAGAATTCAGGGCAGCAGCAAATAACATACTGATATTTTAAAAGCGATAGCATCGTTTTTATGCTATCGCAGCAAAACTATTTCTATTCCTTCCAGCTTAAATAATATCCGGCATCGCTAATCTGCTTAGCATAATCTGTCAGCTTTAACGGTCGGAAAGTGTCCATCATAACCGCTGATTCTACAGTTTCAAGTTTTCCAAGAGCTGCCTCAACCGTTCCGGGATGCGGTCCGTGGGTTAGTCCGCCCGGATGCAGGCTGATAGACGCATAGTCTATTCCCTTTCTGCTGAAGAAATTTCCGTCTGCATAGTAGAGCATTTCATCGCTGTCTATGTTGCTGTGATTATACGGCACTGTTATGGAAAGAGGATGATAATCAAGCATGCGGGAAACAAACGAGCATATTACAAAACCCGGTCCGTCAAAAGTCTGGTGAATAGGCGGGGGCATATGTATCTTTCCTGTTATGGGCATGAAATCATCAATATTAAATATCCACGGGAAATAGTAACCGTCATACCCGATAACATCAAAAGGATGATAATCATAATGAACTGAATGAACTTTGTTTTCTTTCTTAATCTTAACAACATAATCCCCTTTTCCGGAATATGTCTTAAGTTCCTGAGGGACACGTATATCGCGCTCACAATATGGCGAATGCTCGAGCAGCTGTCCAAACTCGTTGCGATACCTTTTCGGTGTTGTGATTGGTCCTGCCGCCTCAAATATCAGCAGACGCAGCGGTGACTTGTGCACAAGCCTGAATATTATGCTTCTTGGAATCACAAGATAGTCGCCTTTTGTAAAATTCAATAGACCAAGATTGGTTTCAAGAGATCCTTCGCCCTCATGTACAAATATAAGCTCATCGCACGATGCATTTTTATAAAAGTAATCTGTTTGCTTTTCAGGACGGCAAGTGCTCATTATCACATCGCCGTTAAACATTATCGGGTTTCTTCCGAAAACAAAGTCCGACTTAAACGGAGTATCTTTAGTTTTAAAATGATATGGGCGCAAACCCGCATCTGTCCATTCTTTTGGCGAAAGGTCAACAACTTCAGAATCAATCGAGTCTATTTTCGCTGGCGAATAGATGTGGTATGCATTCGAAAAAATACTGTCAAAACCAATCGTTGAGAAAAGTTCCTCTTTGTATAAAGTGCCGTCAGGCTGCCTGAATTGTGTGTGCCGCTTCTGCGGTATCTTTCCAAGTTTATGGTAAAATGGCATAATGTTTTATTTAAGTTTGTACAAGATAATCATTATAAC
Source organism: Kapaibacterium sp. (SeqCode) (assembly GCA_041675325.1). Lineage (GTDB taxonomy): Bacteria > Bacteroidota > Ignavibacteria > Tepidaquicellales > Tepidaquicellaceae > CAIKZJ01. Next base: position 151,426 of record JBAYUG010000001.1, read on the forward strand.
ATTTTAATTCACAAAATAATTTTAAGCAAAAAGAATTCATAGCTTTGTTTATATTAACCGCCATCGAATTTATTCACTTAATATCTTTTTTAAATTGCGTAACTTTGTGCAATGGATATAAAGTACTTAAAAGGAGTAGGAGATAAGAGGGCGGAAGCCTTCGCAAAAATCGGCATAAACAAGTTGGAAAATTTCTTGCAGTTCATTCCCAGAACTTATGTTTACAGAGCAACTGTCGAAGAGGCAAGGAAAAAGTTCGGTGAAACAGTACTTGTTCTCGGTAAAGTCAAATGGGTTGAAAGAGCAGCTCGGGCGAATCATCCGACCACTATACTTCTTGAAGATGAAACGGGGTCGGTTGAGATACCGATTTTCGGAGCGAGTGAGTTCAGGGCAAAGCAATTTAGGCTGAACGAAGAATATTTATTCTACGGTAAAGTTGCAGAAGCGTTTAAGAAGTTTAATCTCCGCCTTGATTACAAAGACCATTTAAAAGTAAATACTTCTGACGAAACTGATTCAGGTTTTCTGAAATTCCATATTATTCCTATCTACGAATTATCGGGTGTATTAAAAGCTTCGTGGATTAAACCGCTTACCTTATCAAAGATTGTTTTCAATGCTTTCAGGGCACTGATAAAACAGAATCCGCAATTTGTTGAGGAATCTATCCCTATAGATGTAATTAAGCAATACGATTTCATCGCAAGAAAGAATGCTATACTGAGAATAAACTTCCCAAATTATTTTGAAGACATTGAAACAGCAAGACGAAGGCTTTCATTCGAGGAGTTGTTCTATGTTCAGCTTCTGATGGCATTAAAGAAAAAGAGTCTGCAGAATGAGATCAAGGGAATTATGTTTGCTACTGACATTAGGGTTCTTACCGAAAATTTCACTAAAGCACTGAAGTTCGAACTTACAAATGCACAGAAGAGGGTGATATACGAAATCTACTCCGATATGAAGTCAAAGAATATCATGAACAGGCTTCTGCAGGGCGATGTAGGCAGCGGTAAAACCATTGTTTCAATATTCGGCATGCTTATAGCCGTTGAAAGCGGATACCAGTCAGCTCTTATGTGTCCTACTGAAATTCTTGCTGAGCAGCACTATTATACGATTTCAAATTTTATAAATGAGTTTAACAAAGCAGCAGGTACAGAATACAAAGTATCGTTATTGGTTGGAGGTCAAAAGAAAAGATTAAGAGAAGAAATATTGCAGGATATTCGTCTTGGAAAATCGCACATAATAATCGGTACTCATGCACTAATACAGGATGCGGTCGAGTTTAAAAGTCTTGGTTTTGTAATTATTGATGAACAGCATAAGTTCGGAGTAATGCAAAGAGCAAAACTTAAAGATAAGGGCTTGAATCCCGATGTACTCGTTATGACGGCAACTCCAATTCCCAGAACCCTCTCCCTGACTTACTACGGCGACCTTGATGTATCAATAATAGATGAACTACCCAAAAACAGGATTCCTATAAAAACTTACCTCAGAAAAGAAGAAAACAAATTTGAAATTTGGGATTTTGTAAAGGAAAAGATTAACGAAGGAAGGCAGGCTTTTATTATTTACCCGATAATTGATGAGTCAGAAAAACTTGACCTTAAATCTGCTGAAGAAAATTATAAGATTCTGAAAAACGAGGTGTTCAATGAATACAATGTTGGCATGGTGCACGGCAGAAAGTTCTGGTATGAGATTGAAGAAACAATGAACGACTTTAAAGCTCAAAAGATAAAAGTCCTTGTAGCAACTACAGTCATAGAAGTAGGACTGGATATACCGAATGCGACAATCATGATAATCGAAGATGCACAGAGATACGGGCTTTCACAGCTTCATCAACTGAGAGGCAGAGTCGGAAGAGGCACGGAACAGTCATACTGCATTTTAATCGCGAAACATCTTGACGAAGTTTCAAAAAGACGCCTTAAAACAATGTGCGAGACAACAGACGGCTTCAAGATTTCGGAAGTCGATATGGAAATCAGAGGACCGGGAGAATTTTTCGGAACAAGGCAGTCAGGAGTTCTGAATTTTGTTTTAACGGATTTGAACAAGGACAGGGATATACTCGATTCCGCAAGAAAAATCGCATTTGGAATAATTGAGAAAGACCCTCAGCTAAGAATGGATGAACACAAAATCATTAAGAAAATGCTGCTTACCACGTACAAAGATGCTATGTATTTGATGAATATTGCCTGAGAACCAAGCAAATTTATTATTCTAATTTACATTTAGTATTAAGGATTAAAGCTATATTTTTGTAGATAAATTAAATTTATAATTGAGTCAAAAACTTTCAAAAATAGATATAACAGTCCCGGTAATGACAGTAATTTTAGATATAGCAGCCATATTGGGTGCGTTTTTGTCCGCGTACTATGTGAGGTTTTACACGACTTTCACGAATATATTCTCCGTTGAAAAAGGTTTTCCTCAACTTTCAATGTACGTGTATTTTGCATTGTTAACTTTGCCTGTCTGGTTACTTACAATGCAAAACTTCAAGATGTACAAGCTCAGGAGGGCTGTGTTTATAGGAGATGAATTTGTACACATTGTAAAATGCGTATCTGTAAGCATTCTGTTGTCTATCGGTATAACCTTCTTTTTCAGGGATGAATCGTATTCGCGTCTTGTTTTTGCGCTGATATGGACATTCGGTGTTTTGTACATTACCATTGGCAGATACATAATGCTTAAAGTTGAAAAAACTTTTTACAACAAGAACATAGGTTTGAGAAATGTAGCGATTGTAGGAATGTCTGAAATTGCAGACGGAATATACAAAACATTATCAAAGGACAAGTTTACAGGATTCAGGATGACGGGTTTCTTTGCAAATGACGAAATCGAATCTGAATTTGCTAAGGGTAAAACTTATCTTGGTAATATTGAAAGCATCCCCAGAATGATAAGGGAAAATAAGATCCAGAATCTTTTATTCTGCTTGCCGCACGAGCAAAACAATTATTTATACACAATCATTAAAAACTGTGAAGGTATAAACGTTGAGTTCATGCTCGTTCCCGATTTCATGGAGCTTATTTCAAGCAGGCTAAAGATAACAGAACTGCACGGAATTCCTTTAATGATAATTAAAACATTTCCGTTAAGTGCCTGGGACAGGATAGTAAAGAGGTTGTTTGATGTATTTGCATCTATGTTTCTCCTTACTATTATATCTCCTATTTTATTGATTATTGCGTTACTCATAAAACTGACATCTAAAGGACCAGTGTTTTATAAACAAGAAAGAGTAAGCATTGACGGAAGCAAGTTTAACATGCTTAAGTTCAGGTCCATGAAAATTGATGCTGAAGCAGACGGAACACCAAAATTTGCATCCAAACACGATATCAGGCATACATCCATCGGGACATTTTTAAGAAAATTCTCCCTCGATGAATTGCCTCAGTTTTTAAATGTTCTTCGCGGTGATATGAGTATAGTAGGTCCCAGGCCGGAAAGAGAATATTTTATAAATATCATGAAGGAAACCGTTAACAAATACCTTGAAAGACATCGAGTAAAATGCGGAATTACAGGATGGGCTCAGGTCAACGGTTTAAGGGGGTCTGAATCTCCAATGCAGACCAGAATTGAATACGATATTTATTATATTGAAAATTGGTCTTTAGTTTTTGATATTAAGATTATTTTGAAGACTCTAAAAGAAATGTTTTTCTCAAAAAATGCTTTTTAACAACTTATGGAAATAAGAATTTGATACCTGTATTGATTTTCTTTGCACATGCAATTTTTGCAGTTTGGGCTTTTGCGAAATCCTACCAGATGGATGGATTGGTTCAGGCATTTTTGAATTTATTTTTTATCGTGATTCTCTTTACAGTCGGTTGGACTATATCAGACCTAGTTGTTGGCTTCCTTATTTCAAGTGAAGGCTATGAAATCCTGCTGCCTACAAGTAAAGTATCAATGTTTTTCCTAAAAATTACAGGTTTTATACAGCTCTACGGAAACGGCTACGGTAGGATTCTTCCAAAAGATTCTGTGTCTTTAATAGTGCTAACTGCAATAGAATATTTCTTTTACCGGTTTTATTTCAAGCAAACAAAAATGAATTAACTTGAACCGATTAAGATTAAAATATTTCATCTTGTTATTGTTTTTTATGGCAGCGTCATTTTTGTTTCCTTACAACCTGTCCCTTCAGGCGAGAAAAGGTGTTATGCTGCAATTCGTTACTTACAACGGCTTTGGCAATAATCTTTACATCGATAATGTGGTTATGGGAAACAGGGTCAATTTCGACCTAGCTGTAACTTCATTCAATAACATTCAAAGGGATACCACTTTTCTGCCTGGGACAAATACTTACGATGTTTCGCCTGAAATTACTATCACAAACATAGGTTTATATAACGGCTCTGAAAGCACTAAGGTGTTTCTGCGAATATCCGAGATCGGTTATATGGATTCCGTTACGATTCCTCCACTGGCTTCGGGTGAGATTAGTTATGCTGAGTTTCCTGTTGTTACAATTCCGGCAAATCAGAGAATTACGCTTACAACATACTTGTCAAGCACCGCAGATTCAACAGAGATGAACGATACTGCCCGCCAGACATCTCTTTTCCTGACAGGTGCTTCAAGAAACGCCCTTCTCGAAGAGTTTACCTCATCAACTTCACCTTCTTGCGGCACAAATAATTTATTTCTCGACACTTTTATAAATAATAATTTCAATAAAATATCCTCAATTAAATATCACGTTGGATTTCCGCCTCCCGGAATAGATTCTATGTATCTCTTTGATACGGTTATGGTCGAAGAACGAAGAGCTTATTATTTTTCAAACTCCGTGCCTGTATCTATTATTAATGGTAGAGATAGAATTTTATTACCATATTATGTCGATTCAAATCTCTTTATTCCTTATGAACGCGGCATTGAGGAAGGATCTCCTATAGAATTATCCGTTACGAGCACACAGGTTGCACCTGACACAATAGAATCCGTAGTCAACGTAAATTTTTTATATCCTTTACTGAATAATAATTTAAAGTTAAGAGTTGCAGCAGTTGAAAGACAAGTTCTGTATCCGAATTCCATAGGTGCAAGCGGTGACAGTGTGTTTTATGACGTATGCAGAAGAATGTATCCTGATGCAAACGGCTATCCCCTCACAGGAAATACAGGCAGCCAGCAGTTTGTTATCAGATTTCACATAGATACATTATGGAAGGATACATCAATCTATACTGTTGCATTTATCCAAAGCGATGTTGATAGAACCGTTTACAACTCTGCCAAAAGCGATACTATGATTGTTAACATTCAAAATGTCAATATACCAATGCCCAAAACCGCAAAACCTGATTTTGAGTACAAGTATAAACCCGTCAGAAAACTTTCTACGCTCTCATATTCACTCGCGCTTGATGATACTGTCTCATACTTTAATTATGAAAACTTCGAAGGTCTGTTCCTTCCAAAAGGATGGAGAATAAATAACATCGATGGCTTCCTAACTTACGAGAAGATCACAGGGGTTAACGGTGTAACGCTCGGAGGGTTCAGCTCCGTGAAAATGCCATTCTTTGACTATGCAAACATCGGAGAAAAAGACACTCTCTTCAGCGTGATTTTTGACAGTGTTTCCACCTATGACACGCTGACTTTTGACTGGGCTTATGCTGTTTATCTTTCAACATTCTCTGACACCCTTGAAGTAAATATTTCTGTTGACGGCGGAAATACATTCACAAACATATTCAGAAAAGGCGGGTATCAGCTTGCATCGGCAAATTCGACGACTCTGCCTTTTGCACCGGTAAATGCACAGCAGTGGAGAACTTTCAGATATTCATTGTCAGATGTGATTCCACCGGATAATTCGCAGAATATAATTCCCGGAAGTTTCTCACTGGAACAGAATTATCCGAACCCGTTTAATCCTGCAACAACTATTGGTTATAGACTTCCAAAAAACTCCTTTGTATCAATAAATATTTATGATTTAACAGGAAGGCATATGCTGACATTGGTAAACGAGAATAAACCCGCAGGTACACATGAAATCAGCTTTAACGCATCGAGCTTTTCAAGCGGAGTTTATTTCTACGTTCTTAAAGCCGGCGATTTCACTCAGGCAAGAAAACTTGTTTTCCTTAAGTAGTGCCCTTTATTTCAAACTAATACTATCTCATAGTTCTGAAATTTCGCATAGAAAATGAAATTATAAAAGAGTATTTTTATAGTTCTCATTTATTTAAACTTATAAATCCAAAGCATTATGATAAAATATGCCTTAACAAGTCCATTAAGTAAGTTTTTAGATAAACCGAAAGAAGATTTTACACGCGAAGACTTATTGAGAGTTATCGAAGAAAAGCAAATCGAAGCAATAAGGTTTCATTACACAGCTTTAGACGGCAAACTAAAAGAACTAAGAATTCCACTGCCGGCAAGAAAGAACGCTGAAATTGTTTTAACTGAAGGCGAAAGAGTTGATGGCTCTTCATTATTTAAAGGTCTCATAGACCCGGGGTTATCCGATTTGTATGTTGTTCCTGTTTACAAGACGGCGTTTCTAAATCCTTTTAATGGTACAAGCCTTGATTTTGTCTGCCGTTATGTGACCGCCGATGGAGAGCTTGCACCATTCACACCCGACAATATTTTGCACAAGGCAGCGAATTTATTTAAGAAAAATACAGGTATTGAACTTCATGCACTTGGAGAACTTGAATTCTATCTTCTGTTTAATCCTCAAAACAATATGTACTTCCCACCAAAACAGCAGGGCTACCATGCCTCAGGTCCGTACCTGAAGTCGGGAAAAATATTATCAGACATGTTGAGAATGATTACTCAGATTGCAGGTCAGGTAAAATATGCTCATAGCGAAGTTGGTTTTATTGAAAAGATTGTAAGTGCAAATCCTGAAATAGACGGCAAAATGGCAGAACAGCTTGAAATTGAATTCCTCTCAACACCAATAGAAGAAGCCGCCGACGATATCGTTATTGCAAAATGGCTTATAAGAAATATTGCTTATCAAAACGGAATCCTTGCTACTTTCACTCCTAAAATTGAAGAAGGTTATGCAGGCAGCGGAATGCATTTCCATCTTAAATTAATTAAAGACGGAAAAAGTGTGATGGTCGATGATAAAGGCGATCTGACTATTCATACAAAAAAATTAATCGGAGGTTTATTGCACTTTGCTGATTCATTAACCGCCTTCGGTAACACCGTTCCCTCTTCATATCTAAGACTTGTTCCAAACATGGAAGCACCTACCCAATTCTTCTGGAGCGACGCAAACAGAAAAGCTATGGTAAGAGTACCTCTCGGTTGGTCGAAGACAAGCAACCTTGCTGAAGTCGTAAACCCTGGTGAAAAAAGCGTGCCTATGAAGATTGATAGCATGCAGACTATTGAGCTGCGAGTTCCCGATGGAAGCGCTAATGTTCATCAAACCTTGGCGGGTATTGCCATGGCAGCTGAATATGGATTTACAAATTCGGAAGAGTCTCTGAAACTAACTGAAAAACTTTATTTTAAGGGAAAAACCAAAGAAGAAAATATCGATACAGACTTCCCAAGCCTTCCGGCAACATGCGCAGACTCCGCTGATTTACTCGAAAAGAAAAGAGACCTTTACGAACGTGAAGAAATATTCCCTTCAAGCGTCATTGATTATTCTATAAGTCAATTAAGAGCAGAAAACGACAGAGATATGCACAAAACAATTTCAGAACTTTACGGAAAAGGAAAAATAGTCGAGAAGAAAAGAATAATGCATAAAGACATACATAAACATTAAACTTCAAAACAAAAAATTATGAAATCCCCCTTATTGTAGGGGGGTTTTTATTACAAAAATTAATTAATATACCCAATTTTAGTTCTTGTTCTTGGACTCATATTCAGATTTCTTTGCCTTTACATCCGACCAGACACTATCGGGTACAAGTTTATTAATAAATGAATACAATTCCTCTAGATTTTTCTTATACTTCTCAGTCGGGAAATATGGTGACTCAAAAGCTTTCGGAGGCTGATCTAAATCAGGTTCTGCTTTTGTAATTACAAGTCTTACTCTTTCAAGGGAGCCGCCGACAGGATGCTGGTTTTCAGGAACTGCTTCTATTTTTCCTGAAGCAAGCTCAGAAGCTTTTATTTTCCCTGAAAGAAGTTTTAGGTTTTCTTTCGTAATATTAAAAGTATAGTTGATTGGCGGTTTTTGCTCGTCATAACCGAGTCGGTAGTTTAATGAGGACTCTCCATTATTGTTTATGTTTATATCAAAGCTGTAATGATATGGAGGAGGTAATGGTCCCGAATTATAAAAATACTGAATTGCTGACCATTCATTCGTGCTGACATCCTGTGAGTTTGTGCAGGACGCAATTACAGTCAGCATTATTAATCCGTATAATAAATTTTTCATAATGTAAAGTTTATTAAAGTTATGTTTAATTATTTACATATTCAAAACAAAACGAAGTTCCAAAATCCATGTAATAAAAAAGCCGGCTTAAACCGGCTTTGAATGATTATCTATTCTCTCTTGGTTTCCTGTGTGGTGGTCTCGAATGTCCTTCTCTTCTTTTATGCTCATCCTTTTCATCCGTGTCACCTTCTTTTCTTAGTAATGCGCGCCTGCTGAGTTTCAGCTTTCCACTATCATCAATACCAAGAAGCTTGACCTGAATCTTATCTCCCATTTTCAACACATCCGTTACTTTTTCAACACGCTTAACATCAATTTCTGAGATATGAAGCAGTCCTTCTTTACCGGGCATGATTTCAACAAATGCACCAAATTCTTTGATGCCTTTGACTGTACCGTCATAGATTGCACCTATTTCCGGTGTTGCCGTAAGAGCTTTAATCATATTGATTGCAACATCAGCATCAACCTTGTTTACTGCAGCTACGGTTACCTTACCCTCGTCGTTGATATCTATTTGAGCATTACTTTCAGCGATAATGTGCCTGATAGTTTTGCCGCCTGGTCCTATAACGAGTCCAATCATATCCGTAGGAACTTCAATCGTGAATAACTGCGGAGCATATCTTGAAATACTTTCTCTGCCTTCAGCAAGAGTATTATTCATAATACCGAGAATATGCATTCTGCCTGTCTTCGCTTGTGTTAAAGCTGTTTTCATAATCTCAAATGAAATCCCCTGAATCTTAATATCCATCTGAATAGCTGTTATTCCTTCACTGGTTCCTGCAACCTTAAAGTCCATATCGCCAAAGTGATCTTCAGAACCAAGAATGTCGCTGAGTACAACAACTTTATCTTCTTCTTTAATAAGACCCATTGCAATACCTGCAACAGCTCTTTTTAATCTCACGCCGCCATCCATTAATGCAAGCGAGCCTGCGCAAACTGTTGCCATTGATGAAGAACCATTCGATTCAAGAATGTCCGACACAATCCTAATTGTGTAAGGAAATTCAGTTTCAGTTGGCATCATTTTCTTTAACGCACGCTCTGCAAGGTTTCCGTGTCCGATTTCTCTTCTGCCGGGTCCTGGACGTCCGCCAACTTCACCAGTGCTGAATGACGGGAAGTTATAATGTAGAATTACTCTTTTGTTTTCTTCATCTTTAATAAGTCCTTCAACAATCTGTTCGTCGCGTTTTGTTCCAAGCGTAACAGTCGTTAAACTCTGCGTCTCGCCACGTGTAAAAAGAGCCGAGGCGTGGGTTCTTGGAAGAACACCTACTTCGCATGTTATAGATCGTATATCCGTAGCAGTACGTCCGTCGAGTCTTATCGACTCATCAACTATCATTTTTCTCATATCTTCCTGTTGTATATCATGCATAACCTCATGAAGTTTCTTCTCAGAGTCAGGATATTTTTCTGCAAGTGATGTAAGAACAAGCCCGGAAAGTTCTTTTGACTTATTATGTCTTTCTTCTTTAGAAAGAATCGTTCTGTCAAGTTGTTTAATGCTCTCTTCGTACAGAGCCTTAACATCATTTATCATTTCTGTGTTTTCTTCTGGTACAACAACAGACCTTTTTGGTTTGCCCGCTTCTGCTGCAAACTCTTTCTGGAACTTGCAGAGCTCAACAATATGTTTATGAGCAAATTCCACCGCTGCAAGAAGCTCTTCTTCTGATACTTCCTTTGCTTCACCTTCCACCATAACGATAGAAGATTCAGTCCCTGCAACAGTTACATCATAATCACCCGCTTCAAGCTGACTGAAGGTAGGATTAACAATAAACTCGCCGTTTACTTTAGTAACCCTTACCTCTGATACCGGATTATTAAAAGGTATATCCGATATGAGCAATGCTGCAGAAGCACCAACTGCTCCAATAACATCACAATCAAACTCACCATCCGATGAATATACTGTAACATGAATTTGTGTTTCACAAAAATATCCATCCGCAAACATAGGCCTGATCGGCCTGTCTATAAGACGTGAGGATAAGATCTCTTTTTCTGAAGGTCTTCCTTCTCTTCTGAAGAATCCACCAGGAATCTTACCTGCGGCAGCAGTTTTCTCCCTGAAGTCAACTGATAATGGAAAAAAGTCCTGTCCCTCGTTGGGTTCTTCTCTAGCAACAACAGTACATAATACAATGTTATCATCATAAGATACTAATACTGCCCCGTTTGCCTGTTTTGCCAATTTACCTGTTTCAAGCGTAAGTTTCCTTCCGCCAATCTCTATATCTTTTCTAAAAACCATCTCTGTCTTTCTTTTTTAAGTTTACTTTCTTAATTCTAAATCTTTTACAATCTGTCTGTAACGCGTAATGTCTTTTTTCTCAAGGTATTTCAGAAGTCTTCTTCTTTTACCAACCATCTTTAAAAGACCGGTCTTTGAATGATTGTCTTTCTTGTGTTTTGAGAAGTGCTCTGCTGATAGTTCGTTGATTCTTCTTGTAAGAATTGCAACCTGAACTTCAGGTCTTCCTGAATCTTTTTCGGCTTTACCGAATTTTGATACAATTGCTTGTTTGTCTTCTTTTGTTAATCCCATTTTAATGAATTAAATTATTAATTAAATGTTTTTTACAATCTTCTTTATCTTTGTTTAACTGTTTGACAAGGTCATCCAGAGAATTAAACTTTTTCTCGTCCCTTATATAATCCTTAAGCACTACCTTTATTTTCTGTCCGTAGATATCTTTTTCAAAATCAAAGATGTTTACCTCTATATAGATATCCTTTCCAGATGAGACAGTGGGTCTGTACCCGATGTTCATCATTCCGTAAAACTCTCCCTGTTCAAGAACAACCTTAACAAAGTAAACCCCGTTCTTTGGCAGAAGTTTATGTTCATCTGATAAATGAACGTTTGCTGTAGGGAACCCTATTGTGCTGCCTCGTCTGTCCCCCGTTACTATCTTTCCTTCGAATGTATAATCAGCTCCGAGTATTTCTTTTGCTTTGGAAAGATTACCTTCCGATAAAAGATTTCTGATAGTAGTACTGTTAATTCTTGATTCACCTTTAAGCTCTTCAACTTTATATAAATCAAAGTTATACTTGCCAGTCAGCTTCTCCAATGATTCATAGTTGCCTTCCCTGTTCTTACCGAAGGAATGGTCGAAACCAAGCACTAGGTGCTCGAGTCCGATGCCCTCAACAAGATACATTTTCAAGAAATCTTCTGCACTATGTTCAGAGAATTCGGTTGTAAACTTCAGTACATATACTACATCTACTCCAAGCTGTTCAAATACTTCAAGTCTTTCATGAGTTGTTGACAACAGCTTTATCTCATTGGCACGGTTCCTGAGAACTAAGCGTGGATGAGGGTCAAACGTGACAATAACCGTTCTGCCACCGAACTTATTCTTTAATTCCTGAAGTTTATCTATAACAACTCTGTGGCCTCTGTGGACACCGTCAAACGTTCCTACTGTTACAATACTTTTCTTGTCGTAATTACTTTTATCTAAATGTCTGTATATTTTCATCAACTAATATAACCGAGATATGATTTATTTCCCCCTCAGATTATGCTATATTAAAATTTATTTTAAACCCTTAAGACATTCCATTATAGCTTCAAAATTAGGAAGATCGCCCGCACTTTCAAGTACTTCTGTGTATGCAATCTTTCCTTCTGAATCAACCACAAATGCTGCACGCTTTGAGACTCCGTTCATTCCAAGAACGAATCCACCGTCATCATATTTTGTACCGTATGCTGACGAAACAGTTGAATTAAAATCACTTAATAGAGGAATGGTAATTCCATTAGCTTTTGCCCATGCTTCCTGAGTGAAGATTGAATCTACACTGATACCTAAAACAATTGTGTCCATTGCTGAGTACTTATCAAATCCTTCAGATACTGTGCACATTTCTGTTGTACAAACACCTGTATATGACAAAGGGTAGAACAAAATAACAACTTTTTTACCTTTGTAATCGGCAAGAGAAAATTCTTTTGGTTCGCCTGTTGTATTTTTCGAGAATAACTTAAAATCCGGGGCAATATCTCCAATTTTTAATGCCATTATTGTGAATCCTTTCTAATATTTAATAATTTTCAGTATTTAAAGAAATAACATAAAATATAAACAAATCAAAATCCATTAACAATGCGAAGAAATACAAGAAAAATGCAAATATTGCGATTCTGGGCTGTTTTTAAGGGCTGGTAATTATGATAAACCGAGGGATATATCTAAGACTAATTAAAGACAAATTAGAGACAAGTTATAAAAAACAAATGCCCTTCTTTGAATGCTTAAAAACAGCACAGAATTAATGTTTCCTAACGAAGGAAAATACAGACTGGAATCTTTACTTTTGGTTACTTGATTTAGCAAGTTAGGTGTTTTAGAACACACAAATCGCAGTTTATTACACTTGAAATTTACAAGCAACTTCCATAATTTTTCAGACTTTTAGAAATATAAACATTTAATAATGAAAATCTCAAGGTTTGGGTTCGTATTTTTAGTTTTGGTATTAACAATGGGTTTGTCTTCCTGCGGCGGTGAAAAGGGAAAAGTGATTAATTATTTAGAGAAGATTGAAAAATATGTAAGGTCAGATGAATACAAAAAGGCAGGAATGGGTTTTATTGATCAAAGTATCGTTACTTCACCTAATGGTGAAAAATTATTTGATGAGAATAAATTTAATGAGCTAGTAATAGGATTAGTTGAATCGAAAGATATGGAAATCTGTCAGTCCGTCGGATTAAAGGACAGGGAGGAAGCCGGAGCATTAGTAAACAAATACATGGCAGAGCCCGAGATAAAAGAACTTACAGATAAGATTGACAAAGCAATGTCAGAGATTGCTATGGAGTTTCAAAAAGAGGGTATGGCAAAAGTAAATGCTTCAATACCGCCTCAAAATAATGACCAGATAACACCTTCACCTAAAATAGAGCAACCTAAAAAATAATTATAGGAATTACATGCCGGGAAAATCCGGCATGTAATTTAAAATTCATTTATTAACCCAAAGTGTATTTTTCCGTCGAGGATACTATCTTCCTTTGCGATTGCATAATTAACACCGATAAGTCCTATGGCTGTCTCAATCCTAATCCCAAGCCCATAACCAAAAAGGAAGCCTTCCTGTTTAGGAATGTTGTTTAAAGGGTCTTCAGGTCTATAATAATAACCCGGGTCAACAAACACAGAAGCAAAACTTTTTCTGGAAAACGCATATCGCAGTTCAATAGAGCCGTACGTAAAGCGGGATGCTCTAAACTGTTCTTCGCGGTAGCCACGGATATTTTTAATACCTCCAACCTTGTAAAAATCTGCGTCCTCCAGCTTATCCGAGTCTATCTGACCTGCGAAAAACCTGATAAGCAGGGATTGACGCCTGAAGAATGAAAAGAACACATCAACATCCATTGAATATCTCTGCAGAGAAAAAGACTGGTCAGCAGAATTTATCGAACTGCTTCTGTTATAGATTTTCTTATCGCCGTATGTAAACAAGGCTCTGTACAAGAATCCGCTATTTGGAATAAAGACATTATCGCGGCTGTCATACCGAATCTCTGTACCCGCATAAAGAATTCTTGAGTCTGCAACAATAAACATTGCTAAAGAATCTTCCGGCGGAATAACCCTGTCAATACCCGCTGTAAATCCGAATGTAAACTTATCTGTCAAAAGAATATCTCCTTTTGCGTCAAACTTTCTCCTTGTGTAACTTGTATCCTGAAGCCGTTGTAAAAATCCTGCACTTAGATTCAGGGGCAAGTCAAGAAAATACGGCTCTCCGTATTTAAGTTCAAGCTCCTGTATAGATTTTGTTTCCTGCTGCCAGCGTGCATCCAGTCTTCTTGCTGTGCCGAAAAGGTTTCGGAACGACAGGTTTATTAATCCTGTAAAGTAACCGCTTTCCGTTTCATTGGCGGGAGGTACATACCCGATAATACCATCGAATGTATTTGTATTTCCTTCTTTAACGTTAATAAGTAACCCAGATTCTTTCTTGTTGGTAAGGGTATAAATCATCGGCTGATCAACAGTTTCGAAGATATTGAGACGCTCAAGCCGGAATTTCATATTATTCAAATCTTCACGCGTAACAGATTTGCCCTTTTCAATCTTTAATTCCCGAAGGATAACATCATCTTTTGTGTCTGAATTTCCTTTGATTCGTACGTTGGAAATCATAACACTTGATTCTTCTTTTACAGAAATCTTAAGACGGATTTTAGGGTCAGTGTTTTCATCATATACAGAAATCTCATCAATGTATATTTTCGTAAAGAGGCTTCCCTTTTTCTCGTATTCATCGAGAAGGTATTTTATGTCGCTATTGAGTGTGTTTTGATCAAGTACTTCGCCGACTTTTGAATCAAAGCTGCTTTTTATCTGTTCAACGGAAAAAACATTATTTCCTGTTATGATGATTTCACCCAGTTTTACCTGCTTACCTTCATCAATAGTTATTGAAATATCAACATACAAAGAATCGCTGTTATACACGAATTTAGGATTAACAATACGGGCGAACAGAAATCCATAATCACGGTATTTGGCACGAATGGATTTAAGGTCTGAGTTGAACTGGTCCTGAAGGAAGGGTTTATCAGTCTTGAGGACCATTGAATTCTTGATTTCGTTGTCGTTGAAGAAATAATTTCCTTCAAGAGTTATTGAACCAACAAGAGTTTGAGATTTTAGAGACGATGAAAACATAAATAAAATTATTGCCAGAACAAAGGTATACCTTTTTAAAAAGAATGCAATAATTATACTAACATTTTTCAATGCGATTTAAGAATAAACTACTTTTGTGCTACTACTACAATACCGGTTCCAGCCTCGTTATCGGTTTTAGTGTCAAGCCACATAAATATCAGCACAAACCATAAGGTAAACAGATAGTATAACGGAAGTAAAAGAATTAAGATTTTAGATACACCTGCGATAAGTATAGGATACTTAATTCCGAATCTCCAGGAGATAGTACCGTATTTACCATATGTATATTTGAAATTAGTAACTTTCAAACCTGCTCTTTCGAGTTTGGCGGTTATATCTTCCTTTGAATATCCGTTACGTGCATGTTCTTCTATAAAGCTCTCATCATGTTCATCGTGAGCATCGCTACCACCGAGGTCCGAGGGAGTGTTTATTAAAAGCCTTCCGCCGGATTTAAGCGCATTGGAAAAGTTTTTAAGCACAAGTTCATCTTCGACTATGTGTTCCATCACATCAACATTCAGAATGAAGTCATATTCGTTCTGATAGGTTATTGCCGTCAAATCGGCTACTTCAAATCTCACATTTTTAAAGCCGCGCTTACCGAAGAAGTAATTACAGTCTTCAACCTGTTCATCTTTTACGTCAACACCCAGTATTTTAGAGCCTCTTAAATATTTTGCCAGGAAGTACGAATACTGGCCAAAGCCCATACCTGCATCGAAAATGTTAATTGAGTCATCCGAATTATACAACTGCTTTATTGTCTTTCTAACATGCCATGAACGCAGGAACATGAGGTCGAGAAGCCTATAGAAGACTCTCCTCAAAAAAACATTTCTTGAAACAATATTGCCAAAAACTTTTTTAACCGGATCGTATTTCAATATATTAAATTATTTATTTTCTAAAATATTTATTGTTTCATTTAAAACCATATCTGTTGTAACTAATTCCATGCAGTTGGGTTTAAAATCACACTTATTTTTGTAACACACAAGACAATCTATATCCGGAAAAACCTTTCTGACAAGTCCATAGTCTTCTATTTCAGCATTTGAAGTAGGACCGAAAATACACACTGTAGGAACCTTAAGAGCAGTCGCAACATGAAGGGCAAGCGTGTCACCTGTAATAAGAACATCACAAAGATCTATGTATGATGCAAATTCACGAAGAGTATTATTACTTCCTGTGTCAAAAACATTTTTGCATTCTTTCGTTAAATAATCATTTATTCCTTTCTCATTCTTGCTGCCAAAGAGAAGGAAAGCACAATTGTATTTCCGGTTGAGAGTTTTCATTAGTTCGGCATACCCCTCAAGACGCCATTTCTTAAACTCCCAGCGGTTACTTGCACCCGCGTTTATACCAATGATTTTCTTAAACTTTGACAAAGAATTTTTATTGTAAAATTCTTTTGCGAAAAGAGACTCTTCTTCGGTGAGATTAAATATTATAGGACCTTTATTATAAGGAAGAGAACATATTTCGTGAATTATTTGCTGATATGTTTTGGTGTTTTTAGATTTCAGATTATCGAAAGCACCCATTTCGAACCACTCCTCTGCTTCCTTATTGAAAGGGTAAACGTTACCTTTAAGGTCAATGCCGAACCCTAATTTAGTTTTTGCATTAGCAAATGATGCGAGAGAGGAAGAAACAGGTGATGGATCAAGATTTATTAAAATGTCATATTCAACAATCGAAAGAACGGATGTAACATGTGTGTTTTCATACACTAATACTTCATCAACAAGCGTATTGTTCTTAAATATATCAACTGCATTAGCTTTTGTTAACCATGATACATAAGAATCCGAATGAGCTTCTTTTAGCGAATGCAGAATTGAGGTGGTTCTGAGCACATCTCCTAAGGCATCGAGTTTAATAACAAGTATCATTTTCCCTTTGGGAGAATAATGTGAGCAATCACTGCAAACAACTCCTTCTTCTTTGTGAAATTTGCAAGGCCTGTCGCCCGAGAAATACCTACAATCATGTTTCAAAATCATTTCATGTCCTCCATTATTTTAACAACAAGCTCAGGGAATTTATTAAACAAGTTATCCTCCAACTTTCTATTTATATTGGATTCAAAATCTGTTATGTTTCTTTCACTAAAGAACCTTTTTACAGAATTCACAATTTCAGAAGGATTGTTTGGTTCGATTATATATCCAGTCTTGCTTTCTATAACATCTTCGGCAAGTCCCCCAACGTTAGTAACTATAACAGGCTTACCGAAACCATAAGCAATATTTAGAACACCGCTTTGCGTACCCGACAAATAAGGTAGAATAACAATGTCTGCAATGGAATAATACTTGCCCACATCTTCGTTAGGAACAAATTTCTGTACAACTTTCACGTAATCTTTTATTCCAAGTGAATCAATCTGCCGGTAATATTTATCTGCTGATTCATAGAATTCACCGACAATGAGAAGTTTTGCTTTAGGATTAGATTCGATAATATCAGGAAAGGCATCCAATAAAACGTTCAATCCTTTGTATTTTCGGACATAACCAAAGAACAGTATTACATCATCATCTTTCGAAAAACCCAAAACTTCTTTTTGCTTTTTAACATCTATATTTTTATCAAGATTGTAACAACCATATATAGGCAGAGTTGATTTGTAAACCTTTTTATGGGTGAAATTATTGAGCATGTTTTCAACTACGTTAGAAAGAGCAACAAATGCATCGGCATTTTTGAGTCCAATGTTTGTTAAGAGCCTATCAACAAATCTTGCTTCATGAGATATAACGTTCTCTGTAATAAAAACTATTTTATTTCGATAGTACTTTTTTATCAGTGATGAGATGACACGGTGCGAAGGTCCAAAGAAAGGATTCCACCAATCAAAAATAACAATATCTGCATTTTGAGCTTTTATGAACTTAGCTGCTTTAAACCATGTAAAAGGATTTACGGAATTTATTAATCGAGTGCTTTTAACCTCTTTTATAACATGCCCGCTTGTATCGTTTTGTGTTGTTCCCGGAAATAAAATTGAGGGATACAATAGTTTGTAATTAACTATTGTAACATCGAATTTAACTTTTAGCAAATCATACAGGAACGAAACATAAAGTGAATTTCCACCTCTGTAAGGATAAGCAGGACCAATTATGACAATTTTCTTCTTTTCTTTCAACCCTTAAAAAATAATGTCACAATATAAATCTTATGAAAATCAATTGTAATTCAATTCTCATAATCAAATGCTTATCTCTGCAGACGACAGTAATAAACGATTAAAATAAACTGATATTTCCCAAAATAAGGAGATATGTTCTTATTTAACCAGAAGCATTTTAACAGTCTTTCTGAAGCTGTTAACAGTATAACTGAAATAATATACTCCGCTGGAATAATTACCCATATTCAAATTGTATTCATAAAATCCTGGGCTGACATTATCTTTATTCTCTGTTTTTATGGTTTTTCCATTTGCATCATAGATTGAAATAGTCAGGTTTCCCCTTTCTTTAATTCCGAATTTAACTTTAGTTGACGGATTAAAAGGATTAGGGTAATTCTGTTCAAGAGTATATTCTTTTGGAATTTCAGAGCTTATATTAATAATTGCATCAGGATGTACATAAAAACTCCATATTGCAGACCACTGACTTTCAGCAGTTCCTGCAATTGATTTCACTCTCCAGTAATAATTATTTCCACCAATTAATTTCCCTGCCGGAACGTTATACTGATTTGATGTTATATAAGCGTAATCCGTGAGTGTAGTAAAACTGCTGTTAGAAGCAATCTGCACAAAGTAACTTAATGCACCAGGAACAGATGTGAAAGTCAGACCCGGCTGTGTAGTAAGAATAGTTGAATTATTCAAAGGATAGACTAACTGAGGTGCGCTTAATGCAGCCCCGCCATTAGTTGTTTTCAGAATAATTCCGTTATACCCTAACAACCAACCTGTGCCCGGATTAACGAAATTAACATTGCATAACTGATAATTACCCGGCAGACCATCTATTATATTCCAGGATTCTCCGTAATCAGTTGACTTCAATAATGTATTATCCCAACCCGTGACCCAACCCGTTCCTGTTTCAAAAAATTGAACGGAAAAAAGGTATGAGGAAATTCCGGGAACAACTTTCCGAACCCAATTAGCGCCACCGTTAGTTGTTTTAACAATAACACCGTATGAACCGACTGCAATTCCTGTATTGACGTTAAAGAAATAAACATCACGAAACCACGTAGGTTCATTCACGGTCTGTTGAATCCAGGTTTCACCTCCGTCCGATGTTTTAAAAATTTCATTATGGCTACCGACGATGTATCCTGTATTATTATCCGGAAATGCCATTTGGAAAAACTCACTTGTTGTAAAACCTAAGTTTTTCTGAACCCAGTTCAATCCACCGTTTGTGGTTTTTGCAAAAAATTTCATGTCACCACAAACAAAACCAGTATCTGAATTTACAAATACAACATCCCATAAACCCCGACTGGAATTATATGCAGTAGTCCATGTTGTTCCTCCGTCACTGGTTTTGAGAAGAGTGCCGGTAGAGGTTAAATAATCTCCATACGAACCTGCAATCCAGCCTATTTCAGCATTCAGAAACTGTATGCCACCGTAAGTATAAAAAGAAGGAACGATTACATTAATCCAATTACTACCTCCATTTGATGATTTCAAAACAGTATTCTGTCCGACAATCCAGCCGGAACCTTGATTGAAGAAGAAAGATTCACTGAGTATGTTATTTGTTCCACTGTACTGTGATGTCCAGTATTGAGAAAATAATGAAGGACAAATGAAGAATGTAATTATTAAAATAACAAGTAATTTACTTTTCATGATTTTTAATAATTTAATTATAATAAAACTAATTATTCTCTTTTCAACATACAAGATATTATTTAGTGAGTACACCACTCGCGCTTTGCTTCATGAATAATTCACTCGGTAACAGGTATTACGACATTTATTGTCTCACTATAAATCAAAGCTGTTAAAATTAAGTTGCCTATAAAACGACTCTTTATACTAATTCTCTTTTACAAATTTCATAGCCATATTTACATCGTTAGGGCTTCCTATAAATAAAGGAGTTCGCTGATGAAGACCGAGTGGTTCAATTTCAAGAATTCTGTTTTTGCCATCGGTTGCAATTCCTCCGGCTTGTTCAACAATAAATGCAAGCGGATTGGCTTCATACATTAAACGAAGCTTACCATTCTTATTCTTATCATCGGCAGGATAAATAAATATACCGCCGTATAAAAGATTCCTGTGAAAATCTGCGACAAGAGAACCGACGTATCTTGATGAGTATGGTCTTCCGGTATCTTTATCAGGCTGCTTTAGGTAATCAATATATTTCTGTATTCCTTTTGACCATTTTGTGTAATTGCCTTCGTTAACAGAATATGTTTTTGATTTCCGGGGAATTTTCATGTTGTTATACGAAAGAAGAAACTCACCTACTGTTGGGTCAAGCGTAAATCCATGCACTCCGCTTCCTGCGGTATAAACCATGATAGTACTTGAACCATAAACCACGTACCCTGCTGCAACTTGTTTTAAACCAACCTGCAAACAATCTCTCATTTCACCTGGTCCATGTGCAGATAATCTTTTATAAACCGAAAAGATTGTTCCTATTGATATATTGGCATCAATATTTGAAGAGCCGTCCAAGGGATCAAAATGAATAATGTATTTGTGAGAATAGTCATTGTAAACTTCATCAATCGGCACAAATGTTTCTTCTTCTTCGGAACAGAGCGCACAGGCATGACCGCCCAATTTCATAATGTTTTTCAACGTATCGTTTGCATAAACATCAAGCTTTTTCACTTCCTCACCCTGAACATTCTCATCTCCCGTCAAGCCAAGGATATCTATTAATCCTGCACGGTTTACCTCCAGTGATATTACTTTGCACGCAAGTGCAATATCGCTTAGCAAATCTGATAATTGTCCTGTCGCTTCAGGAATTTTTCTTTCCTCTGCAATTATATGACGGTATAGTGTAGTAAGCCTATTTATCATTTATGACCTCCAATAGATAAAATTTAAAATAAGACAGTGACAGCGTCCTTGATTTTTTCAACACCAACTATTTCTATTTTAAATTTCTTTAAATTAATGTTTTTAATATTATTCTTAGGCAGTAATATTCTTTTGAAGCCAAGTTTTTCGGCTTCGTTGATTCTTTTTTCAACACTTGAGATTGTCCGGATTTCCCCTGCCAGACCTACTTCTCCGATGATAACGGTTTCAGAGTCAACCGGAATATCTTTCGCAGAAGAATATATACTCATAGCTGCTGCAAGGTCGACGGCTGTTTCATCAATTTTAACACCGCCGGCAATATTCAGAAAAACATCATGCTTATTCAAAAATAAGCCAAGTTTTTTCTCGACTACAGCATTAAGAATACTTAAGCGTTTGTAGTCAAAACCCATTGCTGTTCTTTGCGGAACACCATAAGAACTTGTGGAAACAAGCGCCTGTACTTCTATAAGTATAGGACGCGTTCCTTCTATAGCTGAAGAGATAACGCATCCTGAAGCACCGTAATTTCTTTGAGATAGAAAGACTTCGCTTGGATTAGTGACTTCTTTCAATCCTTTCTCAGTCATTTCGAAGATGCCTATTTCATTGGTTGACCCAAAACGATTTTTTATGCCTCGTAGAATTCTGTAAAAGTGTGTGCGTTCACCTTCAAATTGCAATACGACATCAACCATGTGTTCGATAACCTTTGGACCTGCTATTGTTCCGTCTTTTGTAATATGACCAACGAGAAAGACGGGGATATTTGTAGTTTTTGCAATTTTAATCAGATAAGATGTTGACTCTCTAAGTTGAGATATTGTGCCAGGTGAGCTTTCAAGCTCGGGCAGAAATACGGTCTGTATGGAATCGATAACAACAAAATCAGGACGTTCAATTTGAATAGCAGAGTGGATTGTATCGAGATTTGTTTCAGGTAAAACAAAGAAGTTGTTTACCTTTACACCAAGCCTGTCGGCTCTCATTTTAATCTGTGAAGCAGATTCCTCGCCACTAACATACAGAAATTTCTTATCGTGCAGGTTTCCTGCAATCTGAAGCATAAGCGTGGATTTTCCTATTCCCGGATCACCGCCAATTAGAATAACCGAGCCCTTAACAATGCCACCACCGAGTACACGGTCAAGCTCATTTATCTTTGTGGTATTTCTGTTTCCGTTTTGTTCGTGAACAATGTTTTCGAGTGACTGAATTTTGTCTTTAATACTTTTATCAGAAATTGCCTTGCCGGTTTTTAGCTTACGGTGTTCGAGGAGAATTTCCTCAAACGTGTTCCATTGCTCACATGAAGGACACTTTCCTGTCCAGCGTGGCGAGGAATAGCCGCAATTCTGACAAACGAAATTTGTTTTGGTTTTAGACAAAGCTGATAAATAATTATTTAAATGTAAAACAAAAAAATGTTTTATTAAAGGGAATTAAATGTTCTTGCTCAATAAATAGGGAAAGTAAATTATTAACTTATAATATGTTTTAAAATTAGGGTAATTATTATATTGAATCAGTTTAGTTTATTATTTAACTGTAATTAAATTACAACAATTAATATGGATACAAGCATCTTCATGGATAAATCTCAAAAGCCAAGTGATAAAGATTTAAAATCAGGACTTGGAAAAACCTATGCTATCTGGCGCTTAATTTCAGAATACGTTAATTCAAAAAACTCTCTTTTTATAAACGAATGGAATTATCCTGGAGTAAAATACGGATGGAGTTTCAGAATAAAGGACAAGAAAAGAGCAATTATATATTTGCTGCCGAGAAAAGATTACTTTAAAGTTGCTTTTGTTTTTGGGCAGAAAGCAACTGACGAGATCAACAACAGCAATATTTCAGAAGGGATAAAAGAAGAACTACGGGCAGCAAGGGTTTATGCAGAGGGTAGAGGAATAAGGATTGATGTAAAAAGCAAAGAAGTATTTAAAGACATTAAACAATTAGTAAACATTAAACTTTCCCATTAATATGAAAAAAGTAACAGGTATTGGCGGAATCTTTTTCAAATGCAAAGATCCGGAAAAAATAAAAGAATGGTATAAAATACATTTAGGTTTGAATACCGACAAATACGGTACAAGCTTTGAGTCACGTCAAAGTGACAAACCCAACCTGAAAGAATTCCTGCAATGGAGCCCTTTTCCTGACTCTACAGAATACTTTAGACCATCTGAAAAGGAATTTATGATAAACTACAGAGTCGAAGATTTGGAGAACTTGGTTAACGAACTCAGAAATTCCGGCGTTACAATAACAGACGAAATTGAAACGTACGAGTACGGTAAATTCGTACACATTTTAGATATTGAAGGCAATAAAATTGAGCTATGGGAACCTAACGATAGCGAATATGAGAAAATAGCGGATGGCAAAACAAAGTAGCAATTAAGTAAAAAACATCCCTTTCTTCCTGACTTCGACACCTTTTTCTTTGTAAAAATATAGGGTGTCCTATTGATAAAATCCGAAAAACCTTCATTTCTTGATTAAATACATAATTTTTTAAGTACTTAGAGTAAATTAGGCATATATAGCAGGGTAATTTTAAGCTATTTTTGCAGTATTTGCATATCGCAGGCATATCGCAGGCATATCGCAGGCATATCGCAGGCATAGAAAAAAAGTGACTATTTGAGGAATTAGGGAAGATTTATGAGAGAGAAACAAGGCAACTGACAAGTAAAAGAAAGTCCCTTTCCTCTAACGAGAAAAGGGACTTAAAAGAGAATTTATACTTAATTTGAATACTATGTTATTTTACGAGTGCCATACGTCTGATTTCAGAATACTCACCAGCGTTTATCTTTACAAAATATATACCGCTATTTTGCAAACCTGCATCCCAGTTTATTGAATATTTACCGGGTTGCACCTCGCTATTTACAAGAGTTTTGATTTCGCGTCCAAGAACATCGAAAATTACAATTTTTACGAACGATGCTTTAGCTATGTCAAATTTTATATTGGTAACGGGATTAAACGGGTTCGGGTAGTTCTGGTACAAATTAAAGCGTTCAGGAAT
Source organism: Kapaibacterium sp. (SeqCode) (assembly GCA_041675325.1). GTDB lineage: Bacteria > Bacteroidota > Ignavibacteria > Tepidaquicellales > Tepidaquicellaceae > CAIKZJ01. The sequence continues at coordinate 175,683 of JBAYUG010000001.1, forward strand.
TTCATTGGAGATGCCCGAAATTGATGTTGGGGTGTTTGTATAGTCAACAACCTTGAAATCATCGTAAGTAAATCCGTCACCGGGTTCACCGGAATCAGTGTACATTGTAAATCTGAACTTAACATTTTGATTTACGTATGCATTAAGGTTAACGCTTTCCTTAACCCATGATTTAATTCCTGAAAATGACGGTTGTCCGCCACCAGTAACAGTATATTTACCGGGGAGACTTGTCCATGTAGTTCCGTTGTTTGAAGTAATTTGTACTCTTGCATAATCGTAAACAGTTGATGTAGATCTTTCAAGCGCCCATTTAGCAAAGAACTCAAGACGCGGATTGACAGTGTTTGCAAGATTAATTGCATTTGTTGTAGTGAACTGATTGTTAGTACTGTTTTTAGTGTTGCCATATCTTGAATCGGAGAAAGCTTTTGAGCCGCTCCACGAATCACAGAAGGTAGTATCCCATTGAATCTGATTTCCGCTTCTTGTCCAGTTGCCTATACCGGTTTCAGCATTATCAAAGAAAAGTACATTAGTTTTTCCAACAACAACTTTTATGGTATCGACATTTACTTCTACACCTTCCTGTTTTACGCTTGCGATAAATGAAATTTCGTCAAGAAGTGCGGCATCATTATTTAACTTAAATGAAAAAGGAACAGTATTTGATTTTATCTGCCGCGTTTGTATGCTGTCATAATTAATGCTCGATAATATTGGTGATATATTTGGATAATTTGTAGTAAGTGTTACAGAGACATTTTTGGCTGTTTGAGAAAGCCCTTTATTTTTAACACCAACCTGAAGGAAGAGAGTATCATTCTTTTCGGCATATCCTTTTCCTGTAACAGAATAATTCTGCATATCAACCATGCTGCCTCCGACATAAGAAAGATACTTGAACATTTTCAGATTAACTGAAGCAATTGGGATTATCTCACTTTGTGATGGCCAAAATCCTGAACCTGCGCATTCAACAACCCAACACATAGAACCAATAGACTGAAAATAATCTCTTGTTGTGCCGTTTGATGTGTATGAAAGCATCTGGGAAACTGTACCAAAAAGATAATAAGTGCCGGATGTGAAATCGTTTGCAAACTCAGAATATTTATCGAACACAATTATTGAATCAGCATAACCATAAGGATTCAAAACTCTTTCCGCAACAGAATGCATAGAGAAAGCAATCTTAGGATGGATAGTATTTACAAAATTCTGAATACCTGAAATCTCAGGTTCTGATGCTGCTGATGGACCCCGATAAGTATCAGATGACGGAGTTCCGCTTGAACCGCTATTATCATAGGCCCATTTGTAGGCATAGTTTCTATTTAAATCTACACCATAAGAGCCACTGTTATTACGGCGATTTTTTCTCCAGCTACCGCCGCCATTTGGATTAGTTTGCTGATTGTATGCATAGCCATCGGGATTTACTACAGGAATAAAGTATATTTCTCTGTTGTTTACCAAATATGCGGCTTCCGGATTTGTAGCATAGTTATCAAGCAGCCAATACATAAAATACATAAGTGAAGCCATGCCTTGCGGTTCGCGAGCATGGTGCAGACCGTCAAAATAAATTGCAGATTCTGTCGCGGATTCATTTACATCAGGATTATCTGAGATTTTAACAGCCCAAACCTTGCGGCCTTCTGTAGTTGTAGCTATTTCCTGTTTGAGAGAAATCAGGTTTGGATACTGAAGTCTCATTGAATCAAGTTTTTGAACAACCTCAGTATATGTATAATAACCTCCCATGCTTCCATATCCAAAGCTATTTACATTGTCAAGTGATTTAGTGTTTTCTGCAACTTGTAGTTCTGCAAATGTAGAAGCAGGTCTGTTTGCATAGTATTCGTCCATATCCGGAATAGTCACTTCATTTCTCAAACCCGTGCTATAAAGCTTACCGAGTTCAATCTGATTAATTACGATTGTAATCCCATCGCTGATACTTCCACGATAATGTTCAACGTCAATATCATTTAATTGAAGTGTTTTAATATCATCAAATGAGTTTATAAAAACCTTTACGGTGCTGTATCGTTCAAGCGGAGTCTTATCTGATTGAATGCTCTTGAAAGAGAATGAAAAAATCAGGGTTACGGCGAGAATTAATAATAATTTAATTTTCATTTTTTGTGTTTATTTAGAATCTTATTATACTAAATTATAAAATTTGTACAGCGATAACAAGTATATTAATTAGTGAATATTGCGTTCTTTTCAAGTGCTTTTTTAAGCAAAACAGAATACTCTTCGTTGGAAACCTCAATACAGCCGAATGATTCAAAAACCGGGGTCTTCATCTGGATATCGAATAATTTAAAATTATTATTCAGGAGAATATCATAAAGCTTTAGAACACAAACTTTTGAGGCGCTGCTTTTAAGATGAAACATTGACTCTCCGAAGAAAGCAGACCTATATGCAACACCGTATAGACCTCCGACTAACTTCCCTTCAAAATATGCTTCGACGCTGTGTGCATAGCCTTTATTGTAGAGTTCGAGATATAGTCTTACAATTTCACTTGTTATCCATGTGTCACCATGAAGAAGTGCGCAATGTTTAATTACTGAATAAAAGTTATTATCGATCTTTACTTCAAAGAGTTGTTTGTGAACTATCTGTTTAAGAGAGCGAGATATATTAAGATGATTTTTAACTAAAGGTAGAATGGCTCTGGGTGTATGATTAAACCAACTTACAAGACCATCTTCATCACCAAGAGGGAAATAACCTTTTGCGTAGGCATAGATGACGTCTTTATATGTTAAGGAGTCGGGTTCAATAGTTGTACCCAGATAATTATAAGGCATATCAGGAAACTATTCCCGTCCGTTCATGAGCAAATCCAAAACTTTTCCCGCTATGAAATCAGCAAGGTCATTAATATCCTTGGGATTGTTTTCGAATGACGGCATTGCGGGAGCTATCTTTCCGCCAGCATCAAGAATTTTTATCATGTTACCAAGCTGAATTCTGTTTACCGGAGTTTCACGAGGAACAACAATAAGAGGTTTGGAATACGACATAGCATAATCCGCACATTTAACGATAAGATTCTGACATTCCCCGTTAGCGATCTGTGAGACGTAGCTCATTGCACACGGAACAACGATCACTCCATAAGCATTATAGGAGGATGAGAATATTTCTGATTTAAGGTCGAGATTGCTATGAAAAGAAACAGAACATTTATTAACTATTAGCTCCGGAAAGAAGCTTTGAATGTTACTCTGCGTAAGCTCCATACCGCACTCTCTGGTTAATGTGTAATGGCCATATTCTGTTATAATCAATGCCACGTTAAAATTATTCACGATCAATGCGCGAAGAGTTCTAATGGCATATATGGCTCCACTTGTTCCAGTTATACCAAGGATAACATTTCTACCGTCACCTTTGAAAGGTTTAACTAAAGGTCTTGTTTCCGTTTTAGGAACTGCAATATCAGGATTTTCCAGCTGATCCATTATTTATATATTTTATTTAGAAATACTATTATTAACAAAATAACAAATATAGCAATTATGAAAAATATAAAATTTGCGAATATGAATATCTGACTTATAATAAATACAATTCCTAACAGTATTGAAACAAGGATTTGCAGGTATTTCGAGGAGTTGTTAAATTTTGATACGGGTACAGAAAAAGGGAGAAGTTTATACAGCTTTGCAAATACAGTGTTAATGAGTACGATAAAGAAAAATATATACAGGAAGTTAAAAACAATATCAACACTTTGTATTTTAAATGTAATGATTAAACCGCATAAGAATAACACCGGGATTATAAAGTAAAAATAAACGAACTTTATGATGCCATTATTAAAAGCATATCGGCTTTTAACAGGAAGAGAGGAGTATAAAGAAGAAATGTTTTCGTCTTCATCAAAACCAATAACCAGATTGGTCAACAATATTCTTGATGAAACGATAAACGTCATCGAGATTGCAGGGCTTATAACAAGCAGGCTTGTATTTGTCATTATAGAAAGAAACAGTATTTCATTCAAACCGCTAAAAACAGTAATTACAGTTGCCACTATAGGTAAGAACAACAATGGAATAAGTCTAAATTTAAGTGTACTTGTATTCCGTAGATGATTTTTAATCAGATTGAAGGAAGCAGCTTCAAGATTATTGCGAAGAATAATTTTATTAAGCCATTCAAGGTTTAAGGACAGGAATCCTCTTCTTTTCGAAGGAGACGCGATAGTATTTATTAAACCGGATATACGGGAATAATTATGTTTAAGAAAAATGTAGATAAAAACAAAAAGAAGTAAAGTGACAATAACAAAAATTAACAAATAATATACATTGTAAAAACCAAGCAGCAGATAATACTGGGGAAGATATTTTATATAGCTTAAGTTGAGCAGGTCACTTGCATTATTAGCAGAATATTTATTCATACTAAAAATAAAAAACACAAAAAGAATCTGCATGAAGAATATAAGTATTCTGTTTTTAGTTTTAGATCTTATGATAATGATACTGTTAACAAGAAAGATGAATCCGATAATGAAATAAGAGAACAAGAAAGAAATAAAAACAAACAATAACGATTCTGAAATGCTGTAATTATAGAAATATACGTAAACTGCGGGCGGAAATGATACAACGAACGGGTATATTGAAAGATAGATAAATGCAGAAGAAATTTTTGAGACGAAAATATTTTCTTCTTTGATAGGTAAACTTGCGAGCGAAAGAGTGTGTTTGGGTGAAAAGAATAAGTCGGCGTAATCTGATACAATCACGAATCCAATTAGAAAAAGATTTAGTGTTAAGGATGAAAAGATGAATGAATTTAATTCAAATTTCTGAAAGTTGCCCAGAGATAACATTGTGTTAATAAACAAATATGTAATAATCATACCTGTTAGCTTTCTCGTTCCTGAATCTTCCGAATTTCTATAATCCAGTTTGAGAAAAACTTTAGAAAGTATTATGTTATTTCTGCTGAACATTCTTTCTGTATTCTTTTACGGCAATCAGATGCTCGCTGTAAGTTGACGAAAAAGTATGCCCCCCTTTTCCGGTTGCCACAAAGAAAAGATAGTTGTGCTTTTGTGGATTAAGAGCTCCTTCAATTGCTTTTATGCCGGGATTGTTAATAGGTCCTGGAGGCAAGCCATAATTTAAATAGGTGTTATAAGGGGATTTAACCTTCAGATCTTCATTAAGCAATCTTTGTTTAGGTCCATCCGGCAGCGCATACTGAACTGTAGGGTCAGCTTCGAGTCTCATGCGTTTTAAAATACGGTTTGTATAAACGCCTGCAACAGTCGGCATTTCTGATACAAGCTGAGTTTCTCCCTGAACGATTGATGCAAGGGTTATTATTCTAAGAAGTTTATCGGGCTTACCTTTAAGTCCGTATTTTTCAACAATCACCTTCTTATAAAACTCATTAAATAATTCGTGTACAAACTCTCTCGGGGTAATATCAAAGTTAAATATGTAGGTATCGGGAAATAAAAACCCCTCAAGATTTTTAACTTTGCCTTTAAGTCCGAGAATATTTATCAGAGAATCATTTTGGGTTTCTTGAATAAAATCAGACTCGTGAAAAGTAAACTTTCTTGAGGAAAGTTTTCCAATCTGACGAATAGTCATTCCTTCGGGTATTGTAATCTTTACAGTAAACTTCAAGGATGGATCTGTAAGAACTTCCAGTAGTTCAAGATTATTAAGTCCCGGTTTTATAATAAATGATTTTGAGATAATCTTATTATCTTTTCCCTGAATTTTAGCAGCTACTTTAAACCAAAAAGAACTTGATATAAGACTGTCTTTCTCGAGATTTTCAGCTATAACAGTAAAAGATGTTCCAGGTTTAATACGAAATATTTTATCTACCGAGAAGGTATTTCTCTGGTAGTTAATTTTATATGTAAAGAAAAGTGCCAACAGAACAATAAGAATAAATAATGATGACAATAACCAGAATAACCTATTCAGAGATAATTTAGGTATATTGATGATGCCGGAATCTGTCATTTACCTAATGTGCTGTTTTCATTATTTATAAAAGATATTACTTCGTTAAGCTGATCTTTAACTTTCTGCTCGGTTGGATTTAATAATAAATATTTCTCAAGATATTTCTTAGATTCAATGTACTGTTTGTTTGTTTTATACAGAATACCAAGCTGAAGTAGTGCATCTTTGTAATCAGGAAATATTTCAACTGCTCTCAAAAGAAAAGCCTCTCCATTTTTAGCATCATTATTCATCAGACTTATGATTCCTAAATAGAAATATGTAAGAGAAGAATTTGGGTCTGTCTGCAAAGTTCTATTTAGCAGTTGAGCAGCGCTTTGTAGTTGCTGTGGGTTTCTTGACGAAATCCTGTTTTGTACTTCCATAATAATGCCGTTGGACATCTTTGAAAGGATGTTAGTGCTATTGGGAGTATATTTGTAAACTTCCATAATTTCCATCGGAGAAATATCCTGAGTGGAAAAAAGTGGAGCCTGGTTTACAACTCTGTACCATTCACGAAGAACTGCAATATATGTAACTCCGTTTTTGTTCAGGTATTGTTTCATTTCTTCGACATAGTTTGCTTCAGAAATTTTAGTAATAAGCTCGGGTGTGACAAGCCCTGCTACATCAACAATTTTTCTTTTGCTGTAGTAACCTATGGCACCTACATCATGAGTTGCGATTATCTCGTTTTCGTTTGTATTAGCTGCAATCCATTTTGCGGCTTCGACCTGTCTATCATTGATGTATTTACATTCGGCTATATAATTGTTTTTGTTTTCAAGATAATTATTGAATGAGAACATCGCAATGATAAGCAATATTATAACAGTACTATAAACAGTAACAGTCCTGTTTTTAATAAATCCTCCAAAGGCTTTCAAGAGATCCCTGAAGCCTGTTGAAGAGACAATAATCATAAATGGAATAATCGGCATAAGATATCTGCCGAATCTGTGAGCATAAGGAAGTTTATACCAGTAAATAAATATGAATGCCGCAATGAAAATTATATACAGGAAATTACCGTTATACTTCTTTTTGAACAAATCAGAAATTGTAAAGTATAAGCCGGCAAAAAACCCTATCATTATAACACCGTAAGAACCTTTTGTAAAATAATCCCATACCTCGAACTTGAAAAATTCCGAACGACTTCTGAACTCGGGTGCATAATAAGTCAACTTTGCATTGTAAGTATTGGGAAGCAAAGAGCCAGAAAGCGAAAGGTTCATTATGAAATAAAGCGTAAGAAATACTGATGCTATAACACCAATCTTAATAAAGTCCTGCTTTGTAAATATTTTAATGGTTACATCTGACTTTGACAAATGCTTTTGAATCATAAAATCAACAGCAAGAGCTCCTATGAATGCAATACCATCGGGACGTGTCCACATAATAAGCGACAGGAAGATTCCAAAAGGAATAACTTTCTTTTGGCGGTAGAAATATGCCGTTGCAATTAGGATAAAGATAAACATTGTTGTTTCCATACCGCTGACAGAAACAAAATTCATCCATTTATCAACTATAAAAATTACTGATGCCAACAAAGCATAGACATTTTCTTTAGCAAATTCAAAGGATGACAGTTTATAGAAGAAGACTGAGGAAAGAACAAAAAACGCCATGCCCAGCACATAGCTGAGAATCATCTCATTGGAAGTTATTAAGAAACCTGCTGCCAGAAGCAGGGTGTATATTGGAGATGTTGAACCTGCTGTTGCCATCTCGTTTTTGAAATATGAAAAGCTGCCATATTCGACCAAGTTCTTAGCAAATGTAAGATGAATCCATGGGTCGTCAAGCGGAAAACCCAGTATATTGTTTGCCCCATTAGCAGAATAAATATAAATAAATGAAAGCAGAAGGCTTATTATTGCAATGCCAGCATAGATTGCTACTTTAAGCATTTGGTTTGGTTCATATATAAACGACGTATCGAAAGACACGTTTGTTTTAACCTGTTGTTTTTGTTTTTTAGACTTGGCCATTTAACATTTTAACTTTCAGAAATAAACGATAAAAATATCAAATTTGAGAAGTATATTCAATTAGAATGATCTATCACCTCTATAACGTGATTGTGATGAGAGAACTGACTTTCTAATTCTGATGTTTTTAGGAGTTACTTCTACTATTTCGTCGTCATTTATAAATTCAATAGCACGTTCCAGTGTAAGCGGAATTACCGGTGTAAGGATGATACTTTCATCTTTACTTGATGCCCGCATATTAGAAAGTTTTTTGGGTTTACACGCATTAACATTTAAATCGTTATCGCGGTTATGCTCCCCAACAACCATTCCTTCATAAACTGCTTCTCCCGGTTTTACGAAAAGAACTCCACGAGGTTCGAGATTGAACAAAGCATAACCGGTAGTTTCACCTTGTCTGTCTGATACTAATGAACCGGTAAGACGTACAGGATATTCTCCGCGATACTCCTCATAACCCTGCAGATAGCTATTCATAATTCCAGTGCCTTTTGTATCGGTAAGAAATTCGTTTCTATAACCAATCAATCCGCGTGATGGAATTGAGAATTCAATACGAACTCTTCCCTGGCTGTGATTGACGAGATTTATCATTCTACCTTTTCTCTGTGAAAGTTTATCGGTTACTATACCGACGAATGAATCCCCGCAATCAACGAAGAGATGCTCAATGGGTTCAAGTTTCTTTCCTGCTTTCTGTTTGAAAATTACGTTGGGTCTGCCAACGCTGAGTTCATATCCTTCACGGCGAAGAGTTTCAATAAGTATAGCCATCTGAAACTCACCACGACCTTTAACGATAAAACTATCTGTTGTTTCACTCTCTTCGATTTTTAAAGCAACGTTACGAAGTGTTTCTTTAAAGAGTCTTTCCTTTAGCTTTGCTGACTGAACATATTTTCCTTCTCTTCCAGAAAATGGAGAGGTGTTGATTCCGAACATTATTGAGATAGTGGGCTCATCGACAGCAAGACGCTTAAGAGCTTTTGGTGCATCCTGATTACAAATTGTATCACCGATATGGACATTATCAATTCCTGCAACGACTATTATGTCGCCCGGTTCAGCGGACTCGACCTCTTTAAGCGCAAGTCCAGCATAAGCCTGCAGTTTTGTGACTCGTAGAGGAATAGCGGAGCCCTCTTCATTAATACAAACAAGTTTATCGTTACACACAGCTCTTCCGTTTGCGACCTTACCGATAGCAAGTCTTCCAACATAGTCAGAATAATCTAGATCAGCAACAAGCATCTGAAAGGGTTCTTCGGGATTATAAGCCGGCGGCGGAATTTCTTTAATTATTTCTTCAAAGAGGGGCTGTAAGCTTTCACCTTTATCCTCAAGTTTATATTTCGCAATTCCTTCCTTTCCGATAGCATAAAGAACAGGGAACTCTATCTGTTCTTCTGTTGCATCAAGATCCAGAAATAGACCGTATATTTCATCAAGAACCTCGGCGGTACGTGCATCTTTTCTGTCAATTTTATTAATAACAACTATGATTTTCTTATTAGAATCGAGGGCTTTTTTCAATACAAAACGGGTCTGAGGAAGCGGACCTTCTGAAGCATCAACGAGCAAAATAGCCCCATCAACCATCATAAGAGCGCGTTCAACCTCACCGCCAAAGTCGGCGTGGCCTGGTGTATCGAGAATATTAATTTTAACATCGTGCCAAAGTACAGAACAATTTTTTGCGGCTATTGTTATCCCGCGTTCGCGTTCAAGGTCCATCGAATCCATAACACGATCTTCAACATCCTGATTAGCACGGAACATTCCGCTTTGTTTAAACATAAAATCTACAAGGGTAGTCTTTCCGTGGTCAACGTGAGCAATTATAGCTATATTACGTAACTTTTCGTTTGTTTTAAGAATTTTATTCATTTATTAGTTTAAATTAGAGTGCAAAATACTCTTTTGACGGCTGATAAAACAGGAAGAAACAATGCGGGAAATGCTGATTAGTTACTTTAAATTTTGTATTGTTAAGTACCTACATTTGTGAATAGAATTACTTTCAGGAAATACATAGTTTGAATGAAACTTATAGTATATGCCGATATAAAAAGCTTTCTTTGTTGCGGATCTTCATGGAAGAAAATCAAGATGCGATAAATTATGTGAACTTATATGCGAAGACTCGCCTGAGCTTGTACTTATTGGTGGGGATATTCTCCCATCAGGAATTTCGATATTAAGCGATGAAAGAACAAATGGAGATTTCCTTGAGGATTATTTAAAAGATAAACTAACTACATTAAGAACAAAAATGGGTGAAGACTATCCGACTATTCTGGTAATTGAAGGTAATGATGACCCAAAAATTTACGAGAAAAGATATATAGAGTATGAGGAAATCGGTCTTTGGAAATATATTAATCAAAGGGTTTATAAATATAAGGAATACGATATAGCCGGTTATGCTTACGTACCACCGACACCTTTTCTTCTTAAAGACTGGGAAAAATATGATGTTTCAAGGTTTGTTGATGTAGGGTGCGTTTCACCAGAAGAGGGATTTAGGTCTGAAAAGAAAGAGGCACATATAATCAGGCATGAAACTATTGCAGATGACCTTGAAAAACTTTCCGAAGGAATAGATTTTAAGAAGTCCATTTTTCTTTTTCACTCGCCTCCATATAATACGAAGCTTGACAGGATTAATACAAACGGGAAAATGGTTGACCATGTTCAGCCGGATGAACATGTTGGAAGTATAGCAATACATAGGTTTATACAAAATAAACAGCCGCTGCTGACACTACACGGACATATACACGAATCGACAAGCATAACAGGAGAGTGGCATGATACTATCGGAAGAACATATTGTATCAACGCCTCCACCAATAAAAGAGAACTTTCGGTAGTTCGCTTCTCAATACAAGATGAGACAATAAAAGCAGAATGTATTTTAGTTTAAAACTACAGAAATAAAACTTATTCTGTTGTTTTCATCTTCAGTTCACGCGCCGAATCGGTTACAGCATTAATTTTTACAGCGTAACTATTCTTATTCTCAATATCTTTATCAGTAATGATGTGTAAATCCAGTAACGACGACATTTCGTAACCCGTTTTAAGATAATTCGTTTCTGCAAGGCATTTTCCCCAGCCCTCAAACCATACTTCAAGTTCCTTCCTCTGTTCTTCAGTGCCGCGAAAATGCACCATCATATCAATATCGCTTCCAAATCCCGCTGTTGCATTTTTAGTACTTCCGAAGACATAACATGCAACGACACCAAATCTTTGCGGGTCAATTTCCGATGCAATCTTTTCTGCCATTCTCAGGCGCCATTTCCAATGAACATCTGTACGCTTTTCTTCGACATCATTAGGGACAGCGTATGATTCACCGGTATCGGTTGGTGTGGCAATATAAGCTAATGCTTCATCGAGGTCAGCGTTCAGAAGAATCTTTAGTATTTTTCCTTCGCATCTTTTCTTAACATCAATAACTTTTATTGTATCGTTGAGATGCTCATATTCAGGTAATATTTCTTTGAGAATATTAGAAGAATGCTTGAGAAAATTTTCATTAAAGATGATGTTTTCTTCATCGGGATAGAGCGGTATATACTTAATCGATGCTTCGACGAGGTCCTGAAAGAAGTGAGTGCCAAAAGAAAGATCGGGGACGTAGTTTCCCTTCTTCTTTGCGATTTCAATCAGAACAGAAGTGTTGTTTATATCAGAGTAAGAAACATTAACACCGAGCTTAATGTCTCCACGGCTGCCCCATCTACCGGGTCCCATGAGAATAAACTGACGCTTGGGAAGTATTTTATTCAGCTTACCCACGGCTCTTCCGACTTCCTGAAGAGTTTTCAACTCGGAAATATTATCATACGAATCGGGATCAACATAAACAATGTGTGTTACATCGGGGATGCGTCCGTTAGAGATGTGTTTGTTAGCCGTGAATACAATCTGTTCTGCGGGTATATCCTTTGGAATAGGAGATGGGGTGGTTTTCCCAAAGGCACTTTGTGTTCTGCATTGCAGGAGGTAAAAATTATCGCCATCTGATGCAAATTCAATATCCACGGGATATCCGATACATGTTTTTAATGTATTTAAGATTGTGTTAATATCTTTAACAAATGATGTACTGTTAATAAGAGTATCAAATGTAGCAATAGAATTATTGCATTCTTCCTCATAGTCAACCAGGAAGGTTTTTTTCAACTGACCATCTTTATAAACAGAAAATATTTTATCGGCAGCGGGATATTCATTGCCGTATTCTTTCAGCAGGTCGCGAATATCGATAGTCTCGAACATACCTGACTCGAGATTAATTGCATCTACTTTGTTTGGAGAATATTTTAAGATCTCTTCGGTAGTAATATTGACTCTAAGTCCGGGAACACCAGGGGAAACAAGTACAGGGTAATCATCGCCTATGCGGTCAACGGCTCTTGTACCAAGACCCGGAACAAGCCTCAACAAACCGTCTTCTCTTTTAATTCTCGGCGACCATCTGAATTCATTATGACTAAAAGCAACTCCTGCAAAAGCAGGGAGATAATATTTACCAACTTTTCTTCCGACAACTTCCTGCACGATAATTCCCATCTGTTCATTGTAATCAAGCAGTCCGCGTTCTGCGCGATACTCTATCGGGTCTGTGTTAAAGATAGAGGCATAGACTTCAGCGATTGCGGATGTAAGCTCTTCCATACGCTTAAGCTTAGAGCCCTGATTTGCAATAAAGAGACTTTTATACTTTCCGGAAAATGATGAACCTACACCGTCTTCGAGCAAGGTTGAACTTCTAACGACAAGCGGAACCTCGTTAAAATTATCGAGCATAGTTGAAAGGCTTTTAATCATATCAGAAGAGAAGCTGGAGTTTTTAAACAGCTGAACAATATAAGGATACTCCTGTCTTATAATTTCAAAGTCTTTATATTTTTGTTCAAATACTTCTTCAAGATTATTGTAATGAATAAAATCCATCACGCCATCTGAGGCGATGAAATATGTTTTCGGGAGTCTGATCTTTTCGTATAATTCGGGGACTTCGTTTTTAAGGATATTTGATGCAAGGAAAAGACCTGATGTTTTACCACCGAGTTTACCGTGGCTGTTTGCAGTAAATATTATATTCTTGAATATTTCATCAAAATCATGAATTGAGATATATTTTTTAGCGACTGCAATAAAAGACAAACTATCAGAAAGGAATCTTCTTGCAAGGGAGACACGCAAACTTTTATCGAGTTCACTTACAAGCTTTGTGTATTGAGGGAAATTACTGATATAACGTCTGAGAGCATCGTAGATTTCATTTAGCGAAGAACCCTGGTCCTCAAGCTTGCCGAGCAGGTTGCTTGATTTTTCTTCCTGAATCCATTTTTCAAGTCTTGAGAGAACTTCATCCTCGCTTAAATGTTCAGAGGCGATACGAAAGACTTCATCTGTGATTTCACGAAATTTAAGTTTTGCAAGGGGTTTATTATCATCCATGCTACTATCAGAATCTTCATTAAACTGTTCCCCGTTTTCTTTAAGAAGATTACCGGCTTCGCTAATACCGCTCCAATAAAGGAGGTTCATCATTTTTCTGGCGATTAGAATATAAAGATTTCTGTCTGTTTCCTTTAACAGGTCAACGATTGTTTTCCATTTCTTTTCGCTAACACTTTCCACGATTCCATTTTCATTATTTCCATAAGCGGTGAAAAGTATTTTAAGGTTTTTATGAAAAATATACTGTCCTATTTTACTTGAAATAGTATCGAGGAGTTTGCGTTCCTCCTTCATGAAAGGACCTTCATCGGAATCGGAGAATTCTGATTTATAAAAAACTTTTATGTAGCCATCAAGCTTGTTATCAATATAAATATCAGAAATCTGAAACCACTTTGATTCGGCAAAACCTTTTGAAGTATAGTTGACATCATCATGATGTATCAAAACGCTGGCATGCTCCGGATACTGCCACCCAGTAAGAATAATATCCGGAAGGGCTGATAGAGCTTGTTTCAGGGGAAGGTCAAAATCCTTGAGGGCTTCTTCGATATTATAAATACAGTTTAATTCTTTGGCTCTTTCTTTTAAATCATTTAGTATGTTATCAATTGATACTTGTGAACTCATTTTAAGATAACCCCCTTTGCAATTCTACCATCAACTTTGATTATTAAAGGTTTTTTAAGTTTAATATGTTTAGTAAAGGTCAGTTCATTTCTGGTTTCGGATTCTGATGTCCAAGTCCAGTCAATGTTTTCAACCCTATCAGATTTAATAGAGAAATATAGCACCTGAAAACTATTAATGTTATGAAAAAAGTGAGAACCCTGGCTAAGTTCTACGTTAAAATTAGGGAGCATAGCTTCAATGATAACCTTAGCATTGGATATCTGCGCCCATTCGACAGGTATTCCCAGCCATTCATCACTACTTCCCCATCTTCCGAAGCCGACCAAAAGGTACTTGCGGTTTTCTGCTTTCATAATCTTATTAATTGACTCAATCTCCAGTGCTATTTCCTTTGAGTGAGCGATATCAAAAACTTCGGGTTTTAAATAGATAACATCATCGATATAATCCACTACGCCGTTTCCAAGAACAAAGTTCGTATTGAACAGCGATTCTGTAAACTCACGATCTTCAATACTGACAGTTTCGTTTGTAACGGTCATAGGTCTGACCTGCAGAAAACCAAATCGTGGAAGGACTTTCCGGTCATCACAAATATTGACTGCAAATTCAATTTCTACGGCAGCTTCCAAAGCTTCTTCGCTTACTTTTAATAATTTCTTAATAAGAGGATTTAATGAAATGATATTTAAATCGAGTATGGGATTAAAATTTATTATACGGGGACCATTGATGCTTATTCCCGGTTTGATTCTATCAGAGCCTGCATCATAGGTAGAACAGACAAGGTCGAGGGTACCATCTTTTTCAGCCTCGTTAATATCAGTATGTACCATATATTCCTCTTCGTTCACGGGGTCATACAGGTAGGATTTCCCCATATTAACTGCCCAGAAATTTCTTTGAGTATTATCCATCAATGCACGTATGGAACCATAGGGTGGAGAAATATTCGGGTAAGCGGGTGAGAACGTCCAAGAAACGCTGCCATCGACGATTGTTTTACCGAGACCAAGAGCCAGATTCACAACACCTTCTTCGGGTTTAGACTTACCAGAAGGATAGAAATTATAAGAGCGTGCAACGCCTGATATCATAGGATAGAACTTATCTCCATACCTGCTTCCAACAACTTCCTGAATGATAACTGCCATCTTTTCATCTTTTGGTCTTCGATAAACAGAAGCCATATAGTCTTTTGCCTTCTTAAAAAATGTGGAGGCATACACCAGCTTAACGGCTTCAATCAGTCGCTTGAATCTTGTATCTTCATCGAGTTGATTATTGGAAATCATCTTGGTTGCATAGATACCTGCGAAGGGTTCATCGACAGCATCTTCGAACAGACTGGAAGAACGAACTGCCAGCGGTGTTGACAAATTAGTGACGATAGAGCGCAGGTCACCGACAAGATTAACGGGAAGTTCTGCTTTTTGGAACTTATGTGCAATATAAGTATCGGAATCGTCTGAGTAAACGACATCATACAGGTTGTTTAGGACCATGAACTCGTCAAAGAAATCGGTAGCTATTACTACAAGGCGGGGAATACTGACAGTGAAATCAGTGAACTCTTTGATTTCATCACTTTCGAGAAGATGTTTTTTAATAAAAGCCAGACCTTTAGCTTTGGCGCCAATAGAGCCGTTACCGATTATGGTAAAGTCATCGGCAGCATCGAAAAACTTTCTCTGATATCTGGAGAAACTATGGTAGTTACTCATATTAAAGTATTATATACAAAAACTCCCGCTGTGAAAAGAGCGGGAGTTTTAAAATTCAGAGACAGATTAAATCCAGCCTCTATCTTTACAAGCGTGAGCTACTCTATCGATTGCTATTACATATGCAGCGTCTCTCATATAAAGTTTTTTCTTTCTTGAAAGTTCGCTAACAGCAAGGAAAGCGGAAGTCATCTTGAGGTCGAGCTTACTTAAGACCTCTTCTTTTTCCCAGTAGTAGTTCATATTGCACTGTACCTGTTCAAAGTAGCTGCAAGTTACACCGCCTGCGTTTGCAAGGAAGTCAGGAATAAGCATAATACCTTTTTGCTTGATAACTGCGTCGGCCTCGGGTGTTGTTGGACCGTTTGCGCCTTCGGTAATAACTTTAACTTTATTGCTAATCTTTTTAATGGTTTCACCAGTGACCTGATTTTCGAGAGCACAAGGGAGAAGGATATCTACATCCTGTTCAATCCATGCATCACCAGGAAGCACCTGATAACCAAGACCTTTTGCTTTCTCTTTATCTATGCCGCCGAACTTATCTGTAATTTCAAGAAGAACGCGAAGCTCAATACCTTCTTTTTTAGCAAAAGTATATGAAATCTGATCTTCCTGATCCCAGCAAGAAACTGCAACAACTTTTCCTCCGAGCTTGGTGTATAAATCGATTGCATACTGAGCAACGTTACCAAAGCCCTGAACGCTAGCGGTCGTTGATTTGGGGTCAATCTTCATTTCTTTTAAAGCTTCGCGAAGTGTGAAGATAACGCCGTAACCTGTTGCTTCTGTTCTGCCGAGCGAGCCGCCCATACCAACGGGTTTACCGGTGATAAGACCCGGATATTTTGCGCCGTTAATAGTTTCGAATTCATCGAGCATCCATAACATGTGCTGACCATTTGTCATAACGTCGGGAGCCGGTACGTCTCTGAGCGGACCGATATCTTTTGAAATTTGTCTTACCCAGCCTCTGCAAATCTGTTCTTGTTCTCTCATACTCAGGTTATGGGGGTCGCAAATAACACCGCCTTTAGAACCGCCAAGGGGAATATCAACAACAGCGCATTTCCAGGTCATCCACATAGAGAGGGCTTTAACGGTATCGATAGTTTCCTGCGGGTGGAATCTTATGCCACCTTTACCGGGACCGCGTGCGTCGTTGTGCTGACAGCGGAAGCCCTTAAAAACTTTAGAAGTACCATCATCCATTTTAATAGGGATAGAGAAATGATACTCTCTCATTGGGTTTCTGAGTAAGTCTCTTGTTGCCTGATCGAGGTTTAAAATTTCAGCCACGTTATCAAACTGTGACTGAGCCATTGCAAAAGCATTGAAATTTTTGGTTGCCATTTTGTTAGTCCTTAAAATGTTTATAATGTAGAATTTTGATTAAGTAGTTGAATCAGATATATACAAATATATCAAGATTAAATTGCATTTACAGTACAAAAATTATTAACCTTGTAATTTTTGAAGGGATTTCTTCAGGTGGAAATGAGCAAAAGAAAGCTGCCGGTTTATACCAAATGGGTACGGTTCAGACCCAAGCAGAAGCCAAATTGAGCGCAAGAAAGAGCCAATTAACGTGAAGTTGATGTGGAGTTATAGTGCGTTTGAAGTGGGTGTGGAGTGATAAAAGGATTAAATATAGAATTTATTATATGATATTTAGGGTATTTTTTGAGGTTTTCGGTTTTTGTTCCTTATAAAAGAGCTGTTTTTAGTTTGTTATTAGTAAAAACATATTATCAATCTTATTAGTTTCAATATACAATAATTTTTTGTAAATGTCAAGAGAGAATATTAATAAAAGCAAATAATTGAGCGGGGGGTTAAAGTAAAATACAAGATCGCTCACTGATACACCTGATTTATTTACGATTCTCACTGATATAAAAGATTTTACCGCAAGGGTCGCAAAGAATGCAAAGTTCGTTCTCCACGGCGAATCTTCGACAAAGAGAGCAAAAGATAATTATTATAATTATTGAAAAATATAAAATATTCAGTCAATTTAATTTTAATAAAGTTTGTTTTTATTACAAACATTATTTTGGATAGCCGCGGGAATGATATTTTTACATTTCTACTAAGTTGCAATATATATAAATTGTGTTTTATTTAATGAATAGAATATCGGTTCGATTATAATGTTCCAATTAGTTCAATACTTCAAAATTACGGGAGGCATTCAGAGTTGTTAGATTTACTCATTGGTAGTTTATTATTAAGCGTTACACATGCATTGATTCCGAATCACTGGTTTCCAATTGCTGCGGTCAGCAAATCAGAAAACTGGACGAAAATGGAGACGATGAAGGTAACGATACTCACAGGATTTTTGCATACGCTAAGCACGGTTATCATCGGAATACTAATCGGGTTTATAGGATACAAACTTCAGCATGAGGTTGAAGAGGTCGCGATGTATTATGCGCCATTAATATTAATTGGGCTGGGACTGTTTTTTATAATAAAGAATCTAAGAAACAAATCACACACACACTGCCACATCAATCCAGAACAGATAAAACAAGCATCAAAGAAATCAAAGGCAGCGATTATTATTGCGTTAGGTACAATGATGTTTTTTTCGCCGTGCATTGAAATAGAGGCTTATTATTTCACGGCGGGACGCGAGGGGTGGGCCGGTATAATGATGCTTTCGCTAATATATTTATTTGTAACTGTTGCTGTGATGATAGTTGTTGTGGAGTTAAGCAGAAAGAGTCTGAATAAATTAAACATGAAGTTACATTTTCTTGAACATTACGAAAAACTTATCACGGGTATTATATTAATTATACTGGGGGTTGTTTCATTCCTACCTTTTTTAACTCATCTTCATTAAATAAAATGGATAAAAGTTTCGATGTGATTATTGTTGGCGGCGGGATAGTGGGCCTGGCGACTGCTTATACTATTCTTAATAATGACAGAGGTGTGAATCTGCTACTGATAGAGAAGGAGTCGGGGGTTTCAAGACATCAGACAGGAAACAACAGCGGTGTTATTCATTCGGGAATTTATTACAAACCGGGAAGCCTGAAAGCAACAAACTGCATTAAGGGTTACAACATGCTGCTGGACTTCTGTGATGAAAATGAAGTACCTTACGATATATGCGGAAAAGTGATTGTTGCGACGAATGAATCGGAGATACCCGCGATGATGACGCTTTACGAAAGAGGAAACGAGAACGGTTTAGAAGGGCTTAAAATACTGAGCGAGACAGAGCTGAAAGCGCTGGAGCCTTACGTGACGGGGGTTAAGGGGATATTAGTTCCGCAGACAGGGATTATTGATTACAAAGTTGTTTCAGATAAAATATATGAGAATATTTTAAAACTTGGCGGGAAGGTTGTATTTGAAGAGAGACTCACGATGATTAAAGAGCATGATGATTCGGTTGAGATAAGAACGAACAAGAACAATTATACTGCCGACACTTTAATAACTTGCTGCGGATTACAGGCAGATAAGGCGGCGGCGCTTAACAATAAGGATTTGAGAATTCGGATTATTCCTTTCAGGGGAGAGTATTACAAAATAAAGAAAGAGAAATCATATCTTGTAAAGAATTTAATTTATCCTGTGCCAGATCCGAACTTTCCATTTCTTGGTGTGCACTATACAAGAAAGATGAACGGAGAGATTGAGGCCGGACCGAACGCTGTGTTTGCGTTTAAGAGAGAGGGGTATAAAAAGTTTGATATTGATTTTGGCGATTTGATTAACAGTTTATCGTGGAGAGGATTTCAGAAAGTTGCGGGGAAATTTATGAAGACAGGGTTAATGGAATACTACCGTTCATTTTCAAAGCCTGCGTTTACGAGAGCATTACAAAAACTTACACCTTCGATAATAGAAAGCGATTTGGAAGAAGGAGGTGCAGGAGTGAGGGCACAGGCATGCGACATAGACGGGAAGCTTGTTGATGACTTTTTGTTTATAGGGAATAAAAGGGTGCTGCATGTTTGCAATGCGCCATCGCCAGCGGCGACATCGTGTCTGGCTATTGGAGAGGCGATTGCGGAGAGGGTGTAGGAGAGTTAATTATACAATTAGAGAATAGAACGCAGATTTACACGGATTAAACGGATTAACGCGGATAGAGAAAAGAAAAGGATTTATTGCCCGCGGGAAAAAGACGGATGGACACGGATAAGGTAGAGATGTAAAG
>JBAYUG010000002.1:0-104652 GCA_041675325.1 Kapaibacterium sp. (SeqCode)
TCTTCCTGCTCTTCCTGCTCTTCCTGCTCTTCCTGCTCTTCCTGCTTTTCCTGCTCTTCCTGCTCTTCCTGCTCTTTCTGCTCTTTCTGCTCTTACTGCTCTTACTGCTCTTACATGCTCTTCCTACTATTAGTCACAGCAAATCCTAAAACTCTGACATTTTTCTTTTGCGAAAAGGTTTTTTTCATTATGCTTCATTCGTTTTTTACGCAAAATCGAATAGTGCAAAAATTTTTGCATGTCCGAGTTCTCATTTCCGTTGTGATTTATAATAGGAAGGTATCTCTCACAATAGTCAAATGCCAAACATAAAATAAATTAAACGGAAAATACGATTTCAAAGTCGCTAAAATAATAAAAAACTTAAAAAATAGCTGTGTTGTAAATACAGTGCTTTATTTTTCAGGCTTTCTTTCTTTTTTATCTTGGCTCTATCTTGCGCTCACCTTGCGCTCAAATTAGTCTTGTAAGAGTTGAAGTCAAACACCTAAAAACAGCCCGTTTTTGCACTTTTTCAAATTATATGCTTTTAACCTTGAAACATGCCAATTTCTAATCAGTTATTATCATATTTTTCCGCTCTTATTTGTGCGAGTTTTATCTCATCTTAAACCCTTTAAATTTTTCCCAACATATACATTGAATTATCGCATAGAAATTATTATTTTCATTGTTCTGCAAATAATGCCTAGGGCAAATCTTTAGTCTTGCCCTTATTTTTTAGCATTTTTCAGATACATGCTGCCGGAGTAGCTCAGCTGGTTAGAGCGTCGGAATCATAATCCGCAGGTCGGGGGTTCAAGTCCCTCCTCCGGTACTATTTAAATTTAAACTAATTTACCATGGCAAAGAAAAAAGAAGGTGCGAGAATTAAGATTAAACTCGTAAGCGTTGAAGGTGAACACAAAGGCAAAAGTGTTTACGTTTCTTTCAAGAACAGAAATAATACTAAAGAAAGACTCGAACTAAAGAAATACGACAGATTCGCTAAGAAACACGTTTTACACAGGGAAGCAAAATAACACTTCCCTGTTATTTCTTATACTGCTTGCCCGTTGAAGCTCGCTACTCTGCTCTATATTAAAAACTCCGAAGGAGATTATCTTTTACTAAAACGTGCTAAGAATCCTAATATGAGATTTTTATCCCCTCCGGGCGGCAAACTCAAAACCGATATTGCTGAATCACCCTTTCAATGTGCAGTCCGGGAAGCATTCGAAGAATGCGGCATAGATTCAAAAACAAATGACTGGAAACTTCTTGGCATCGTAACCGAAAAAAACTACCCGAATATAGGAAACATCATGATGTTTCTGCTCGAGTATAATAAACCCCTTGATAAACTTCCCGCTGATTTCGCAGAAGGCAGTTTTCAATTTGTACCTCAATCAGAAATCATGAAAGCTCCCATTCCCGAATCCGATAAACTTTTTATTTGGAATTTTGTTTTAGGGAATAACGATACTTTCTTCAGCATCTCAATCGACTGCGACCAAAGTCCCTTCAGGTGCAGTATCGAATCAAAATAATAAAATTAAAATGCATAAGAATAATAATGTTACAGATGAAATAAAGTGCGCACTTCCTGACACACAAAATCAGGTAGATATACGTGATATACCAATCGATAAAGTTGGCATTAAAAGCCTCAAATACCCAATCACTGTTAAAGACAGGGATAGCGGCATTCAGCATACAGTTGCAACAGTGGCTATGACAGTTGACCTTCCAAAAGAGTTTAAAGGCACACACATGAGCAGGTTCGTTGAAGTGCTTATGAACAAGAGAGAGATACATATTGACTCTATTTTTGAAATACTTAAAGAAATGCAGAACAAGCTTCATGCAAATTCTGCACATATCGAACTAGACTTTCCTTACTTCAAGGAAAAGTTCGCTCCCGTAAGCAAGAAACCCTCGCTTATTGATTATAGGATTAAGTTTCATGCAGTCATGAACAAAAACAAGAAAGACGTTATTATGACTGTGATTGTTCCCGTTAAGACTCTTTGCCCGTGTTCTAAAAGCATTTCTAAATATGGTGCACACAATCAGCGCGGTGAAGTAACGGTTGCAGTCCGATTTAACGATATTGTCTGGTTTGAAGATATTATCAGCATCGTTGAACAAAGCGCCAGCTGTGAGCTGTTCACTCTCCTGAAAAGGGATGATGAAAAATACGTTACCGAAAAGGCTTATGAAAATCCCGTCTTCGTTGAAGATGTAGTTAGAAACGTTGTAACGAAACTTAAGCAGAACGAAAAGATATTATGGTATCACGTAGAAGCCGAAAACTTTGAAAGCATTCATAACCACAACGCCTATGCGATGATAGAATCACATGAAAGCTTCAGCAACGGACATGCCAAGGATTTTATAATAAAAAGTTTTAAATAAAACTCAGCGAGTTTAAATCAAAAGGGACTGCATTGCAGTCCCTTTTTGTTATACGAAACTTATTATTTTACCGACTTAATCAGCTTTGAAAATTCACTAGTGAACTTCCTGTGTTTGCTGTAATGAATAGTCTTAATTCCCATCTTCTGGGCTGAAAGAATATTATCTTTCATGTCATCTATAAGTACTGTCTCTTCAGGGAGCAGTTTGAACTTATCGAGTGTATATTTGAATATCTTTTTATCCGGCTTTGCCATCTTTACCCTAAACGACAGTACACGGTTTCTGATAATATTTATAAATGGGAAATTATTGTCAATAAAATTAATATGAGGTGCGTCTGTATTCGATAAAAGGTATAGTTTGTATTTTTTGACTCTTGATATCTTTTCAAGAAATTTCTTCATGTTTTCATTCACCCAGAATATATCAGAATAGAAATATATGAAGTCATTGTATCCTATCTTCAGGTCAAACTTTCTTTTAAGCTTTTTGAATAGGTCTCTGTGCTTTAGTCTTCCCGTTATCAGCTTGAGGTCAAGTTTATTCTTAATGATATACTTCTTAAACGTTGCGGCATTGAGCCTTTTCTCCCTTTCGGCGATTCCACTGTAAAAGTAGCCGAGGTCAAAATACACGAGTGTATTCCCAAGGTCGAATATAATGTTCTTTATACCGGGCTTTTTATTCAAACTAAAGATATCTTGTTTCTAATACATTAAGATTATCGTCCAGCTCATATATCTTCGGGTTTCCGGTCGGTATCTCTGTTTCAAGAATCTTTTCCTTCGAAATATTTTCAAGATGCATAATCAATGCCCTCAGACTGTTTCCGTGAGCAGATATTAAAATGTTCTTGCCTGCTTTCAATTCAGGAACAATCTTTGTTTCCCAGTAAGGCAGAACTCTTGCTGCCGTATCTTTAAGGCTCTCGCCGTTTGGAGGCTGTGTATCGTAACTGCGTCTCCATAACTTTACCTGCTCTTCACCGTACTGCTTTCTTGTCTCGTCTTTGTTTAGTCCTTGAAGGTCGCCGTACATTCTTTCGTTCAATGCCTGGTCCTTCTCAACGGGTAAATTCTTCTGGCCTATCTCATCAAGAATTATATCCAGAGTTTTCTGGGCTCTCATCAGGACAGAGGTAAACGCTTTGTCGAATTTGTAACCCTTAAGTAACTTGCCGGCATAGTGTGCTTCCTCAATTCCCTTGGGTGAGAGGTCTATGTCAATCCAGCCCGTGAACCTGTTTTCAAGGTTCCATTGTGATTGTCCGTGTCTAACTATTACGAGTTTTGGCATATAAGTAAATTTTATTTCTTCCATTTTATTGAACAGCCCATTGAAGGTATCTGCTCTTTGCTTATTTCTTCACCGTTTAAAAGCAACTTAATTGCATCATCGAGGTCATGTCTTGTTACTTTATCTTCTTCCTTCCAGTTATCATCAAGCCTTCCCCTGTACTTCAGCATTCTGTTTGAATCATATACGTAAATATCCGGTGTACAAACTGCATCGAAAGCCCTTGCAGTCTGCTGAGTATCATCAGCAAGATAGGGAAAATTAATTTTCCTTTCTTTGACAAAATTTATCATATTTTCAAAGGAGTCTTCCGGATAAAATACTGAATCGTTCGGATTAATTCCGATGAACTGAACTCCTTCATTAATATACTTCGCCTGAAGCCTCACAAACCTGTCGATAACCGCTTTAACGTAAGGGCAATGATTGCACATGAAAATTATAACAAGAACTCTTGAGCTTTGGAAATCGCCTGTACAGCAATACTTGCCTTCCGTTCCTCTTAGGTTGAAGTCAATAACAGGTGAGCCAAGATTGCCCGAATTGCTGCTTAAGAGTGCCATCAAGTAAACTCCGCATCATCTTCTATCTCGGTGTACTTATCGGGGTGGTAATCTTCGTAAACAAAAACCTTGCTCGACTTTCCCTTGTCGTTTTCTACAAACTGTGCAAAAACTTCGTTAGTTATAAACTCGTATTTTTCTTTAATTGAATATTCGTTGTTGAAATGTACAAGAACGTTTTGCTTTTCTATTAAGGTCAATAAATCGAGATATCTCTTCTTATCAATGTTTCCGTCTTTGCTGTACTTCTTGGGTTTTCCGATAAGTTCATAAACGCTTACTAACTTTGCCTTTGGCTTCTTTTTTAAGAGTTTCTTCTCTTCTTCAAAAAGTTCGTCGTCATCCGTTGAATACTTTTCATTATCCTCGGGCTCGTTCATTACGGCGTCGTCAAACGGATCCATAGGGTTATTCTTTTCTTTCTTATTTTCTTTTCTTCTTTTCAATATAAAGGATTATTTATGTGTTAAAATTATAAAATTAATTTACTCAATCAAGTTAATTTATTAAATATTTTATGTGCTTAAAATAAATATATACAAAGGGTGTGCAAAATATTAAACTGTCGAACCTGTCAAGTATTCCTCCGTGTCCCGGTATTATGCTCGATGAGTCTTTTATGCCGTTGTATCTTTTAAGGAATGACTCGAACAAATCACCAGTTGGAGCCAGTACACTAATCAGACTTCCAATCACGAGACTGTCTGTCAATGTGATTTCTTTGGTTATTAAGTGAAAAACAATGGCTGTTAAAACCGTAAATACAAATCCGGAAATCAGACCTTCAACTGTCTTATTCGGACTAATCTTTGAAAACTTGTGTTTTCCGAAATACTTTCCTCCAAAAAAAGCAAAACTGTCGTTAGCCCAAATCAGGAATAAAAGCAGGAATACTAAAAGATAGTTTGTGCTAAGTTCAAAAAGCATTGTAAACGGTACCGTAATATACACCAATCCGAATAAAACCAGACCTGATGTTTTAACTTTGTTTTCTTTGCTGCTCAATGCTATTAAAAGAAAAGTGAATAGCACTGCAATTATAAATAAAGAATTAAAATATTCCCTATAATATGTATAAAATGTTATGGTAATTATGGATAATAAAACTGAAGTATAGATATCGGCAATTAATTTCTTTTCTCTGAACATTATTAAAAGTTCATAAAAACATAGTGTTTGAAGCAGTAATATTAAAGCAAATAAAGCATAACCGCCCATGTAAACTAATACCAAAATCAACGGAATACCGATAACGCTAATTAACACCCTTGTTAATGTATTAGACATCAATCACAATTTTATTTTTATTTTCAGTGCCCTTGTTCTTTATTAATTTCAGAATTATGATAAACAAAGCAAAAGATATTATTCCTGTAACAATCAGCGCCATATTGTCATAGATTGTACCCTCCGGGTTTTCAAATCCCTCTTTGCCATATTGGAAGACAAGATAAGCCGACAGGAAATTATTAACAAAATGAACCGCTATTCCGGTATATATGCTGCTTGAATAATATACAACATACGTAAGATAATACCCGAGCAGAATTAAAGGAATCAGGTTAAAAGGATGAAAATGAAATGCAGCAAATATAAACCCTGTCAGGAATATTGCTTTACTGCTAATCATTGTACGTTCAAAGTTATAAAAGATAAGTCCTCTGAAGAAAAATTCTTCGCATATAGCAGGTGTTACAGCAATCACAAAAGCAACAAGTATAAACTCTCCTATGCTGTTAGCATTCACAAGGTTAAGAGTTAACGCTTCCAGCGTATCCATTAAATCTTTAATCTGCTTTATAGCTTCACTTCCAAAAGGAAGTGATTTAAGCAATAAGTTCTGCAGGTACATGTATGACTGCAATGCAGGCTGAACAATTATCATCCCGGCAATACCCATCCAGAAAATGGACATTTTTGGTTTATTCAGTCTGAATGTATCTTTCGGTTTTCTTCCCTGAAGCATATTAAGCAAAAGTACAGGTACAAGAATAAACATGAATTGTGAGAAGGATATTATTATCCTCGCTGTGTTGACATCAGTATCGAGTGTTTTAAGGTCTTCACCGTATATGAACAAACTCAGTAGTCCGCCGAAAATCTGATAAGTAACAAAAACAACAATCAAAGCTGTAATTACAAACAATGCAGGCTGCATGTTAGCAAGCGGAGCTTTTACTCTGTTGTTTTCATTCTTATTTTCGGTGCTGTCCAAAATAATTTTTATGCAAATTATGAATTATTACTGTCAATTTAAAGGTTCTTTATAAAATTGATTTTCAAGTATAATAAATTTATTTTTGTCAATGCAGGATTTAAACGAAAACTATTATCAAGCGAAGGATGTGCGCAGTGATTATAACAATAGAAGAAAGAAACCTCTATTTTTAATAAACATCCTACTGTTTCTTCTAACATTTTTTACAACTACGCTCGCAGGGGTAGGTTGGCAGAACATAGACCCTTATCAGCTTGATAATTTCAGCAAAGGTTTAACTTATTCAATCCTGATTCTCAGCGTTATAACCGCACACGAATTCGGTCACTACTTTGCCGCAAGGTTCCATAAAATTGATGTTACTCTCCCCTATTATATTCCCTTTCCATTTTTGTTTCTGAATCCTTTCGGAACAATGGGAGCAGTTATAAAGATGCTTTCTCCTAATCATTCCAGAAAATCTCTGTTTGATGTTGGTATAGCTGGTCCTATTGCAGGCTGGGTTTTAACATTAATATTTCTTGTAATAGGCTTTGCTACTCTTCCCCCTCTTGATTATCTGTACCAGATACACCCGGAGTATTCTCTCACAGGAATTCCAACGGGCGGCTTAACATTCGGATACAACATCGTATTTCTTGTTCTTGAAAAGTTGTTTTCTTTAAATAGCACAGTTTTTATACCTCCAATGAATGAAATTTATCATTATCCGTTTTTATGCGTAGGATGGTTCGGTCTGCTAATTACATCTCTTAATATGATGCCTGTCGGACAGCTCGACGGCGGTCATATTTCTTACACTATGTTTGGTGAGAAGTCTAAATATATTGGTTACGTAGTTTTCTACACATTGTTATTTTTCGGAGTTCTTGGAATATTGCCGCTATTAGATATTAACATAACAATTGGTTCAATCAACTGGCTTGTTTGGGCGTTACTGATACTTTTTATAATTAAAATCAAACACCCGCCTGTTTGCAGAGATTTAAACGAGCCGCTTGGAAGGTCAAGAATTATCCTCGGATGGTTTTCATATTTTATTTTTGTGGTTTCTTTCTGCCCGATACCTGTCAGCGAAGGATTTTAATATATGAACAACAAAAAAGCACTGTTTGTAATATTTCTTGTAATATTTATTGACCTTCTTGGTTTCGGTATTATAATCCCTGTCCTTCCATTCTTCACTGAGAAAGTTCTTGTAATGAGCAAGACTGAAATAGGACTGCTAACGGGCATATATTCTTTAATGCAGTTCATCTTTACACCCGTCTGGGGGTCGCTGTCAGATGTTTACGGAAGAAAACCAATTTTACAAATGTCTCTTGCCGGCAATGTGATTGCATACACTTTAATGGCGCTCGTTTTTACGAATATAATTCCTTCGGTAGCCTTGCTCTTTATAGCAAGAGCTTTTGCCGGATTCTTCTCAGCAAACTTATCTGCCGCACAGGCGGTTGTATCTGATGTAACAACACCAGAAGAACGTTCAAAAGGGATGGGAATTATGGGTGCCGCATTTGGATTGGGGTTTGTATTTGGACCTGCACTTGGCGGATTTCTTTCCCACTATTTCGGATATGGAGTACCTTTAATTTTTTCTGCAATATTTTCACTTATATCTCTTATAGTTTGTGTTGCTATATTTAAAGAAACACTTCCAGAAGATTTAAGAATAAGCAATAAGAAAAATTTTAGCTTAAGAGATGTAAAGATTGTCAATCTTAAAGCCGTAAACGAAGTCTTGAAGCATAAGGACGTAGGCATATACGTAATTATATTCTTCTTCATAACATTCTCGTTCGCAAACATATTTGGAAACTTCCAGTATTTTATAGAGAGAAAAGAAGGTCTGGATATGAATGAAGAACAGACGGGGTATCTTTTGTCTTTCCTTGGAATTATAGCTGCAATCGTTCAGTCAACACTTATAAAACCTTTTAAGAAATATATCGGTGAAGACAAATCCGTAATAATCGGAAATGTGCTTGTTGCAATAGGTCTCTTCTTCATCCCATTTTCAACCAACGTCTGGATGCTTCTTGCTGTACTTACAATACTCGCGTTCGGAAACGGACTAAACAATGCAATGGCGCTCGGTTTAATTTCACAGAATGTAAGCAGGCAAGATCAGGGTGGTGTACTTGGTATCAACCAGTCATTAAGCTCCCTCGCAAGATTTCTGGGTCCGCTCTGGGGTGGATTTATTTACGACAGATTTGATTATCACTATCCATTTATATCGGGTGCAATTTTTATGACGGTGATAACCATTATAGCTATGATAGTATTAAGAAATAAACTGATAAACAAACCAGTTTAGTTTAAATCGATAATTTTGAATACAAATCTAGGTATTCCTTTGCCGACTTATCCCAACTGAAATCAGAAGACATACCCCTTTTAATAACAGTTTTCATCTTATTATTATTTTTATACAACATTAGTGCTTTATCAAATGATGACTCAATACCTTCAAGTTCAAACTCATTAAATGAAAAACCGTTTCCGTTTTTATTGTCAACATCTATCACTGTATCAGCAAGTCCGCCGACATTTCTTACAATCGGTAATGTCCCGTAATTCAAGCTGTACATCTGGTTCAATCCACATGGTTCATATCTTGAGGGCATAAAGAAGAAATCCGACCCTGCAGTAATCAGATGAGCTATTGAATTGTTATATTCGATGTATATTTTAACTTTATCGGGATATTCATTCATTAACTCAAGGAATGCATCTTCATATTTCTTTTCACCCGCACCAAGAACAACAAGCTTAAACTTTTCATCAATCCTCTTTTCTATCAATTCCAGTATCAGCTCAAAACCCTTTTGCCATGCAAGACGTGATACTATTCCAAAGAGAGGAATATTTATATCTGTTTCAAGTCCTGATATTTCAAGCAGATGTTTTTTATTCTCGTATTTATTTTTTAAGGTTATGAAGGAATAATTCCGTTTTATTAGTTTGTCTTTTTCGGGATTCCAGTCATTGGTATCTATACCATTCAGTATGCCGTAAACATTTCCTCCTCTTGAACGAAGAACACCGTCAAGACCTGAACCGAATTCGGGAGTTTGTATTTCTTTTGCATAAGTAGGACTTACAGTAGATATTACGTCGGAATAATATATTCCTGCTTTAAGAAAATTAGCGAATCTGTTAAACTCAAACGGACCACCGAGCACAAACAAACTGCTTTCGAATCCAGCTTTTACAACTGAGTCTTCAGGAAATATACCCTGATAACCAATATTATGAATTGATAAAAGAGTTTTTGATTTTTGAAATAGTGCATCCCATGAATACTGCAGCTTCAACAATGGAGGAATTAATGCTGACTGCCAGTCGTTGCAATGAAATACATCAGGTGCCCATTTCATTTTCTGAAGTGATTTCAGGACAGCATGCTGGAATAGTATGTACCTCTCATTTTCGTCCTCATCTCCTGTATAAACAACTCCCCTGTTAAAATATTCAGGGCAATCAATAAAGAAAACATCGAGTACATTCGCGTGTCTGGTATGGAATACGTTATACGAATGGTTTATTCCACCTATTGACACTGAATCCGATAAACCTTCTGCTGGATTTATTTCATGCTTAATGCGGTCTATAGTGTCATAGAGTGGAAGGAATATCTTAACTTCTGCATTATTTTTGTTTAATGCTTCGGGAAGTGAACCGCTTACATCAGCGAGTCCGCCTGTTTTTACATATGGAACGCACTCGCTTGTTATAAAACATACTTTCATAAGGCAATAAAATATTACATGTTTATTGTAAGTGTATTATCTGATGAATTGTAAGTTACTTTATAAGATTTAAGGTTTTTTGTAGCAGGTCCTTCCAGGACCTTTCCGTTACCGTTATAAGTAGAACCGTGACAGGGACATTCAAACCCTTTTCCGTCATAATCTACATCGCATTTCTTGTGAGTACAAACAATATTAATAGCAATAAACTTCGAGGATGATTTTCGTATAACAATAACTTTATCGGTTATCATTGCATATCCTCCGACACTTGCAAGTGCGGGATAATCCGCAAGATTAATTATCTTTTCAACAGTCCCTTCAACATTTTCATAGTCATCAGATGAAGCCATGAGTTTAAGAACATCGAATGAACTAAGTGCGAGTGCCCCAACTGCAATCGTTTTAGCACCTTTCTTTAAGAAATCTCTTCTGTTAATATCGTTTTCTTGCATATATTTAAATTATAATTATTTAAAAAACATTAAAAATGTATATTATTTTTACTGATTTATATTTTATGAATTAAATTATTTTTTTGATGCTGTAAAATTTCCTTTTCCTTTAAGACCCATCATAGTTGATTTTTCCCATGTTCCTTTTAACTCAGTACCAAACACTTCAAGTCTCAGGAATATATTATTATCGGCAACTTTAGGATTCATATTAACGAAAATCTTTCTTGATTTCTCGTCAATAATCCCTGTAAAACTTCCTGACTGATTTATCTCGGATTTAAAACTGCTTTCCACAAAGTTAGTTACTGTGTAAGTACCGGATATATTCGGGTCATTAAATTCCTTCGGGCTGATTATTCCTTCAACTATAGTTTTACCTGTTGAATCAGTCATAGAAAAGTTGTAAATACCGATTAAAGATTTAACAAACGGACTGTAAACAACTTCTTTATCAGTACAGTTAGTACATCCCGAATAAGTAACAGCTAAAAGAACAAATGCTGTTAATAGATATATGTAATTTTTCATGTTTTATTTGAGTAATATCATTCGTTTAACTTCTGTGAATTTTAAAGCTCTTGTGCTTTGGTCTGAAGCGAATACTTTATAGAAATAAACTCCGCTTGAAAGATTATACGCACCAGAGTTAAAGACGTAATTCAGAACGCCCGTTGAATAACTTTCATTGTTCAGCAGAGTTGCTACCTCTCTTCCGTTTATATCATAAACTTTAAGTGTGACAGACGAGTTTTCCGGTAACGCTACCCTTATTGTTGTAGTCGGATTAAACGGATTCGGAAAATTCTGCATCAGGGCAAACACTGTAGGAACTTCGGAAGAATTTATTACTCCTCCGAACTTGCTGCACTGATTGTATCTTAAACGAATTGTATCTCCGGGCATAGAACCAAAACCAAGTCTCGGATCAATACTACCGCCGTTTGCTTCCTGTAAATGACAATAACTCATAATTGTGCCCGTTGCCGGTCTCGTACCGCTAAAGCAGTTCCCTTCAGCAAAATAACAGGAATCGATTGATGTTATCGCATTAATTCTTGTAGGCCACCAGCATGCATGTGTGTGCATTGAGCCGAAATTGTGACCGAGTTCATGTGTTGCCACCATTACAGTCCATGAATATGTAGGATAGCTGTAATATGTCGGATCAATGTTGCAGAAAGAAAATCTACCTGAACTGTCCTGCGTGTTGAAACTTCCGCAAAGCATTCCAATCCATGCTATTCCGCCTAAATTTAATGTTCTTGAACTTAACAATTGCGCAAGATCACCGTTAAAATTATCTCTCTTGTTCCCGCCGAATTTCAGAAGATAATCGTATGAATCGGAAAGGAACCTGTACGGATCAGGTGTATCCCAGACAACTATCGATGATATTTGTACAGGAATAAACTCATTCTGGTAAATTGCCGCAACCGAATTATAAAATCCTGAAACAAAATTTCCAACCGCATTTATATCAGAACCTTTATCCTGATAAAGTTTATAATCTGCCTCAATGTATATTTTCACCGGTAGTCTCGCAGTAATTGCATCACCCGTTTCTTTGTGAGAAGAATGGTTATCATCTGTTTTGTACAGATGCATATCGAGTCCGTCAACTTTGCATATAAACTCGTTATCCACAAGGAGGTCTTTTTCATTGTAAATAATGTAATTCGTATTGTTAGAATTGTCATTTACGGGTCCAATATTGAAAGTCCCTGCTTCACTTGAAACAACACCCATAACAAGGTTCTCAAATATGCTTATTGCAGCAATTGAGTTCTCCTCGCCGTTCACTATACCGCGGTAATAAATTCCTTTGTTAAAACTCTGAACACCGCTCGTACCTGATGCAAGTTTAAAATCATCAGATAGCAGTTGTACTTCCTTCAGCTCCAGAGTAAGAGAATTTTTTGAATCAACAGGTAATGTTAAAGTGATATACGGATTTTTATTTCTGAATAAATCAGATAGTGCAGTCTTATCAATTTTCAGATTAGCTGCTTTTTTAATATCCCTGTTAATATCATTTTTTGTGAAAGGGATGCTTTGGATTTCAAATAAATTTATTTTGTTGAAACTATACTTGGCTTTGCTTTCATTTATCATAACATCAAGTTTCTGTACAGGTACTATTGTTTCCTGCTTTTCTTTTACCTGAGTTACCGCTTTGTTTTCCTTTATATCCATTGAACCATAGATAAAAACCAGTGAAGCTATAACTAAAGCGAAAAATGAAATATTTAATACACTCTTCTTCATTTTGATACCTCCAGGTTTGAATAATTATCGTAAGTTAAAACACGTTCAATTCCTGATGCACGTAAAATCATTTTATCAACACCATTAACCTGTGTGAATGAGACTGAGTATGATACACCTGAAGCTGTGTATGTAAGAACATTGTTTGAATATGTGTAGCTTTTTGTGACTGTCGATGCTCCCGGACATGTAAGAGTTGCCGTTCCGTTATTGAAGGTTGCAATTTCACCAAGGCAGACATCCTGAAGATTCCCTTCCATTTTTACAAGTTCCCAAGAGCCCGATACATCACCTCCTACTAAGTTATTCAGTAAATTCTCGCATTCTGCTCCTGTAAATGCCAGGCTTAACACAAAAATACCGAGAAGGTATTTCAATCCCTTCGTAAAATATTTATTCATAATTTATTTGTTGTTTTTAATTTGGAATTAATATACTTAATTATACTTTATAATTATACATATTATAAACATATTTTACCCGAAATAATTACAATAAATACATACAGTAATAATATTTTCGAGTTATTTATCTTTCTGAAAATATGTACAGAAACAGTGTTCTCGCATTGATATTACTCGGTTTCCCGATTTGGAAGAAAGTCAGCATCTGGTTTCGGGGAAATAATAGAATTACCATTAGTGATTAAATTCCTTACATTAAGTATGAGACACATTCTCACTTTTAGAATAAGTTAAAACACATTATGAAAGAAATAACAGAGGATATTTTATACAAGAAGTTTCATCATCTAAGGCATAAATGTCCTCCAGAAATTTCCGATCTGGTTTTTCTCGAAATAGAAAAAGATTATATCGGAAGGTACAATTATCTTGCTGAATTAAAATCCCAGGAGTCCGTTAACAAGAGCATTGAGAAATACATAAAATCTTACTGGAAGCTCAAAAAAATAGGTGTATGTAACAAACCTAAATGTAAATTGTTGGCTTCTTATACAGAACACTCAAATTGATGTAAGCAACAGTTCATTTTTAAATGTAGAAAAATGGATGATGTAAAGTATATCGATTTATCTAACTCAAAAATTGCATATAAAAAACTTGGTTCAGGCGAGCCATTGATTATGTGTACCGGATATGCTTCAACCATGGATTTATGGAGCACCGAATTAATCAAAAAACTTCAGAAGAATTTTACTGTCATTCTGTTCGATTACAGAGGTATGGGATATAGCAAGAATATGTCCGGTTCATTTTCTATCAATACATTGGCAGAAGATGTTTACATGATAATGAATGCACTGAATATTAGTAAGACAAATGTTCTTGGTTGGTCAATGGGAGGATTTGTTGCTCAGATGTTTGCAATCAATCATGCAGAAAAAATAAACAAGCTTATTTTGTACGCAACAAATTGCGGCGGCACAGACACCATAAATCCGTCCGAAGAAATTAGCAGCATTCTTTCAAATCCATCTTCTTCACCAGTAGAATTACTGGGTACGTTATTTCCTGATAGCTGGCTTTCGACACATAACAAGCCCTGGGAATATTTGCCTAAAGTTGAAGAACCCTATAATACTGAAACTGTAAAATTACAGTACGATGCAGTTCAGGACTGGTTAAAACCCGGGGGAGGCTCAACTGGGCTCCTGCACAAGTTGAACATTCCTGCGCTCATAATTTGTGGTAGCGAAGACAAAGTAGTGCCGTATAAAAATTCACTTATTCTTTCGAAATTAATAAGTTCGTCAATTTTAGCGGTTGTAGAAGGCACAGGCCATGGATTGATGTATCAGCTTCCTGA
This sequence comes from Kapaibacterium sp. (SeqCode), assembly GCA_041675325.1. Lineage (GTDB taxonomy): Bacteria > Bacteroidota > Ignavibacteria > Tepidaquicellales > Tepidaquicellaceae > CAIKZJ01. Next base: position 14,723 of record JBAYUG010000002.1, read on the forward strand.
AGCCTTTGCAAACTATGTAATAAATTTCTTGTTATCACAAATCCCAAGTATGGAATTAAGTAAGGAAGAAACTTGGAGTTGTTGATCGCGGTGAGAAATAGAAAACGGATTTACGCGGATGAAGCAGATATACGCAGATTAGAGCCAGAAGAAAATATAACCGAAGATGGTGCAAAGAACGCAAAGAAGAGTTTAAAACTTAAGAGAGATTTTAAACATGACTGTGCTTATGGATCACGATGCGACTGACGGTATTCCGATGGCACGTTTTATAAGTGATTTAACTGAAAATATTGAAAAGGGGGTATTCCTTTATCAGTAAGTATTTAATTTATCACTGTTATTTTTCCTGCCGGGAATAAAATTATGGAACAAAATAGCTGCAAAGATAATTAATCCACCCGCAACTGCTGTAGGTGCAGGAATTTCACCAACTCCAAGAAAAACCCATATAGGATTAAAGATTGCTTCTAGCATTCCAATTATCATAGCCTCTGTTGCAGATACATATTTTATCCCGATGTTAAATATGAAATAACTTATTCCTATCTGAACAACACCCATATAAAGTAATATGAACATTTCAGATGTAGTTAAAACAAGATCGCGGTAAACCAGAGGAAAGCAAATAAGTCCTACGAGCAGATTCCCGTAAACTACGCTTATAATAGTATTCCCGCTGCCCTTGGTTTTTTTCCATTTAACAAATAGGGAGAACAAAGCAAAACATACACCTGCAAGAATAGCAATAAGGTTTCCGTATATATTCCCAATCTCAAGTTTTCCCATGAAGAAAAGAAACATTCCGCTTATGCATATTATAATAGTTATAAGGTCTTTTCTTCTGAATTTAGTTTTAAGAAATAACGGCTCAAGAAACAACAGGTATATAGGTGCCGTGAACTGAAGAAATATTGCATTTGCGGAAGTAGTAAGTTTATTTGCAAGTACGAAGAAAATTAATATACCGGAATAAAAAACAGAGGCAAGAATAGTTAATTTATCTGTTTCGAAAGATATTTTCTTATCTTTGAAATATAATATTATTAGAATTGTTAAAGCAGCAATTATTGAACGGTAAAATGAGATCTGAAAAGCATTAAGTTCTGTAAGTACCTTAATGAAGAGACCGCTTGAGCTCCACAGTAACGCAGTTATTGAAATATAAACAAGTCCTTTTCTGTGCGGAGGTATTTTCTCGAAGAAACTCATGTATAAAATATGAGGGCTGCTAAATGAAAGCAGCCCAGATAACTACTTGTTTAATTTTTTGCTTATTTCCTTGAACATTACATCAGTCATCTTTGCAAGGTCATATTCATATTCGCAACCCCAGTCTTTTCTTGCAACGCTGTCATCAATGCTTGCGGGCCATGACTCTGCTATCTTCTGCCTGAAATCAGGTTTGTATGTAATTTCAAATTCAGGAATATGTTTCTTTACTTCAGCAGCTATCTCAGCCGGATTAAAACTAATACCGCCAAGATTATAACTTGAATGAATGGAAAGTTTATCAGCATCAGCTTCCATAAGTTTAATCGTTGACTCTATCGCGTCAGGCATAAACATCATAGGAAGGTTTGCATCCTCTTTCAGGAAACATTCATATTTTTTATTTTTTACAGCATCATAAAATATTTCGACAGCATAATCAGTAGTACCGCCGCCCGCTTCAGTCTTGAAGCTGATGAGTCCGGGATAACGAATGCTTCTTACATCAAGTCCATACTTATTAAAATAATACTCACACCATCTCTCTCCCGCCTGTTTTGAAATACCGTAAACAGTCGTTGGCTCCATAACTGTAAGCTGAGGTGTATTAATTCTTGGAGTTGTAGGTCCAAAGACAGCAATTGAGCTGGGCCAGAAGATTTTCTTAAGACCATTATCCTTACCGAGATTGAGTATGTTCATAAGACTCTTCATGTTGATATCCCAAGCCTGCAGCGGAAGCTTTTCGGCATTTCCCGAAAGGACAGCTGCAAGATGGTAAACCTGAGTAATCTTATTGCGAATAACAAAATGAATTAGGTTCTTTTCGTTCATAACATCAAGAATCTGAAAAGGACCGCTGTCAATAATATCAGCGTGTGCCTGCTTTATATCCGTAGCAAAGACATTGTCACCGCCATAAACGTCTCTTAAAGCTAAAGTAAGTTCAGAACCAATCTGCCCTGAACATCCTATTACCATTATCTTTTCCATAAAATTATAATAAAATTTAACAGATTATTATCTGACTTTGGAATAAAACTTTTCGTGATATTCCATGACCATTCTGCCTGTATTAAATACAGGTGTCAGGATTGCGATAGAGCCGCGCATTATATTGACCCAGTCAACCGGGATATCTCTTTTATCTCTGTCATAGAACATAGGAATAATTACCTTCTCGAGCGTATCATATAAAGATTTGCTTTCAAAATCGTTAATCTCTTCATCAGACATTGCATCGTAATTTTCGGGGCTCTTAATTTCCCAACCTGTTTCTTTAGAATATCCTTCGACCCACCAACCGTCAGTTATTGACAGATTAATTCCCCCATTTGCATTAACTTTCATTCCGCTTGTTCCTGAAGCTTCAAGAGGTTTTCTCGGGTTATTCAGCCACACATCACAGCCGCTTACGAGACTCTTCGCAACATCCATGTCATAGTTATCAAGAAATATAATGTTGTTCTTATGTCCGTTATTGTGTGCAAATTTAAGAATTTCATGAATAAAGTTCTTGCCGGGTTCATCCTTGGGGTGCGCCTTTCCCGAGAATATAAACTGGACTTTTCTTTTCTTGTCATCCATTATCTTCGAAAGTCTTTCAATGTCACGCAAGACAAGGGTTCCTCGTTTATATGTAGCAAATCTTCTTGCAAATCCGACAGTCAGTGCAGAATCATCAAGCAAAGAATATGCATCAGCAATCTTTTCCTCGCTTTCATGATGAATCTTTATATTATCAGCAGTTCTTTCTCTAACAAAGTTTATGAGCTTCTTTCTATTCTTATTTCTTAGTGACCATAGAGTCTCATCAGGAAGTTCAGAAATCTTATTCCAGATTTTATCCACATTTATCCAGTCGTTCCCAAAGTGTTTTTTATATATTCTCTCTGATACACCGGAAAGATAGGTTTTAGTATGAACACCGTTTGTGATTGAATCAATCTGAGAGCGTGTTTCGGGCAATGCCCACATCTTGCGTGATATTTCACCATGAAGCTTGCTTACTCCGTTGATAAAATTCGAATTGTTGATCGCAAGGTATGCCATGTTGAAGTTATCACCCATTGACTGACCATAAAGATTATTTCCTTCTTCAAAGAGTCTGTTAAAATCAATCTTCAGCTCTTCAGATGCATAAGAGCCGAAGTACTTTTCAAACATCCATCTTGGGAATATATCTATACCCGCGGGAACCGGTGTATGAGTTGTGAATATGTTGGAATAGTAACAAAGTTCTTTGGCTTCTTTAAAACCGATACCATGTTTCTTCATAGTATTCTTTATTCTTTCAAACGCAAGGAATGCAGAATGTCCTTCATTTATATGAAATGCTTTAGCCTCAATTCCAAGGATTTCCAGTACTCTCATACCTCCGATACCGAGGAGTATTTCCTGAAGAATTCTTTTCTCGGCTTCGCCTCCGTAGAGAATATCTGTTACTCGCTTATCGTCAACATTGTTTTCGTCAACAAAAGTATCAAGCATATACAAATTAATCCTGCCAACATTTAATTGCCAGATTTGCGCATAGAGCTTTCTACCGGGCAGATCTATCATTATTTTCAGGGGTCTGTATTCTTCGTCAAGCACAAGACGCATCGGCATGGAATCAAAATCGTTGAGTTCGTACAATTCAGACTGCCTGTTGTCATCAGTAATAATCTGGCGGAAATATCCATACGAATAAGCCAGACCGACTGCAACGAGAGGAATTCCAAGGTCAGAAGCAGACTTTAAATGGTCTCCTGAAAGCGTACCGAGTCCGCCTGAGTAAAACCGCAGACTTTTTGCGAGTCCATATTCTGCTGAAAGATAGCATATTTCAGGCTTATCTGTTTTATAATATTTCTTTTCAAAGTAAGTTTCTTTTGAAGCGATATATTTCCTGTAATCTCGATAAAGATTGTGAATTCTGTATCTGAGGTTTCTTTTTTCAATAACATCAAAAAGATAACCTTTATCTATTGCATTAAGAAATTTAACGGGGTTTTTAGATGACCATTTCCAGTAATCTTTGTTTATTTCTTCCATAATCTCTTGGAAATCGTTGCTCCATGTCCAGTAAAGATTGTTAGATAATTCCTTTAATTGATTAAGTATCTCCTGCATTTTATTATTTTCCGTTTAATTAATTTTATTACATAAGTATGACAAGTGATAAAAATACATCTTAATTTGATTTTATACTACTGAATAATTTATCAATTTGAGTAAATCTTAATTTGACTATAATATAAGAAAATTTATTTTAACAACATAAGAAAACCCCGTTATTAATATAAATAACGGGGTTATTCTAATGAATATCATGATTTATTTCAACATCTTACCGTTTTCCATTTCGAAAGCGAGCCTGTTTGCTTTGTAAAGGTTTTTAATAGCTTCGAGGAGTCCTCTCGAATCAACGGATACAGTTCTGTTAAATTCCGTTGTGAATATATACCTGCCGGGCAGACTTTCAATATTGCCATCAAAAACGAGACCAACAACTTCGGCGTTTTTGTTAATCATTGCGCTTCCTGAGTTGCCTCCTATAATATCATTTGTTGAGACTAAGTTGTATTCTGTTTCAAGCTTAAAGTCAGAAGGAGGGCTCTGCCATCTTTCGGGAAGAGTCCAGGGAAATTTCTTACCATGTGAATAGAACCTGTCGTATAAACCGAAGAAGGTTGTGAAGGGAGGAGCAATAGTACCATTATAATCGAATGACTTTATTACTCCATCTGCTATTCTTAAAGTAAGTGTTGCATCAGGCGGTATAGAGGTACCATACAATCCAAAGAGAGCCTGTCCGAGCATCTGTCCGTTGATATTTAAGCGTGCATCAATTTCCTTCTTTTTTGCCTGTAATCCTTCAAGTGTAGTTTTCGAGTCCATAATAAACTTTATAATAGGGTCATTCGCAGACTTAAGTTCGTCAGCGGACATTTTCGCAAGCTTTGTTGCCCCTTCTTTATTAGTCAGCATTGAGTTATCAAGTACATACTTAACGGCACCCATCCTGTTATTGTTATTGAATGCTGATTTGACAACTGCATTATCACTGCCGAGATTATCATAAACGATGTTCATGTCAAGTTCAAGAAGTCCTTTATTATAATCTGCATCAAGATTGTCATACACTGCATTCAGCAATGAATCAGGTGTCTGCTTACCTGTAAATGTATTTCTGACAATTGTTTTTGCCATTGCAACATACCTTGATTGAAAACGGTTAGGGACTTCATAACCTGTAATTTCATTAAAAATCTTTGCATAATCTTTTGAGCCAGCTTCGATTTCATTCCATATGTTCCCATATTTTGATTTCATTTCCATGGAAGCATCAATCTTAGCTTTTTGAATATCTTCAAAGTCTTTCTTCCTTGCCATCATTTCATTGTCTTTCAACGCTTTATAAAGACCTTTGAAAACTTTCTGTGAATTTAAAACTCCGTAGTAAGTATTCTGATATCGAAGTTCTTTATCGGGATTATTCTTTATAAAGTTATCGAGATAGTCTGCCATGAAGTTTAACTGATAGAGACCTGCCGGGACAGTGTAATCCCTCGCAAATTCAAGCTGGGCAATTGTTTTCAGTCTTTCAGTACTACCGGGATTACCGATAACGAATACAGTTTCACCGTCTTGCGCACCGTTCTTGCTCCAGGTAAAGAAGTTCTTGGATTTTAAAGGCTGTCCGTTCTCATACACTCTGAAGAATGCACAATCAAAATCATACCTTGGATAAGTGAAGTTATCGGGATCGCCTCCGAAACCAGCAATGAAATTTTCAGGAGAGAAGACAAGCCTTACATCATTAAATCTTTTATAGCAGTAAAGCATGTACATGCCTCCGTTGTAGAATGTAATCACATTACACTTCAATCCTGTTTCAGCCGTATACTTTGCTTCAATTTCTTTTATCTTATCTGCTTTAATCTTTGCCTTTTCTTCATTCGTGTTACCGGCATCCATAGCAGAAATAATATCCTTTGTTACATCGATTGTTTTCTGAAGCTGATCAACCCACAAAGTTGGAACCGGTCTTTCATCAGCGAGAGTTTCTGCGTAGAACCCAGTTTTACTAAGGTCTTCACCCTCACGCATTACTGTAGAAACGTATCCCCTTCCGCAGTGATGGTTGGTCATAACAAGTCCGTCTTCGGAAATAAATGAAGAAGAACAACCGTTACCAAAGCGAACAGCTGACAGCTTCACGTCCTCAAGCCATTCCTGAGTGGCTTTAAAGCCGTAAGTTTTTTCGAAATAATCTATGGGCGCATGCTCAAAAGTCCACATCTTACCGAGGTCGAAAATATCGGATTTAGTAGATTGAGCAAAACCTGTATTTAGAGTAAATACAAAGGCTACGAATAAGCCTAAGAATAATTGATAAAGTTTTTTATTCATACAATATTATTTTGATTAGTTGCCAATATTAGCTAATTTTATTGTACGTTTCAATGAATATAAAGTTATAATAAAGTAAAATCCCCCCAAGAAGTATGCTTAATAAATTACAAAGTAATGCTTTTCTGCATATAATAAATTATGGTAGTTAATCAGACTAAATACTCTGATAATAGACTTGACATTTAGGTAACTTATAACAATCTTTAATCGGATTAAATAGTCTTTTTACAACATAACATAATTATTAATTACTATGACAAGTAAAACAAAATTTGGACTCCTATTCACTTTTCTCCTGGTATCGGCATTATCAGTGTTTATGCAGGGATGCGGTGAGGACACTCAGGAAATTGGAGTGGGACCTGTGAAGAAAGTAGAACTTTCGGCAACAATTGACAATGCTCTCGTAGAGCAGGGAAAAACAGTCTTCGAAGCAAAATGTGTATCCTGCCACAAGTTTGATGAAAAACTTGTAGGACCTCCCATTAAAGGGGTTACCAAAAAGAGAAAGCCTGAATGGATAATGAACATGATTCTGAATCCGGAGAAGATGACAAAGGAGAACATTGAAGCACAGAAACTCATGGCTCAGTACTTAACACAAATGACTTTTCAAAACGTTACTGAACCTGAGGCGAGAGCAGTACTTGAGTATTTCAGGTCGGTTGATTCAAAATAATTTAAAACTAATCAGTTATGAAAAAAGTAAATGTAACCTTATTACTTTTACTGGCATTAGCAGCAATTATTGCAGGATGCGGAAAAGGAAAATCTTCAAAAGGTCCGTTAATCGAATCGGACGCACCTAACAAAGTTTACGTTGAACCAGGCAAGTACGACGAATTCTATGCATTTCTTTCGGGTGGATTCAGCGGGCAGGTAGCTGTTTACGGACTGCCTTCGGGTAGACTGCTTCGGGTTGTACCTGTATTTTCACAGAATCCTGAGAACGGATGGGGATATACGGAAGAGACAAAACCAATGCTAAACACTTCTTACGGATTTATACCCTGGGATGATTCGCATCATTCGGAACTCTCAATGAAGGACGGGGTGCCTGACGGGAAGTGGCTTTTTATAAACGGGAATAACACTCCAAGGGTTGCAAGATTAAATCTAAGTACATTCAGAACAGAAGAAATTCTTGAAATACCAAACAGTGCAGGGAATCACTCATCACCGTTTACTACACCAAACTCAGAATATATAGTAGCGGGTACGAGGTTCAGTATTCCTTTCCCAAATAGTGATGTACCTATTAACACTTACAAAGAGAACTTCAAAGGAGCTTTAAGTTTTATAAAAGTTGCTCCTGATAACGGGCAGCTCAGCGTGGCATTTCAGTTAATAACGCCTGGATTTGATTATGATTTAAGTCATGCGGGAAAGGGACCTTCAGACGGATGGTTCTTTTTCTCATGTTACAATTCAGAACAGGCATATAGTCTTCTTGAAGTCAATGCAAGCCAGAAGGATAAAGATTTTATCTTAGCCGTTAACTGGAAAAAGATAGAAGAGTTGGTAGCTCAGGGAAAAGGCACAGATATGGATGCGAACTATGCGCATAATATATATGATGACAAGAAACATTCTGCAACTTCGGAAATGATAAAGAAAGTAAGGATACTTAAACCCGAGGATGTTGCTGGTGCAATGTATTATATACCCTGTCCAAAATCACCTCACGGTGCTGATGTCGACCCGACGGGTGAATACATAGTTGGCGGCGGTAAACTTGCTTCTGTAATTCCGGTGTTCGCATTCAAGAAAATTATATCGGCAATTGATAATAAGGAATTTGAAAGTGACATTGAAGGAATTCCTGTAATAAAATACGAGTCAGCACTTGCGGGTGAAGTAACCAACCCGGGTCTAGGTCCATTACACACAGAGTTTGACGATAAAGGATTTGCATATACTTCAATGTTTGTATCCTCGGAAATAGTAAAATGGAAAGTGGATACGCGCGAAGTTGTTGACAGAATGCCCGTTTACTATTCAGTCGGTCACTTAATGATACCGGGCGGCGACAGCAAAAAGCCATACGGCAAATATCTTGTTTCAATGAACAAGATTACGAAGGACAGATTTTTACAGACAGGACCTGAGCTTAACCAGTCATCGCAGCTTATAGATATTTCGGGCGACAAAATGAAACTGCTTCTTGATTTTCCGACTGTAGGCGAGCCGCATTATGCGCAGGCAATACCTGCAGAGTTAATAGTAAACAAATCATTAAAATTCTTTAAGATAGAAGAGAATCAGCATCCGTTTGTGACTAAATCGGAAAAGGATGCAAGAGTAGAGAGGAAAGGAAATGAAGTTCACGTTTACATGACAGCTATACGTTCGCATCTTTCGCCCGATAACATCGAGGGTGTAAAAGTCGGTGACGAGGTTTATTTCCATTTAACAAATCTCGAGCAGGACTGGGATTTACCGCACGGTTTTGCAATCATGGGGAATAACAATTCAGAATTGCTTGTAATGCCAGGCGAGACGTGCACGATTAAATGGACTCCCAAAACACCGGGAATATATCCGTATTACTGCACTGATTTCTGCTCGGCACTACATCAGGAAATGCAGGGATATTTGAGAGTTTCAGACAAGAACTCGACATTACCGATTACATTCAACTCGAATTACAAGAAAGAAGAAAAGAAATAATTTCTGATTATATTAAGAGGCTGCGGAATTGAAAACCAGCAGCCCCTCTTTAAAACATACGTATGAAAAAACTAACGCGAATAATACTCTCAATAATCGGACTTGGATTAATACTGGTTTACTTTCTTCCGGTATGGGATATATCGCTTGAAGCACCACAATATCCTGAGGGATTAGGATTTGAGATATGGATTTACAAAATGACAGGCGACCTGAATACAGTTAACGGATTAAACCATTACATCGGTATGAAGAAAATAGAGCCCGATTCAATCAAAGAACTGCAGTTCATGCCCTACTTACTTGGATTATTAATACTTCTGCTTGCATTAACTATTTATAAATCGAAGAAGAGTTTATTGGTTGTATGGGTTTCATTGATGATAGTATTCGGAATTGCAGGGGGAATCGATTTTTATGTTTGGGAATATGATTACGGTCACAATCTTGATACAACCGCTGCTATCAGAATACCCGGTATGACTTATCAGCCGCCGTTAATCGGGTCTAAAGAGTTGTTGAATTTCACAGCACACTCATATCCTTCATATGGTGGATTCATACTAATATTTGCCGGTGTAATATCAACACTATTATTAATATACGAACTTAAATTTAATAAAAATGAAGAATAAAATATCGATAACTACATTATTGTTTTTATTAACAGGATTATTGTACGGTTGTTCAAGCGAGCTGGATCCGATTAATTACGGATCTGACGTATGCGCACACTGCAACATGAAAATAATGGACAACAGATTCGGAGCGGAGCTTTTAAACACAAAGTCAAAAGCATATAAATTTGACGCGGCAGAATGCATGGTTGACTACATAAAGAAGAACACACTCGACATCAAAGAAATGTATGTAACAGATTTTATCAATCCGGGACAGTTCATAACGGCAGGAACTTCATATTTCCTGATCAGCCCGAAGAGAAGAAGTCCGATGGGTGAAGACCTGAGCGCATACAAAACTAAATCGGACGCAGAAACGGCAAAGAATTCTGTCGGGGGTGATGTGTACAGCTGGGAAGAACTAAAGACACAACTAGGCAAGTAATACTTTGAACAGACTTATTTGTTTCATTCTAATACTAACTGTATTCAGCTGTTACAGGGTATATGCGCTCAGCGACACGATTGCAAGTACTCAGGACTTAAAAGTATATTTTTCTGAAATCACCGATTACGATACGGTATATATCAATAATGGTGAATATAAAGTAAGAGATATATTTATTAAGAAACACGGACTGACCGTAATAGGTATAAACTATCCTGTATTAGATGCCGTGAATGAATCAGGCATTATCACAGTAGAAGCAAATAATGTTACGGTAAAGGGAATAACATTCCGCAACACGGGAATAAGTTTCGTTAATGATGTATGCGCTATTAGAGTACAAAATTCAGAAGGCGTAAAGATACAAAACAATGTAGTAGAAAACAGTTTCTTTGCAATATACCTTTCAAACACAACTAATTCATACGTAGATAACAACGTAATAAACGGAAACTCCGTAACTGAGTCATTTTCGGGCAACGGCATACATCTCTGGAACTGCAATAATATTCTTGTATCGAATAACACGATTAAACGACAGCGGGACGGCATATATCTTGAATTTGCAAAGAACAGCGTCATATTAAACAATGCAAGCAGCGAAAATCTAAGGTACGGTTTGCATTTTATGTTTTCAGAGGGCAATAAATACGTGCTGAACAAGTTCTCAATGAACGGCGCCGGCGTGGCAGTTATGTACACAAAACGTGTTGCGATGATATGGAACAACTTTTTCGACAACTGGGGAGAGAATGCATACGGCTTGCTTCTAAAGGATATAGACAACAGCACAATTTATTTCAATAACTTCACGAAGAACACAGTAGGAATATACTCGGAGGGCTCGAACAAGCTTACCGTACAAAACAACAGATTCGAAAATAACGGATGGGCGATGAAAATACTCGGGAACTGCTACGATGATGTATTCAGTTACAATACTTTCAGGAACAATGTATTTGACCTTGCGACAAATTCATCAAGAAACAATAACAAGTTTGAGTATAACTACTGGGATAAATACAACGGATACGACATAGAGAAAGACGGGATTGGAGATGTTGCATACAGACCGATGAACCTTTTTTCACTTCTGATAGAAACGAGTCCCGAAGCGATAATTTTATTGAACAGTTTTATGGTTAATATAATAGATTTCGCCGAGAAGGTATCGCCTGCTTTTACGCCTGAAACATTAATCGATGAACGCCCATTAATGAAAGACTTCATAAATGCTGAGAGTTAATAAAATAGAAAAATCATACGGAAAGAAATTCAGGCTTGACATTGAGAACCTTACGCTTGAACATCCTAATGTAATAACGCTGCTGGGACCGAACGGGTCAGGAAAGACGACATTTCTGAAAATACTGCTCGGGCTTGTTAATCCCAAAACAGGGGATGTAGAATACAAGGGCAAAAACATAAACGACGATTTCACATTCAAGTATGACCTAAGCTACATGCCTCAGACCGCTATCTATCCCGAGAACCTTAAGGTTAAAGAAATTATCGAGATAACAAAAGCATTGAAGAATCACACAGAAGATTACGATTATGAATTATATGAACAGTATAGAATTGACGGAATACTTGAATCGAAATTCTCATCCTTATCGCAGGGAACCAAGCAAAAGATTGCAGCATCGATTGTATTTATGTTCAGAAGTCCTGTAATAATACTCGATGAACCGACTGCGGGATTAGATCCTTATGCAGCAGAACTTTTAAAGAGTAAAATACTTAAGGAAAAAAAAGACAAGCTTATACTTTTTACAACACACATAATAAGCGATGTAACAGAATTATCCGACAGACTAATATTTCTGCATGAAGGCAAGATTAAGTATGACAAGATAATGAACGATGAGTTTGTTAACAGGGACAGCAGGCTCATTATATCAGAAGTGGCAAATTATTTCAGGGGCTGACGGCATGAGAAAGATTATGAAATATATAATAAGGGACATAGTAAGAAGTAAGTTTATATTCTTTTACACGGGAACGCTATTTCTTCTAACTATGGGCATCAGCTATTTAAACAGGGATGACACGAAGACAATAATAACAACGCTAAACTTAATAATATACCTCATACCGTTAGTAAACATTCTATACGTATCGCTTCATTATTACAATTCGAAAGAGTTTATAGAGACACTGCTTACGTATCCCGTCAAGCGCAAACAAATATTCCGAGCCGAGTATTTTTCGCTGACGCTTGCGCTAACAGTGAGTTTTATCATGGGCGTAATAGTACCGCTGTTATTATTCGGCAACGTAATGCTCATACTTAATTTATTAATCTCCGGAATTTTATTGACTGCATTATTCACGTCCATCTCGCTTTTATTTTCCATTATGTATGACGAAAGGATAAAAGGTATAGGAATGCTGATTGGTATATGGCTGTTTATGTCGATAATATTCGACGGCATAATTTTAATCATGTATTTCTTGATGAACGACTTCCCTCTCGATAAAATATCGGTGATATTGATTGCTTTAAATCCCGTTGATTTGACAAGACTATACATACTTATAAATCTTGACATAGCATCGCTGTTCGGATATTCCGGAGCGAATTTCATTAAATTCTTTGGACACGCATACGGACTGGCAGTATCATTACTAATATCTATTATCTGGATAGTGGTGCCTACATTAATTGCTGCAAGGAAATTCAACAAGAAGGATTTTTGAGACATATCTTTTATTGCCATTACTCGATTAGAAATATAGAATGGGGATAAAACGAAAAGAGAATAGAACGCGGATGAACGCTGATTAAACGGATTATCACGGACAGAGAAGTACGCACGCTGAAAGAACTGATACATTATGATTTTCACTGATTAAAGAAATTTAATTATAGAATGGAGATAAAACGAAAAGAGAATAGAACGAAGAAATAAACCTGTCTTGCTTAATTCAGTTGAATCTGCAATGCAGAATTATGAAATTGCGGGAATTTGAAATATACTGTGGACTATAAAATAATAAATACCGGATGATAAATTTTCTGAAAAGCCCGTATGTTTTTTTTGCTGCGGTTGTATTTACGCTTTTTCTAAATCCTGTGTGGGCGCTGCTGTTTGGGATAGCGCTCGGGATGTACAAGTTGCTTTATAATCCGCCAAAACTAAACACTTACAGAAAATACACATTAGAAGCGGCTGTTGTGCTGCTTGGATTCGGGCTGAGCTTTAATCAGGTTATAAGTGTCGGTTCGAAAGGGGTATACCAGACTGCGGCAGGAATAATAACACTTCTTGTTATTGGGACTATACTCGGGTATGTTTTTAAACTGAATAAAAAGTTATCAGTATTAATAAACGTGGGGACGTGCATCTGCGGCGGAAGTGCAATTGCAGCAGTCTCGGGAGCGATAGATGCGAAGGATGATGATATTGCGATTTCAACGGGTGTTGTATTTTTGCTGAATGCCGTGGCATTGTTTGTGTTTCCGGTTTTGTTTATTAACTATCATATCTCACCGGAAATCTACGGTATCTGGTGCGCATTGAGTATTCATGATACGAGTTCTGTTGTAGGCGCAGCTTCGGTTAATGAAACATCGCTTGCGGTAGCAACGATATTAAAACTTACAAGAACGCTTTGGATAATTCCGCTGACAATTTTCTATAAGATTCTATATAAGTCGAACGGCAGTTCAAAGTTTCCATATTTCATCGCTTTGTTTGTGTTTGCAACATTGATAACAACTTTTCTGCCGATGGATTTTTATTCGAGCATTGCCTCTTACGGAAAAATGCTGATGTCACCTGCATTATTTATGGTAGGGTATGCGATTAATCTTGATACATTAAAAAGAGTGGGAATGAACAGTATAGGTTACGGCGTAATTCTTTGGGGGGTATCTATAGTACTGGGATATCTGATAGCTGTGAGTATCTGACGTTGCAGCCGTCATTGGTAATTCATTTTGCTTAGAAACATTAGATTAGCGTATGAGAAACGTATGAGATACGTATGAGAAGTGTATGAGAAGATATTAATTCGCTGTTTTTACATAAGTAAAACTTGTACTTCTGAATTTAAATTTGATTTAATTAGAACATGGATTGAGAAAAATGCACACAGAAAGAACTGATTGATTATGATTTTCACGGATTCAAGAACTTAGAATGCGGATTTTCGCGGATAAACACGGATTGAAATGAAATTGGATTATATATTAACGTTTGAAATAGTATTTTATAGGATATACTAATGGAAATTTTAAATTAAATATTCAATAAATAAATTAAATATACAATAAATGAAAAAATTATTATTGCTTTGCTTTGTACTAATTCTTAGTACAACAGCGATAGCACAGGATTACTCTGGAATGACGGGTGCGGATATTTGTTCGCAGAAAAAATCAAAAATGACAGAGCTCATTGACCCTTCATTCAGGTCACCAAACACACCGAGACATTCGTATGATGTTTTAAATTATAAACTTGATCTGGACATTTACAACTGTTTCAAGAATTCGGTGAGAAATTACACAGGGACTGAGCAACTTACTTTCAGAGTTGATTCAACATTAAACTCAATTCAACTGAATGCATATTACACGTCACTTGTGATTGACTCGGTGAAGCTGCTTAGCGGTGCAAGCCTTGTTTTTACGCACAGTTCAACGACGAATTTATTGACAATAAATCTTGACAGAACATACAACCCTGGAGAAGTAGTAGATTTAATTATTAAATACAGACACAACAATGTAAGCGACGGTGCATTTAATGTTGGGTCGGGATTTGTTTATACAAACACAGAGCCGGAAGGTTCAAGAAGATGGTTCCCATGCTGGGACAGACCCGCAGACAAAGCAACATTTGATATAAGAGTTAAAGTGCCTTCAAACGTGTTGTTAGGTTCTAACGGAAGACTTGCAGATTCCACTGTCAGCGCTGATACAATATGGTACCGCTGGATAAGCCGCGACCCGCTGCCCACATACCTTTCGGTACTTACGGGAAAGACAGGATACAATGTTGATATTAGCTGGTGGCATAAATTATCGAATCCAAACGACAGCATACCTCTTCGTTTATATTACAGCACAGGAGAGAACATTACTCCAACAAAGAACGCTTTACCGAACATGACGACAATTTTTTCGCAGTTGTTCGGAGAGCATCCTTTTGAAAAGAACGGGTTTGCATCGGTCTCAAGTTATGGGGGCGGTATGGAACATCAAACGCTGACAACTATATCGCCATCGTGGAGTTCGGTAACGAGTTTAATCTCGCACGAATACGCGCATCAATGGTTCGGCGATATGATAACCTGTGCAACATGGGCAGACTTATGGCTTAACGAAGGATTTGCGACATACTTAGAAGCAATTTATAAAGAACAAATTACCGGATACAGTGCATATAAATCAAATATTACTTCCAATGCTACTTCATATATGTCGGGTAATCCCGGATGGCCTATTTATAACCCTTCATGGGCAATCACAACTCCGCCGTCAAATCAATTGTTCAACGGACCGATTACTTATTACAAAGGCTCATGTGTTTTACACATGCTGAGATATACAATCGGTGATTCATTATTTTTTGCGGGAATGAAAGCTTATGCGACTGACACAGTGAATTTCAAGATGAAGAACGCAACGACAGATGATTTCACTGCTAAAATAAGTTCTGTAGCAGGACAGGATTTAACATGGTTCATAGACCAGTGGGTTAAAGAGCCAAATCATCCGACGTATCAGAATTTATACAACATTGCAAATCTCGGCGGCGGGAACTATCGCGTGAATTTTACAGCAAAACAAACGCAGACAAATACGGTGTTTCACAAGATGCCAATCGTTATCAAGGTATCATTTTCAATAGGCGATACATTGATAAGAGTAATGAATGATGTTAACAATCAGGCGTACTCGTTTGATTTCAATAGACAGCCGACTGCGGTAGCGTTCGACCCGAATAATGACATAGTACTTAAGACTGCATCATTAATAGTCGGTATTAACGGAACATCAAACATCATTCCCGACAAATTTGCAGTATATCAGAACTATCCGAATCCTTTTAATCCGACAACAAATATTAAATTCGATGTACCCAAGAATACATTTGTATCATTAAAAATATATGATATGCTCGGCAAAGAAGTAGCAGTGCTTATTAATGGAGAACAAAGCGCGGGTTCATACAGTGTTGACTGGAATGCTTCAGTTTATCCGAGCGGGGTTTATTTCTATAAATTTGAAACGAGAGATTTTTCAGATACAAAGAGAATGCTGCTGGTGAAATAAACAAAGCTATAGATAACATAAAACACAAAAGGGGCGAAAGCCCCTTTTCCGTTACATTTTTTTCCGCAATATTTAATGCTTTCTACACTTCCAATACTTTCTTACTTCAATCCAATATTAGATTCATTCACGTAAAATTATTGCGATGAAATACAGGGATTGTGTGTTAAATAAATTGTGGAAAGGAATATTTTAACACTCAATTGAAAACTGTGTTAACAAGTGACTGACAACAATTTATTAATTTATTATAAACTATTTTTATCATGTACGATCTTCACTATCATAAAGAAAAAAACGAACAGGTGATTAAAGAGTTTATTGCGAAGTACCCATTTGCTTTTTTAACCGGGTGCAACGCAGAAAACAAACCTATTGCTACACAGGTGCCGGTTTTCATTGAAGAAAAAGAGGGCAGAAAAATTTTGAGGGGACACATCATGAAAAACACAGACCACCATAAAGCTTTCGTTCATAATGAAAATGTGCTGGTAGTTTTCACCGGACATCACATATATGTAAGCGGCACATGGTATCGTAATCCTCATACTCCTTCCACCTGGAACTATATGAGCGTTCATGCGAAAGGCATAATCCGGTTTCTGGATGATGCTGCATTGGTTGATGTACTACGAATGACCACACTTCATTTTGAAAACAATAATCAGCAGTCCTCCACCATTTATGACAACCTTCCTGCAGAGTACACGAATAAATTAATGAAGGCAATCGTGGCTTTTGAAATTGAAGTAAATGAAATAGATACGGTTTTCAAACTAAGTCAGGACAGAGATGCTGAAAGTTATGAAAATATAAAAGAACGTCTCAAAGAAAAAGGTGAAGCAGGAAAGGTGATAAGTGCCGAGATGGAAAAAAGAACTAAGGAAATCTTTCCTGATGCCATAAAGTGAAAAGGAAATAATATCTTTCCGAGAAATACGGCAGAAAAACTATCTAACTCCCGGTATTAGTAGCGGCAGAAAGAAGCCAATCCGGAAAATCCCGAACTGCCAAAGCATATCGCTGACAGCATTAAAAAGATGAAGAAACCGGCATGATGATTACAGCAATTGGGGGAATTATAAATCAACTTGATAATGTATTCAGTGATTATCAAAGCAAAATCAGAATGGGAATAGGCTTTGCCGAAGACAATGTAACGAATAATTATAAATTTAGAAAAGATATAAAACTCAAAGCCCGTGTTCTCAACGGCGAACCCCCTGACTTGAATTTTTAAGTGAGGATTTACAATTTCCCTTACCTTGTCATCCCCGCATAGTCTAGGCGGGGATCTCGTTCTGGTTCTTAAGTGGGCGGACGGTCTCCAACTTTATACTCCCGCACTATTTTTATATTTTCTATCTATTATTTTATATCATCGGGTATATCTTTGTTATTGAAATCTGAATTAAGTATTTTTGATGAGATTATGAATTATAGATTTATAAATTAAACTTAATTAAAAAATATAAAATCACCTTTTAATGATTTGGAAAGATAAATTCTTTATTTTTGAAAAAATAATGACTGACTATAGTCAAACCTAATTTACAATATTAGATATATTAGTCTCATTTTGTCAGATTAATAAACAAGTTTTATTCAATATAAAAATACGATACAAATGAGACAAATCAACAACTTTGAAAGAGAAATTTTAAGACGAATTATTGGGTATAATAATGCAGGAACTATAACAAATTTAGCTTCGGTAATAGATCCTCAACTCAGCAACAAAGACATTTATTTGGACTATGATAGTGGAACTGCAGAAATTCGAGCTGACATTCAATTCTATAATCAGGGATCACTTGTTAACGAAATTAGAAGACTAACATTTGAAATTGTAATGATAGTCAACTTATTAAGAGACTTACAAGATAATGGTTACCTTACACTTTTTCTTGAAGCTCCATTACCTAATAATATTCGTTATGGTCAACTTATTGGTGGCAACGAATATGTTATAGCGACTATTGTTGACCCATTGGTCACAACTTTATTGTTGGACTACTCATTTAGATACATACTTGTTGGACAATCATTAATTGACTTTGTAAATAATGAATTTAGATCTGTTGAAAAAGTTCAAGCAGATAATGCTGAAATACAATCAGCAAAAGATAGTGCTATTAATAAACGAAATTTAGGAATTGCTGTTGTTGCTATAATTATAGCGACAATCTTAAGTGTCTGGGAAATTTACAATGGAACACAAGAAGTTAAGTATGGTAAAATGCAGGTAGAGCAAGAACAAAATGTTAAGTTAAATATAACTCAGCAAAATTCAATAGAAAATAAACTTGAAGAAAACAAAAAATCACTTGAAGAAATAAAAAGTGTTTTACGCGAACTAAAGCAATTGCAAACAGAAAAAGGAAAACTCAAAAACAAAGTTGCAACTGACAAGATTAAATAGAAAGTCAAATATTTTGGAAGAAAGATCAATTTGTATTAGCTGTTTGGTAAAAGTGTTTGAAGTTCTTCTATGAAACTATTTTAACAAAATTAATATTCAGAAATCGCATGAACGTTAATGTTATGTATAGAACAAATATAAAATCGATAAAAATAATTTTTTATATCAATTAATAAATTATAGATTTGTTTAATCCTTTCGATTAAACTAAATAAATTGATTTTTCAGAATGCAATATGATGTTTTTATATGCCATGCGAGTGAAGACAAAGAAGACTTTGTTCGTCCATTAGCTGAGAAATTGAAACAGCAACATATTGATGTTTGGTATGATGAGTTTTCTCTTAATGTCGGAGATAGCCTCACACAAAAAATTGATGAGGGTCTTTCTAGATCGAGGTTTGGAATTGTAGTCCTAAGCCCAAACTTTTTCAACAAACCTTGGGCAAAGAGAGAATTGAATGGTTTAACCTTGAGAGAAATGATTGAGAGAAGGGATTTAATTTTACCAATTTGGCACAGGGTGACTGTTAAAGATGTAGCACAATATTCACTACCACTTGCAGATAAAAAAGCAGTTTCTTCCACGGATGGTATCAATGCTTTAGTTAGAGAACTAACTAAGAAAATTAAACCAGATGAGAGTCCTTTAATTGTTGCAAAGGAAGATTTAATTAGACTTGAAGTTGACTCACCACCAATCTCGGATGAATGGTGGTTGGATATCATTGAATACAAAGAATTTCTAAAATCTCCAGATTTAAATGCAGGGAAACGATGGATATTTCCTATTCCATGTTCGGATGATCGAGGCGTGGGAAGAGGTCATAACATTTCATCAACCGCATTACAAATAGATTGGTCATTTGAAGGGGAGGAACTAAACATTTCTCCGATTACTCATCCTGAAATAGTACATTCATTTATTCGTAGGTGGCCAGGTCTATATGATTGTGCAAAGGAAAACCCTGGGGTTCTTGCTTTGTATGTACCTCAATTAACCATACCAGGCTTCGATTTGGGATTTGAAGATGTATTCGATAATCTTCTCCAGCCAAATAATCACGAAGCTGATAGAATATTTTCATATGGTAGTCATGATACAGTTGATGGCAAAAAGCCTTTATGCGGAGATGTAATAGCACTCAGACATCCTACCTTTGGAAACTATACAGATGATGAATTGGGACATTGGTATTTTAATGCTCATGATTTAAGCTATATTCGATCACATTGGGAAATATTTGAAGGTTTGATTTGGCTTTTAAGTAATGACTCTAATTGGTTGCCAGAAAAATATAAGCAATTATTTATAAACGGAATTTGTAAACGTGATCAATGGTCAAGAGGTATAAGTGAAAATAGGAATCCATTCTTATATAATTTATTAACTAAAAAACGAAATCAATTTAGATTTAACAAAACAGTTAAGGATGGATTAAATGAACTTGTCGAGAAAGCATTAATGAATTTAGAAATATTCCATAACTCGGATAAGATTGTTAAAAGGCTGGTGGAAATTGATATTGTTAAAAATTATTACGACTATCATGATTGGCTTAATGATATAAGGAATAAGTAAATTGCATATATACTTGGTCTGGTAAATGCGATGACTGATGTACTTTATTGAAATCCACAAAATCACCAAAATGGAAAAGTTAGGGGTAATAAATATGACAACATTGCTGATAAATTATTTAATTCACTATGAATAAAACATTTCTTGCATTACTAGAAGAAGCGACTTTCACAAAGGAAATTCTTGCTTCTGGTGTGACACAAATTAGAAATGCAAATTACGCTCGAAAAGGATTGTACTTTCAATCATTCACTAGTTTAGCCACAGGACTAGAAAGAATTGGGAAATTATGTTTAATGCTTGATTACTACATTAAAACTGGGGGGCAATTTCCTGATTTGAAATTTGTAAAAAATAAAATCGGTCATGATTTGCAAATAATATACACTAAATCAAAGGCAGTTGTTTGTGATTATAATATAGAGTTTAGTTTCCAAAATAACATTGATGGATCGCTTCATCAAGAGATACTTAAAATACTGTCTGCGTTTGCAAAAGGCGACAGATATTCAAATATAAATTTTCTTGTAACTCAAACCAGAGAAAGCGATCCAATTTACTATTGGTATACTAAAGTTGATAAAGTTCTTTACGAGCAAAGAGTTTCTGTAAAAAAGAAGAAAACAATTGAATTTAATGCTGAAATAATTGATAAATTTATGACCCCGTTAGCAATGGTTCGACATACAAGCGAAACAAGAGATGAGATTAATTTAATTAAGGATGCAAGTTTTGCCACAGGTATGAATGAATCTGTTGCTAAGTATCGACAACTTTATTTACTTCAAATAATTCGTTATTGGGTTGAATTACTTTGGGGATTACAATCTCTATCATCAAAAATTAATCATGAAGATATTCCATTTTTCTCTGAAATATTTGCTATCTTTTACAATGAAGATAAGTATTTGATGACAAGAAAAACATTTGATAAAAAGCAATAGAATTCCCGTTAAAAAAGTTCTATAAATTGCTGGTTTTAACAATAGGAAAAGATTTACCTCAGTTTACCGACTATTACATCTTAATAAATTAAAGTTTTGGCTAGTTCGTACTAATCGAAATACCCAGTTCGGAACGCCCCATGAGGCACAAAGAAGGAATTTATTTAATTTTGAATGAGTTATAGTATATTATTCAATATAGATTAAAATAGTATAAAAATGAAATGAAAAATATTGTAGCAGCGGTTTGTTTTTCGACGGGTCTGTTTAACGAAACGAATGAGCACGAACGCACAACATGGTAAAGCCACAAAAGGGGCAATATATGTAGTTAACAAGTAAAACTAAATTAAAACTAATTCAACTAATTAAAAAACAGAGCAATGGCAAAAATTAACACTTATCTTAATTTTCCTCGCAACACAGAGGAAGCCTTTAATTTTTATAAATCGGTTTTTGGCGGCGACTTTTTGGAAGGCAAAATCATGCGGTTTGGTGAAGTTCCACCCATAGAAGGCAGACCTCCACTACCGGAAGAAGACAAAAATCTGGTTATGCATGTCGCACTGCCTATTCTCGGAGGTCACTTATTGATGGGATCGGATGCCCCTGAATCAATGGGATTCACCGTGAATAAAGGGAATAATGTTTACATTTCAATTCACACGGATTCGCGAGCGCAGGCAGATGATTTGTTTGCAAAACTCACTGAAGGCGGAGTGGTAGAAATGCCAATGGCCGATATGTTCTGGGGTGATTATTTTGGATCGTTCACCGATAAATTTGGCATCAAGTGGATGATTAATTATTCTAACAGAGTTTAGACTCCAGAAATATGCATAGGAGAACTGTTGGAGCTTAAGAAGAAATAAAATGAGGAAACTAATTGCAGCAATGAATATGACTCTGGACGGGTTTTGCGACCATACGGCTGGGATTGCAGATGATGACCTGCATCAACATTATAATAAGCTGTTAAGAAACGCAGGTGCTCTTATTTACGGAAGGATAACATATCAACTTATGGAAAGTTATTGGTCCTCGGTGGTAAAAAATCCTACCGGTAACAAACCAATAGATGAATTTGCAGTACTAATCGACAATATTTCAAAGATTGTTTTTTCACGTACGCTCAATAAGGTCGATTGGAAAAATACAACATTGAAAAAGGAAGTCGCTAAAGAAGAAGTTTTAGAACTCAAGCAGCAAGCGGGTAAAAACATTTTCGTTGGCAGCCCAAGTTTGAGTGTTGCCTTAACGCAGCTTGATTTAATTGATGAATACCAGCTTTGCGTTCACCCAATTATATTAGGAAGCGGTCTAACGTTATTTAAAAATATTACTGATAGAATTAATCTTAAACTCTTAAACACAAAAACATTTGACTCCGGTTCAATAATACTTTACTATGAACGTAAATTTTAAAGAAGCATAATAATATGAGAAAAATAATAGTCTTATCATTTATCACATTAGATGGGGTGATGCAGGCACCCGGAGGACCTGAGGAAGATACATCGGGCGGTTTCAAATATGGCGGTTGGGTTGTGCCTTATTTTGATGAAGTGATCGGTAAGATTATGGAAAAGCAAATGAAACCTGCTGACCTTCTTCTGGGCAGAAAAACATTTGAGATTTTTGCATCCTACTGGCCTGAGCATGCAAACATTTGGCCGGGTATCAATGATGTCACAAAATACGTCATGTCAGAGACGATGGAAAAGTCAGATTGGAAATACTCAGTTTTCCTCAAAAGCCCGGCAGATATCGAAAAGCTTAAACATTCAGAAGGTTCCGATATTCAGGTTCACGGCAGTGGTGAGCTTATTCAGTTACTGCTTAAGAATGATTTAGTGGACGAACTCTTGCTTAAAATTTTCCCGGTGACTCTTGGTAGCGGGAAAAAGTTGTTTGACGCCGGCACGATTCCGGCTGCCTTTACATTAACAGAAAGTTCGGTTACACCAAGTGGAGTGATAACTGCTAATTTCAAAAGAGCCGGAGAAGTCAAGACAGGCACAATGGGTGATTAAGATGACAAAGAAAGAAACAAAAAAGACGTGCAGCAGAGGTCATGTGTTCTATAAAACAGCGATTGTCCTGTGTGTCCGCTATGTTTGCCGGACCACCAGAAGAAACACGAGAAGGATTTTCCGAAATTAAGTGCGGCCGCTCTTCGCACTTTAAATAACGTTAAAATTAATTCACTCACAGAATTAACACAATTTCCTGAAAAAGAAATTTTAGAAAAAGTTCAGAAAGTAAAAACTATTAGCAATAACATTTTAACAATTTAAAAAATATATTATGGCACTTATCAATCCTCACATAAACTTCAACGGAAATGCCGAAGAAGCATTTACATTTTACAAATCAGTATTTGGCGGAGAATTCGTAAAAGTTATTCGATTTAAAGATTTATCAAGTCCTGAATTTTCGGTAGACGTCAAAGAAGAAAATAAAGTAATGCACATTGCTTTGCCTATCGGCAAAAATTTTTTAATGGGCAATGATGTTCCGGAAATTATGGGACGAACAAATGAAAACGAAAACAGATCTAAAATATCAATCAGTGCAGAAAGCCGTGAAGAAGCCGACAAATTATTTTCCGGACTTTCGGAAGGTGGAAATATTGAAATGCCAATTGCCGACAGTCCCTGGGGTTCATACTTTGGAATGTTTAGAGATAAATATGGTATTGAATGGATGGTGGACTTCAACCCAAAAGATAATGAGCAAAAGTAATTACGAAAATCAATGAAGGCTTGATATCGGTTTTGTAAAAGCATGGCTGACGAAAGTAACCATAAGCATTTTACAATTAGCTGTCATGTTAATGACAGTAATTGTGACTTTTTGTTAGATTGATAAATCAATATTTTAATAGGTTATGCTTAACAAGCTGATTTATAAAATTGAGAATGATAAAACGAACCGGGATAAATTCAGGTCCCTTTTAAAAGAAAAAGATATCCCTTCCAAAACCATTCTGTTACTTGAAGGTGAAGTAGCAACCAGGATTCATTTTATAAAAAAAGGATGTTTACGTCAGTGGTTTAATAAAGATGGTAAGGATATAACTTTTCAATTCTTCTTTGAAGGACAAGCTGTTGCCTCAATTGAAAGTTTCATGTGCGGCCAGCCAAGTATATATACTATTGAAAGCATCGAACCTTCAACTGTTATTTCAATTAGTAAGGATTCTTTTGAACAACTCAAGCGCGAATATCCTGAGTTCAAAGAAGGTTTTCAGGAGATCATGTTTAAAAGGTTCCAGAATTATTCCCGGCTTTTTCTTTCCAGGATTAAAGATACGCCACATGAACGATATGAGGATTTAATAAAAAACCATCCTGAAATCATTAAACGCATACCACAACATTATATCGCATCATATTTAGGTATTACACCTATTTCATTAAGCAGAATTAAAAATAGAAAATAAATTTTATAATTAACAATTGTTATCGTTAAGAAGCCTCGCCCTTAAGTATTTTTGTATATATAATTATAATACTATATACTATGTTTTTTAATCACAAACATACACGAACTCCATTTATTCAGCTTGATACAAATAAATGTAAGGCATGTTGGGAATGCATTAAAAATTGCTCAAATCAGGTAATCAGTAAGATAGATTTACCCTGGCACAGACATGCGCTGATTGTTGAACCTGAAGCCTGTACAGGGTGTTTGAAATGCGTTAGTCTTTGTCAATATAATGCTTATTCAATACCCGTGGGAGCAAATCAAAAATCAGAAAAGATAAGTAAACGAACTTTCTATAATTTCATCATCAATAATTTATTGATTATTTCAGGATTGATGATAATTTTCTCCGGGTTAGCTCTGCAATTGGGATTTCATATGGGCGGGTCCGATGAACGTCATAATATCACTCATGAGACACAATCACGGTCAAATCAATATGAACAGTTAAAGGAAATAGATACAAACAAGATTGTATGCGGACTAAACTATTCAGATTGGTCGGCAGTACATAAGGCTGTTATTGTTTTCTTCTCTTTGCTGATGATATATCATACGTATGTACATTGGAAATGGTATAAGGGTGTTATCACTAAAAAATTAATTCATAAAAACAAACAAGTAATAATATTATCGATATTATTTCTTTTAGTTGCTGTGACCGGTCTGGTGCCCTGGATTATCGATTTATCCGGAAGTTCAAGTATTTTTAGAATGCTCTTTATCGAGATACACGATAAACTCACATTTGTTTTAATCGTTTTCTTTGTTTTGCATTTTATTAAAAGAGTTAAATGGTATGGTACTACTTATGTAAAAATTAAAGGTTTTTTATTTAGTCTTAAAATACTTTTTTACAAAGGATAAATAAAAGCGTCGAAACCGGCACACAAATCCGGGATGTGCAGCTATTTAATGTATGAAAGAAATAAAAGAATTTAATCTCATTTCGTATATCCTTCCCCAAGTTTTAATTTAGAAACGCAGCTCTTACAAGCAGAAATAATAATTACAAGTAATAAAGCCCTGTAATTAAATCATTTAAACCTAATCTCGATTACTAACAATAAATAAATTATCCATTCCAGGATTTATTAACAAAGTTAATTTGTTTTTGAAAAATATAGCCATCTAAAATTATTTAGTAATTTTAATTATAATTATTATGGGAAATAAAAAGGATTTGTCTCCGGCTCAGCGGAAAGAATTGGTCAATACGTTAAAAGAACGCTTTGAGAAAAACATGAACCGGCATAAAGGTATTGACTGGGATAAAGTACAAACAAAACTTGAAGCTGATCCCGTTAAACTGTGGTCGCTGAATGAGATGGAAAAAACAGGCGGTGAACCTGATGTTGTCGGACAGGATAAAAAGACAGGTGAATACATATTTTTTGATTGCTCGCCTGAAAGTCCTAAAGACAGAAGGAGTTTTTGTTATGACCGTCAGGCACTGGACGCAAGAAAAGAATTTAAACCAAAGAATAATGCCGTAGAAATGGCTGCATCAATGGGTATAGAACTTTTAGATGAAGGACAATACAGGCAGCTTCAGAAACTCGGAAATTTCGATACCAAAACTTCAAGCTGGCTGAAAACTCCTTCTGATATAAGAAAACTCGGAGGTTCCCTCTTCGCCGATTTTCGCTACGGCAATGTCTTCGTGTATCACAACGGTGCAGAATCATATTACGCCGGCAGAGGGTTTAGGGGATTTCTAAGAGTATGATGTTATTATATAAGAGACGAACTTAAATATCACATGTGTATATTAAAGACCGAACACGATGAAGTATGAAACCGATTTTGTTAACCTCGTAAAAAACGGCAGAGAATTTGAATTAAAACATGACAATAAAACCGGCACAGTAAATGAAATAAAAAATGGCGAAAAGAAAAATCAATACTTAATTTCGTTATTAACTTTTTAATCGGAAATCCATCGTGAGGACTGATTTCAATTATTGAAATGGACAATTGAATTTGTTAAATTTGTAGAAGGAGTGTCGGTGGTGGAAACGTTAAGGTGAACAGTTATACAGCTTTGGCTAGGGAAATATTTGAAATCGTTTTTAAATAATATTCTTTTCTTAAATCTATCTGATCATGTTAAATGATTAATAAAATTATCTCCGGTGGGCAGACGGGAGCTGACCGCGGCGGGTTGGAAGCTGCTCGGGAGCTGGGTATTTCGACCGGTGGATACTGCCCAAAAGGTTATTTAACTGAGAACGGTCCTGATTTGACACTAAAAGAATTTGGATTAATCGAAATGGAAACATCCGAAAACAATAAAAGGACCACAAAAAACATTGAAATAAGTGATGCAACTGTAATTATCGGCGGCACAGATTTAGATGGTATGCTCAAAAGCCGTGGTTCTATATTCACATTTAATACAGCAATGAAACTGAAAAAACTCGTACTGGTGAATCCGGACATAAAAACGCTCAAGGATTGGTTAAATGCCCAAAACTTCAGAATATTGAATGTTGCCGGTGATCGGGAGTCAGATAGTCCCGGGATTCAGGTGAGAACAAAAGAATATTTACTAAAGGCATTAGAATGATTTACAACGCTTTAAAAACGAATTTAATGTTCGTACGGGCAAGCTATACGTGCTATTGGTTCTCAGCATGATGAATATGAACCTCTTTTCCTGGTAATTGATTGCAGTATTATTTGAAAACAAGCCCGATACTGTAACCTTTCATTTTATAGGACGCTCAGAAACATAAACAAATTGACGAAATTAAAATGCTAAATAATTATGAATGATATTAACTCTATTAACGTGATGGATAAATTTTCATTGTTTGATAAACAATGGACCCCTCATATAATTGGCGAACTCAATGGTCAGTACGTAAAACTTTGTAAACTGAAAGATGATTTTGTCTGGCATAGCCACGAAGAGGAAGATGAACTCTTTATGATATTCAAAGGAACGCTGTTTATGGATTTCAGAGACGGAAGAACTGTTGAAGTTAAAGAAGGTGAAATTCTGATAGTGCCTAAAGGCATTGAACACAGACCTCGCACAAACGGAGAAATTGTGTACAATCTGCTTTTTGAACCGAAGTCAACGCTGCATACTGGAAATGTTGAAAGTGATAAGACAGTCAAAGAATTAAACTGGATTTAAAATATATCTCAGTTTGCATTATGCTCGGAATAATTTCTTGTTATGTTACAGCGGCTGAAACAGGATTAAATAAACTTAAGAAAGAATCAGATAAGTGATGGAACAATTCATATATCGTCTGTGTTATCGGTTTGATATTAAACTTAAATAAATCCTCAGTGAAAAAAATCGTTTATACAATATTAATTTTGGCAACTATGTTTATGCTCGTGGAAACTTCGTTTGCTCAGATTGAGCCTATTTCAACTGACCGACCTGACCTAACAGAAAGTGCGAACGTTATTCCACATAAGAGTTTTCAGTTTGAGGGCGGTGTGTTTTTTGAAAAGAATACACAAAACGGGCTGACAACTAAAAACTTTTCTTATCCATCAGTACTTTTGAGATACGGTTTATTATCGAATCTTGAACTTCGCATGGAAATTGAGAACATTAAAAACACAACTGATTCCGGCGGAACAAGTTCAAGCAAAAACTCTGTTTCCTTCGCAACAATCGGAGCTAAATTTAACGTCTGTGAAGAAGACGGACTTAGTCCTGCTGTGGGTTTTATAATTAATTTTACAATACCCCGATTAACGACAGAGAATTTGGAAACTGATTATGTAGGCACGAGTATAAACCTCTCCATGCAAAATAGTTTAACTGATGAATTATCCGCAGGGTGCAATCTCGGAGCTGTCTGGGCAGGGAAGACACCTGAGCCGACATTCTTTTACACACTTGCGCTCGGTTATGAAATATCTCAACGTTTATCCGGATTTGTCGAAGTGTTTGGTTTTATGCCTGAAAGAACAGCGTCCAATCATGTATTTGATTTCGGTCTTAGTTTCCTTGCAATGAATAATCTTGCGTTTGATGCCTCAGCCGGGTTTGGTTTAACTGAGAATTCACCGAATTATTTTGTTAACGGAGGTTTTTCTATAAGGCTGCCTGAATGATTTTAAGAAAGATAAATTAACTATTTGAGTTTTTAGTCTCATTTTGTACGAACGATAGCAAATTAGTATTAACTTAAAACAAAACTTTAAATATAAATATCGGATATGACAGACAAAACATACTATAAAGATGCACCTAGTTATTGCCACTATTATTTCGACCTGCTTCAGACTGACAACGTAATTAATGAACTCGAAAAAAGCAGAAAACTAACTTTAGACACCATTGAACTAATAACACCTGAAAAAGAAAATTTTTCATATTTACCGAATAAATGGACAACTTTAGAGGTCTTAAAACATATAATAGTTTGTGAGAGGATTTATACATACAGAGCTTTGAGGTTTTCCCGTTTTGATAATACTGAATTAGCAGGATTTGACGAAAATGAATACACAGCAAATGTTAAGAAGATTAAGTATCATTTAAAAGATTTACTGGATGAATATATAAATGTCAGAAATGCATCGATGAATTTATTTAAGAATATGACAGAGGAGATGCTTAATTTTAAAGGGAAAGCAAATAATGCTTACTTTACTCCAAGAACTATTGGTTTTATGACAGCAGGGCACAACATCCACCATTGCAATTTTATTAAGACATATTATTTGAATGATATTTAATATAAGAACCGGAAGAATAAGTACGGCTTATACCAATATGAAAGTTTCATTCCCGCCAATGCTAAAGATTCAAATAATATTAAAACTCTCAGATTTCCGGAACTGTGGTTCTCAAAAATAGGATTCAGCAATTATAATTTTTTCTTTAGATATTAGAATTTACACGCTTCTTCATGACGACATCTAACAGCCACATGATGATCAGATATACGGGCATTAAGACAGGATATATTAAGAATACGAGAAAATTATAACCGTGATATCTGCTTGCGTGGACGCCGATGGCGTTGTCGATAATTTCAAATGAGTAAACGTAATAGAACAGAATTATTGCAGGAATTATCAGGCTGCCTACTATCATCACCCAAGAAAATCTTTTTTCGGGGTTGTTTCTTCTGTATCTCCACATCAGGAATAAATGAATAATCAGCAAACCTAAACCAACAATAGTTGCAAGTCCGGACGGTTCAAGAGCAAGAAGGATATTTGCGAACGAACTGATTTTGGGTGTGTACGTGATATCAAAAACGTCAGCGGGAAGTTTATCAAATTTCCATACGGCAACAGAGTCGAGACGACCGCCTGCGGGCTGACCGAGATTAGTCTTTATGTCTTCGCCGAAACCATTTGCATTAACGGATATCTCCAGTGTACCGAAAGATTTCCAGTGCTTTGCGGGAGAGAGCGAATACCTGTAGCCGTATTCCTTTATCCAGTTTGAGCGGTTTTCCCAGATTGCAGCGGTGTATTCGACGCGGATTGTATGCTCCCCTTTTGATAAATCAACTTCAAAATATTTTAAGTCGTTAAGCTTATAAATTGTGCTTGAATTTTCTTTCCACCTGATAGCGACTTCGGGATTATTATTATTATTGCTGTAAAATGATTTTGAGAAACCATCGAAAGTGCCTGCGGTATAGCTGTCGGGAATCTTCTGAACAGTGACTTCCCTGCCGTCAACCCACACTTTAAAATCGTCTTTATAGTCGGCAGCGTAGAACAGCAGCGGAATCTGATTGCCCTCTTTATCAGTCCTGATTTTGTATTCGATTATGTAACCTGCGGAAGAATATTCTTTGTTAAGAATAACATTTATCTTTTCTTGAAGAATATCAATATCGCTGCTTGTGAATGCTGATGCAACCTTCGTCCCCTCGCGGTATGGGGATGCCATATTAGCAAAACTTATACTGCTCAACGCAAAAAGAATAACCGCTATAATATTTCTCATACCGAAGTTAAATTAGTTTTCATATTATTAAATAATACATATTCTTATGCAATAAGTTCCTGCATATTCAATATTTAATTAAATTAGTATTACTTTTATTGATTAAAAGTACTAAACGAACTACTATCGAATATGTAATGTTATTTATATCAATTGAAATTCTAAATAATCAAAATGCATAAATATAAAAATCAATTCTACCTCTTGCCAATCTTTACAATCGTTATTTTGTTCTCACTCTCGATTAATTGGAATTATTTTCTTTACTCTTATCTTCATAAATCATAATTTATAATTCGATACGGACAGGACATTTAGTTGCGAAGGCGGATAGCCATCAGATGTTAATACCCCTCATATTATGTATATGCAATCCTTTTTGGAAATTGTGCCGTCATTTCTTATGCAAATATTTTTACCCCTTTGATATTTATGTGTTTTCACGTATAAAGTGGTCATGTAAAAAATTTCTCAATTATTTCATGGCAAAATTTTGGTTTTTGTTTGCATATAATAGTAGAATGATGCATGAATAGAATTATACTTGACTTGTTCTTAAGATTTCTTATTGCTCTTGCCGTTCTTACTGCTCTGCCTGCTCTGCCTGCTCTTACTGCTCTTACTGCTCTTACTGCTCTTACTGCTCTACATGCCCTCCTACTATTAATCACAACATTTTCGAAAATTATGACACATAAAATTTTCTTTTTATGGAAATATTCTCTTTAAATAATTGTTAATGCTCTACTTAAAATATATATTAATTTTCCTGCATGAGAAAAAATGTGTCATAGTTTTGATTTTTGTTGTGATTATTAATGAAGGGTGTATCTTGTATTTATTTATTCAAAAATATTCTGTGCCTGATGCCTATTGCCTGTTGCCTGATTTCTGACTAGGGTCTAGATGGGCTTACCTTGCGCTTACCTTGCGCTCTAAATAGGGTTGAGTGTATGGTCGATTTAAAGCACGAAAAGAGAAGAACTTGGCACAACATAAGAGCTGATTGAATTATGATATATTCGAGGTCCTTTGATAAAAAGACATAACGCTTCAAACAGCCATATTGAGCAAAAGAAAATATATAGTATGAATATTTCACATTGATTATATTAACATAATAAATTTGCCGGATGTAAGATTCAATATTTGGTTTATACTATGAAGCTCTGGGATAAATACGTTCAATATTATCTGCAAAATTTTTCCCCGTCTGATGTTAATAAAGATGCAGGGTTACAGTATTTACGCGATAAACTTTTCATATCTATTCTGCTCATATCACTGCCTATCGGGTTTATAATGAGTGTATCGGGTATCGTTGCCTCTGTTGCATCAAATCAGGTTATTATCGGAACGTATGATGCTATCGCTTTTTTACTGGTTCTATTTCTATTCTTCTACAAAAATCAGAGCATTAATTCGAAGAAGATATTATATTCAATTAACTTTTACGTTGTTGCAGTAATTTTGTTTGTATTTCTTGGTACAAAAGGACCCTCTGTTATCATTTTGCTTTGTAGTTCGGTTTTAATCACACTTTATCAAAGCAAAAGAGCCGGGTTAATTACCGTTGCCATAAACACTTTCATATTTTTTGTAATAACTGCAATTTTGCCGATTAATTCATTCGATATTAAATTTTTTCAGGAGTTCACTGTTGCAAGCTGGTTGGGCATTAGTGTAAATATGGCTGCCTTTAATGCACTGGTTGTTCTCTCGGTTTCTTTTTTACTGAATCAATTAAATGAATCTTTTATAAAAGAGAAGACACTTCAGGAACTGTTAAAAACAGAGAGTTCGCAATTACTATCCGCAAAACAAAGAGCCGAAGAAAGCGACAGATTAAAATCTGCATTCCTTGCGAATATGAGTCACGAAATTCGTACACCAATGAACGGAATACTCGGGTTTGCCTCTTTGTTGGGTGAATCTGATGTTTCAGATAAAGACCAAAAAGAATACATTGGAATTATCCAGAAGAGCGGCGAACGTTTATTGAATCTTATTAACGACATTGTTGAGATTTCTAAAATAGAATCCGGGCTTATGAAAGTAAACATTAAAAGAACAAACATTAACGAACACATTGATTACATTTTTAATATTTTGAAATCAGATGCTCAAAATAAAGATTTAATTCTTACATTTAAAAAAGACTTATCTGAGAAGGATCCTGAAATTTATACTGACAGCGATAAATTAAACGCAGTCCTTTCTAACCTTGTGAAAAATGCCATTAAATATACGGATAAAGGCTCTGTCGAATTCGGTTATAAAATTGAATCCTCAAACGATAAAAACATTCCTTCATCAATTAAGTTTTTTGTGAAAGATACAGGGATAGGAATTCCTAAAGACAGGCAGAAAGCCATATTTGAGAGATTCATTCAAGCGGATATCCTTGATATTCAGGCAAGAGAGGGCGTAGGGCTTGGACTCTCAATCGCTAAATCCTTCATTGAATTGCTTAAAGGTAAAATCTGGGTTGAAAGCGAAATCGGTAAAGGCTCAACTTTCTATTTTACCATTCCTTGTTATTCCGAATCTCCGCTAAATACTAATATGAAAGATAATAATATTCCCGACGTAAAAAGGCAAAATACAAAAAAACCCAACATACTTATAGTTGAAGATGATGCAGCGTCAGAAAAGTACATTACAACTTTAATGAAAAATATAAGCAATAAATTATACAATGTCAGTTCCGGGAAAGAAGCTGTAGAGCTTTGCCGAAATAGTCCGGATATTGACCTGATCCTTATGGACATAAGAATGCCTGATATTAACGGACACGAAGTCACAAAACAAATCCGTCATTTTAATAAAGATGTAATCATTATTGCTCAAACCGCATTCGGACTTGAAGGCGACAGAGAAAAAGCAATCAATGCCGGCTGTAACGATTACATCTCGAAACCAATTGATAAAAATCAATTATTATCTTTAATCAATAAGTACAGCAATATTTAAACTGTTCAAGACTAACTGAATATTTTTGCCAGCAAGTCTTTCCAATATAGTATATTTTTAATATTCCAAAGTATATCTTTGAAATTAAAAATAAGATTTACTAAATTTATGTAGATTCTATTCTTAAATATAGAATGTAAACTACTTTTTTAAAAATAATTCTGAACCATTGAATGAATTAGTTAATAATGAACCCTCTTATAAATATTTATATTCTCAAAGAAGATGAAATGCCAACGAACAGTGATGTCGTTTTAATAATAAGGTAGTATGAAAAAGCTACGGCAAATTTCAAAGATTGATTTTATTTTCGTGATGAAAATAATGAGGATGATGGTTTTAGAATTGTTTTTTGACTATATAAACATAAAACCTTTATCCAAATGAATCCCTTCATCATATTCCTGATTTTAAGCATCGCAACTCACGCTGTCAGGACTACTTATGAGATTCTAAAAATCAAGAATAAGATTAATCCCGAAAGTAAACCGCTTTTCATTTTCATATTCTCTAATATGGTTGTACTCTGGATTTCATGGTTCGGTTTGTGCGAAAATGATCCGTATGCCGTTTCATTAAATCTCATATTCAGATATTCCGGCGCAATCCTCTTGATCTTTGGCGCGGCTCTGTTTCTCATCTCTCTTGTCAAAGTTAAAAAGTTAGAGAACTATCATGGTGCGCTGATTACGGACGGAATTTATAAATATCTCAGACATCCAATGTATTTATCTTTCATATTACTGCTCGCAGGAGGTTCGCTTTTTTATGGGTCTGTCTTTGGATTAGTTCTCGCAGTATTTGATACGGCTAATATTCTTTATTGGAGAAGACTAGAGGAGATTCATTTGATGAAAGAATTCCCGGAGTATGAGGAATACAGAATGCGAACTTATTTTTAAATCAATATTATATAAATTATTACAAAATTTATGAGTGAAGATAAAAACAAAATTTGCCCCGTTGAATTGGCTGGAAGCCTCGATAATTCCCTCAGGAGATTTTTGCAAAACCCCCGCAGACTTTTAAAACCGTATATAAATGATGATATGACGGTTCTCGATTTAGGATGCGGACCGGGATTCTTT
This sequence comes from Kapaibacterium sp. (SeqCode), assembly GCA_041675325.1. GTDB lineage: Bacteria > Bacteroidota > Ignavibacteria > Tepidaquicellales > Tepidaquicellaceae > CAIKZJ01. Next base: position 49,807 of record JBAYUG010000002.1, read on the forward strand.
TCTATTGAGATTGCAAAGATGCTTGGTGAAAATGGAGAAGTTATTGCGGCAGATTTACAGGAGGGGATGCTTAATAAAGTATATACTAAAATCAAAGGCACGAATATTGAGCAAAGGATAAAATTACATAAGTGCCTGAGCGGCGGGATTGGCGTTACAGAAAAAGTAGATTTTATTCTTGCTTTTTATATGATTCACGAGGTGCCTGATAAGAATAAATTATTTGAAGAGCTGAAATTAATTTTAAAACCGGACGGTAAAATGCTAATAGTTGAGCCTATGTTTCATGTTACCAAAAAAGCGTTCAATATTATGGTTAATAATTTAAATAGTATCGGGTTTGCGGTCATTGACTCGCCCAAATTATTTTTTAGCAGGTCAGTTCTGTTGACGAATAAAGATTAGTAATGTCATTAAGTGATGACAGTTATAGGCTCTGTGCGGTATGAACTTCGCATTATGCAGTATATGGTTTGCACAATAAATCGTCTCCCGAAAATATAAGGGGAAATCCCGCATTGCACGTGCTTCCCTGAGAGGAATAAATATTATATGAAAAGACATCAAAAAAGTATAAAACGAAGATAATTTTAACTTAAAACTGAAAACCATTAATTAAGTATATTATGACTGAAAAAGAATGGGTAAAATCAATTATCGGTGAGATTGAAAAAAAACTACGCAAGGCGGATAAAACTATTTATGTAGTTGATGGTCGCCGGCTTTCTTATGCTAATGAAGTTTTAACTTACGATAATGATAATAATCCAAAGGAACAAAATTCAGTTGGTTATGAGACAGATATTTTTATTTACGAAAAAATTGATGAAGAAACCTGGAAGCCCAGAGTAATAATTGAAACAAAGCTCGGCAGTGTTACTACTCATGATGCAATCACATATAGTCAAAAAGCACAAGCTCACAAATATGTTCATCCGTTTTTGCGTTATGGAATCTTAATAGGAAATAGAGAGAGCTATCCTCTTCCGGGAAGACTATTTCGCCATGGTCAACATTTTGATTTTATGGTGTCCTGGAAATCTATTGACGCGGATACATATGAGATGAAGAAGTTGTTGGAGATTGTGAACGACGAAATTCAAGCAAGTAGAACACTTGAAGAGATCCTTTTTAATTCGCGTTTAAAGAACAGGGAGAGATTTACTTCTCTTCATCGTCCACTACGTCTAAGTAAATAGTTATTCCAATAATCTGTCCGAGTAAGACAAATGTGTTGTCGAAAATTTTAATATCTCACTTTGATTATCTATTAAAACTTAAAACAATATTTATTACATTGATTAAATTTAAATACAGTTATTCTAATATTTCAAGAACTGAAATGGAAACAAAATTAGAACAGATATTAACGCATTCGTATAAAGAGAAGATGATATCATATTTGCGAAAGTATCCGGAAGATTTCGAGGCGGCGATTGAATTAGCGATTGCCGATAAACAGCCGTATTCATGGCGAGCGGCTTGGCTGCTCTGGAGCGTTATGGATGAGAATGACGGAAGATTGCAACACAATGTTAGAAGAATTGTTGAGGTGATTCCTTTTAGAAAATATAATCAGCAGAGGGAATTGCTGAAGATACTTTATAAATTGGAAATAGAAGAAGAACTTGAAGGGCTGCTTTTTGATGAATGCGTAACGCTCTGGAAGGATATAGGCAATCAGGCATCGGTGAGGTATAATGCTTTTAAGCTGCTGGTGAAGTTTGCTCAGAAGTATCCTGAACTTTCGAGCGAGATAAGTTACCTGACGGGAAGTCAATATGTGAATTCATTGTCTGCGGGAGTGAAAGATTGCGTATCAAGGATGATGAAAGGGAAATGTGAAAAAAGAGTCAATAGCAGAGAATAACAGAAATGCAGCACACTGAAAGAACCGATTGCTTTATGATTATCACTGATTTTTAAATAAAAGAATGTAGTACGGTTCTGACTGTGTTGGTTTACGATTGCAGCTATATGGTTATTTATCAACATAAAGTATGAGAACAGGGATAAAAAATGGTTTAAGATAATATTCAACGGAAAAGAATGGACACCGCTAATGAAGTCGATAGAGCTCTTGGATTTAACAAATAAATATAATGGATGAAATATTTCGAATGAAAGGAATTATAAATATATGTTTGTTATTTAAAACTGAATTAAGTATTTTTTGAACGGCCAAAACATTATAGAATTACGTCGTATGAAAGCATTTTTATTTTTTATATTAATTGTTTTACCTTTAACATTGTGTTCGCAGCAAGTTTCGGACACCTCTTATAGCCCCATAATCAAGAATCCGGAATACAACGTAAGAAAAGGACCGGTTGTTTTTATTGATGAAGGGCATAACAACTTTCACACAAAGCAGGGCAGATACAGAGCATTTTCAGACCTGCTGGAAAAAGACGGATATGTGGTAACGGAATACGAAGGAGAATTTACGAAGAACAAACTATCACAAGGGAAAATATTGGTCATATCAAATGCTCTGAATGATATTAACGTCAGTAACTGGTATTTACCAACTCCATCAGCTTTTACAAAAACGGAGATTGAAACCGTTAGAGACTGGGTAAACGAAGGCGGGAGTTTGTTTCTTATAGCCGACCATATGCCAATGGCAGGAGCCGCTTATGATTTAGCATTAGAATTTGGTTTTGAATTTTCAAATGGCTTTGTATTTCATACTGAAACCGAAGGGACAGGGTTTTTTAACTTAAAAGATGGGACACTGATTGAAAGTACGATTACTAAAGGAAGAGATAAAAACCAAAGTGTAGAGAAGATTGTTTCTTTTACAGGTCAGGGTTTTAAAATACCCGAGGCGGCTAAATCAATTTTAACTTTTGATGAGAAATATTTTAATTTACTTCCTGATACTGCCTGGGTTTTTAATGACAGTACGATAAGATTAAATGTAAAAGGATGGTCTCAACTTGCATACAGAACGTTCGGTAAAGGTAAAGTTGTAGTATCGGGCGAAGCTGCGATGTTTACAGCACAATTAGCGGGTCCAAAGAGTTTCAAAGTCGGAATGAATAATGAAGATGCCAGAGAGAATCATATCCTGTTATTAAACATAATACGCTGGTTAGACGGAAAATTGCAAGACAATTAATTGAGACAGCAATATAATTAGGAAATAGAAATCGAAGTAAAATGAAGCAGGGATTTAAAAACGTTGACGAGTATATAGAAATGTTTCCTGAAAATGTAAGGGAAGGAATGAATATGCTTCGAAATATAATAAAGAAGAATGCACTTAAAGCTGAAGAAGGGATTTCATACGGGATGCCGGCATACAAGACAAACAATAGACCATTAGTTTACTTCGCGGGATTTGATAAACACATAGGGTTTTATGCATTACCGACAGGACATGAGAAATTCAAGAAAGAGCTGAGTTTATATAAGCACGGAAAAGGCTCGGTTCAGTTTCCGCTTGATAAACCGCTGCCATTAGAACTAATTGAAAGGATGGTTAAATTCAGAGTGAAGGAAAACGAGATAAGAGGAAAGAACTGAGCCGGAATAAGAGCAAGAAGAATTTTTACCACCGAGGACACAGAGGAAAAAGAGAAAAACAATAACGGACACAAGCCTGCATGAGCATCAGGGAATGACAAGAATTGAAACTGTTTGAAGGGATGTTTCGTCTAAAAAGATAGCAAGCTAATAAGCTATTAATTAATTTTAATAAAAATAAAATAAGAATTATGATTAAGAATTACAGGTTCAGGAAAACAATAGTTTTAAGTATTGTTCTGATTTCAGTTTTTATACTTTCTTCAGTAAACCTTGTTTACGGGCAGACGTTCGATAATGCACGTCTGGACAGTCTTTTAAACTACCTGTACAGCAATCAGAAGTTTATGGGAACCGTAACTTTATTGCATGACGGAGAAAGGGTTTTCAATAAATCGTACGGGTATGCAGATGTAGAAGAAGGGATTCCATCAACAACGGACACTCGTTACAGAATCGGCTCAATAACTAAGACATTTACGGCGGTTATGTTTTTTCAGTTAATGGAAGAAGGGAAGATTTCATTCGACACAAAACTTTCAGAATACTTCCCCGATGTACCGAACGCTGACAAGATAACGATGGATTTACTTTTAACGCATAGAAGCGGGATACATAATTTTACGAATACTATGGATACAAGTTTTTATCTTTATCCAAAAACCAAACAGGAAATGGCGGATTTGATAAAGAGCCATAAATCAGAGTTTGAGCCGGATTCAAAATCGGAATACAGTAATGCAAATTTTGTTCTTCTCGGATACATTATCGAAAAGATTACAGGTAAAGATTATGCGGATTTACTACAGGAAAGAATTTGCAATAAGGTGGGATTGAAGAATACTTATTATGGAAAGCCTTCAAATATAAAAGACAATGAGTGCTATTCATATACATTGAATAATGATAAATGGGTTCGTGAGAAGGAAACAGATATGAGTGTACCGCACGGGGCGGGAGCTATAGTTTCAACTCCTAACGACTTGACACAATATATAGAAGCCCTGTTTAACGGTAAGCTGATTTCAAAGAACTCGCTCGACGAAATGATTAAGGTAAAGGAGAAATACGGAAGAGGCTCATTTCCTATGAATTTTTATGAAAGAAAGGGATATGGACATACAGGAGGAATTGATGGTTTTGTTTCTGCTTTAACATACTATCCCGATGAAAAACTTGCAGTATCATTTTGCACTAACGGGATGAACTACGGCAATGCGCTGCTTGCAGGAATTTTAAGTGTATATTTCGGGAGGGAATATGAATTCCCTTCGTTTAACTTTGCGGAAGTTAATCCCGATGTATTAAAGAAATACGAAGGTGTGTTTTCAAATGATAGTTTTCCTTTAAAAATAATTATAAAGGTTGTTGAAGGAAAGCTGACAGCACAGGCGACCGGACAATCAGCATTTCCTCTGGATGCTGAAAATGAAAGAGTTTTCAGGTTTGATGCTGCTAAGATAAAGATTACTTTTTCGGAGGACGGGGAAGTATTGACACTTAAACAAGGTGATGAAGTTGTGATGAAGAAGGAGAAGTGAAAAAGACAGCATTGATAACAGGAGCATCTGCCGGGCTCGGAGTTGAGTTTGCGAAGAACTTTGCAAAAGACGGGCATAATATTGTGCTGACTGCAAGGCGAACAGAAAGAATGGAACAGCTTGCAGAAGAGTTAATGAATAAGCATAGTGTGGATATAAAAGTGTTGGGAAAAGATTTAAGCAATATGAACGAGGTGCAATCAGTTTTTGAAACACTTCAGAGAGACAATATTCATATAGATTTTCTTGTGAACAACGCAGGGTTCGGCGACTGGGGAAATTTTCATGAATCGGACTGGACAAAAGTTGAAGGTATGATTGACGTGAACATGAAAGCGCTTACAAAGCTGACTTACCTTTTTATGAGACCGATGATACAAAAAGGCGGGGGTAGAATACTGAACGTTGCTTCAATGGCAGCGTTTCAGCCGGGTCCGCTGATGGCAGTTTACTATGCAACCAAAGCTTTCGTTTTATCTTTTAGCGAGGCGGTAAACAACGAAATTAAAGGGACAGGCGTGAGCATAACAATTCTATGCCCGGGTCCTACAGAATCGGAGTTTCAGAGCGCAGCAAATCTCGGGAAAAGCAAACTATTTAAGCATACACGAATACCAACTGCAAAAGAAGTTGCAGATTTTGGATATCGTGAAATGATGAAGGGAAGCCTTACAGTCGTTCCGGGATTCCTAAACTGGTTGGTTGTGCAATCTGTGAGATTTTCTCCAAGAAAGTTTGTGTTGAAAATTGCAAGGAAGATACAAGACAGAGAATAATACCGCGATTTAAGAAGATAAAGCAGTGATACGGTAAGACCCTTGTCTTTTCTGATAATCTTATGTAACTTATATAGAATCTCCATACCCATAATTCTATTAGTTAAAAATGGATTTAAGCATAAGAACGATAATTGCTATTATATTCATAACATCGATTATTCAATTCATCGTACTTTACTATCAATATAAAATAAACAAAAAATACGATGGAATAGGCTGGTGGCTGCTCTGGAGCGGTGCAGAATTAGGAATATTTTTTATTATGTTTTCCAGAAGCTACACTCCGTTTGCTGATTATTTTTTGCTATTGCAGAACTTCCTTGTGTTACTGAGTATGATATTTTTGTACGCGGGGATAATACGGTTTATAGGAAAAGAGATAGATAAAAAACTCATATTCATTTTTTCTGTAGTTTTTTTACTTATTCATTTTTATGCTACAATAATAATCGATTATGCACCATACAGAACAACAACAAATAATCTATTAATCGGATTAGTTACATCTTTAATTGCCTATAATCTATACAGATACAGACCTAATACTATAAAAACGTCTGCCAATTTTACCGCAACAGCATTATTAATACACAGCATAGTTTTTTATGTGGTTTCGTTTTTGAATTTTTACTACAAAGATAATATTAATCCTTTTAATGCGACTACATTAAACTTTCTTCAATATTCAAACATTTTAATTTCAGGTATTCTCTGGACATTCGGCGTAATACTGATGCTGAATCAAAAATTAAGCTCTGAATTGAGAGATTCAACTGAAGATTTCAAGCTTTTATTCAACTTGAGTCCTGATAATGTACTGATAACGAAAATGGAAGACAGAGTGATTGTTGATGCTAATACAGGTTTTACAAAAATCATGGGATTCAGCCGTGAAGAGGCTTTAGGAAAGTCAGCAGATGATTTAATTATCTGGAAGGACATTAAAGATAGAAACGAGTTTATAAAACTGATAAAAGATAAAGGAGACTTTGAGAATATAGAAGTAAGATTCATTAACAAATACGGGAAACAAATAACAGGGCTTTTATCGGGACGGGTTATTAATTTTCAGGGTGAGCCTCATATTCTTAGTGTTTCAAGAGATATAACTGAACGTAAGATAAAAGAAGAAATCATCCGTGAAAGCGAAGAGAAATACAGACTTCTGACTGAAAACATGAAAGATGTAATATGGATTATGGATGCGGAAACTCAAAAGTTTACATATGTGAGTCCTTCGGTTAAGAGACTTAGGGAATATACGCCTGAGGAGATAATAAACGCTCCATTGAGTATTGCATTGTCTTCCGAATGGGAAATATTATTCAAAACAACTATCAGAAACCATGTTGAGAAATTAAAAACTGGGACTGAATCTTATGACAAATATTTTACTAATGAATTAATGCAGCCGAGCAAGGACGAATCAATGGTTTGGACAGAGGTAATCTCAACTTTTCATAATAACGACAAAACAGGTCGTATAGAAATACAAGGAGTGACTCGTGATATTACAGACAGAAAAAAGGCAGAGATGGAAATTCAAAAGAAGAACAAGGAACTACAGAAATTAAATTTTGAAAAAGATAAGTTCTTTTCCATTATCTCACACGACTTAAGAAGTCCATTTAACGGGATACTAGGGTTATCGAATCTATTGGCAACGGACATAGAGCAGCTATCGAAAGAAGAAATACAAGAAATATCATTAAATCTGAACAAAAGTGCAAACAACTATTTCAGACTTCTGACTAACCTTCTCGAGTGGGCAAAAATGCAGGGCAGATTAACGGAGTACAACCCGGAAAAACTCAGACTAAATAATTTTATTTCTGAAACAATTAATCTATTCACAGAAACGGCAAATTCAAAAGACATAAAACTTGAGTTTGAAGTTGCGGACGATATAGAAATAACAACGGACCGATTTATGCTTGACACAATATTACGAAACTTAGTATCGAATTCATTAAAGTTTACAAATAAGGGCGGCAATATATCAATAACTGCAAATAAAAGTGATAACAAGACTGAAATTAGGATTAAAGATTCAGGAATTGGTATGAGTCAAGATATTATAGACAATTTGTTCAAAATAGACAAACAATCAAATCGCATGGGCACTGATAATGAACCGGGTACGGGACTTGGATTAATATTGTGCAAGGAGTTTATTGACAAACACAACGGAGAACTGCACGTAAAAAGTGAAGAAGGAAAAGGGAGTGAATTTACGATTGTGCTGAATAATTGACCCGGTAAACGTACAAGCGCAAAGAGAAAAATACCTACAAAAATTTACTTTCTTCTGCATAAAACTTATTGAAACTTCTATTATCAAAATAAACACTTGAAATTTATAACGATTTAAATTAATTTAATTTCAATAAAAATTGAACACAATAAACATGTTCATTCAATGAAAATAGACGCAGGTACAGTTGCTATAATAGTCGTAATCACGCATTTAATACAGGTAGCTGTATTTTTTCATCAATACAGAATAAACAAAACATACAGTGGTTTAGGATGGTGGTTAGCATGGAGCTGCTTTCTAACAGCCGGAATAAGCATTCTTGTAGTTAGGTCGGTTATCCCACTTCCATCTTTCTTCATATTTCTTCAAAATGTATTAATAATCTCCGGTACGCTATTAATATACGTCGGTTTTATGAGGTTTCTTGGAAAACGAGAAAGCAAGCTGGCATTACTGTTAATATTTGTATTTTTCATCACTCCTTTCTCTTATTTTTTATTCATTGAAGAATCAATAAAATTCAGGTCAGTATTAATTAATTTTACATTAGCTTTTATTGCTTTTTTTACAGTTATAAATTTTTACAGGTATAAAACACATAACATATCACCTACAGCGAATTTTATAAGTGTGGTTTTTGTAATTCATGGAATTGTGTTTACATATATAGCTATAGAGACATTATTCGTCCAGAGTACCTATGAAGTATTCCTTCCTTCCAACTTAGGAGTCTTGCAGCTTTTTGACGCGCTTATAGTGGGATTATTATGGACGATAAGCCTCGTTATAATGGTAAACCAGCGGTTGAATTCGGAATTGAATGAATCAAAAGAACATTTCGAACACATATTTAACACAAGTCCGGATGCTGCAATAATTACATCTCTAAATGAAGGTATAGTAACAGATTTAAATGAAGGTTATACAAAAATAACAGGCTTCAGCAAAGAGGAAGCAATAGGAAAATCAACATTAGATATGCATATCTGGAAGGACAATAAAGACAGGGATGCTGTTATAAAAATGTTAAAGGAAAAAGGCTATTGCGATAATTACGAGGCTGCATTTATAAAAAAGGATGGTAAAGAAATAACAGGCTTAATGTCAGCAAAGATAATTGATTTTCAGGGGGAACCCAGAGTCATCAGTATTTCAAGGGATATTACGGAAAGGAAAATGATTGAACAAAAAATTAATGAACAGAATGAAGAGCTTAAAAGAATTAACATAGAGAAGGATAAGTTCTTTTCAATTATCGCACACGACCTAAGAAGTCCTTTCCACGGACTGATGGGTTTAACAGAACTGATGGCAAAAGAATTGAATACGTTTTCAACTGATGAGATACAGCGCATAGCTTCAAAATTAAATCAAAGCGCAAACAATTTATACAGACTACTGAATAATCTTCTGGAATGGTCGAGAATGCAGAGAGGTGTTATTAAATTCAGTCCTGTTGAAATTAACCTTAAAACAGTAATAGAGGATACTTTAGATTTGTACGGTGAGTTATCGGCAAACAAAGGAGTTGAGATTGTAGATAAGGTTCCTGATGATATACTTTTTAAAGCAGATTTATCAATGATAGAATCAGTAGTAAGAAACCTGGTCTCAAATTCTATTAAGTTCACGAATGATGGCGATAAAATTATAATTTCTGCCGAAAAAAAGGATGGGAAGGTTATTATTTCTGTAAAAGATACGGGTATCGGAATGAAGAAAGAATTATCCGACAATATTTTCAAAATTGATAAAGTAACCGTCCGGTACGGTACCAACGATGAGCCCGGAACAGGGCTCGGATTGCTGTTATGCAAGGAGTTTGTCGAAAGGAATAACGGAGAAATTCAGGTGAGAAGTGAAGAAGGGATTGGCAGCGAGTTCAAGATTATATTAAAAGCAAGTGTTGTAAAGGAAACAGAAGAAAAAGAAATAATACGAATAAACTAATAACAGATTTTTATATCATATTTCAATTGTTAAACATTATGATTTGAATTGACTTAAAGGTAGTTTTACGACTTTGATTAGTGTATCTTAGTATTTTGATTAAAGTGATTACCGAAAAGAATAAGGTTATTTTAAATGTCATAAAACCAAACATTCAATTATGAAATACAAACTTGAAGACCTAATCGACGTTCGGCTGCTTCAGAGTTTGCAGGAAAAACTGAATTCAGTTTATTCTTTTCCTTCAACGATAATCGATAATGATGGTAAAATACTTACTGCGGTAGCCTGGCAGGACATCTGCACGAAATTCCATAGAGTCAATCCCGAATCCGAAAAAGAATGCATTAAGAGTGATAAGTATATCTTAGAACACATTGCCGAAGCGAATCCTGCCGTGAGCTACACATGCCCACACGGATTGAGTGACAATGCGATCCCAATAATAATTGACGGAAAGCATTTAGGGAATTTCTTTACAGGACAGTTTTTCCTTGAAAAGCCGGATATTGAATTCTTCAGAAATCAAGCAATAAAATACGGATTTGATGAGATAGAATATCTCGAAGCTGTAAATAAAGTGCCGATCTGGACAAAAGATAAACTTAAAACATATTTAGAGTTTATAAAAGTTTTTATTGAAATAATTGCGGGTATAGGGCTAAATAATCTAAAAAACGACGAGTATAACAGAATAATAAAAGAGGGAGAAGAGCGTTACCGTTTAATCCTGCAGAACACATCTGACTGGATATGGGAAGTGGATGAAAATGGCAGGTATATTTACTCTTCAGAAAACGTTGAAAGAATTTTAGGATATAAAGCGGAAGAAATAATAGGAAAAATATCTTTTGATTTTATGCCGGCAGAGGAAAGCGAACGGGTAGGAAATATTCTCAAAAATCTTGTTGAAACTAAAAGTGCAATAGTAAATTTAGAAAACTGGAATATTCACAAAAACGGCAATCCGGTTTGCCTTTTAACGAATGCATTTCCTGTTCTTGATAATGACGGAAGAGTGATAGGATATAAGGGGGGAGATACAGATATAACATTACGTAAACAATCGGAATTAAAACTTAAGCAGCAATTACGTTTTACTATATCATTGAATGAAATTGCTGAAATTATAAGTTCAAATGACAACTCAAATGACATTCTTGAAAACACGAACAGGATTGTAGGAGAAACACTGCAGGCTGATAGAATTTCAATTTATGATGTATCATTTGGAGAAAATAGTATAACGGGATTATGTGAATGGCTAAAAGAAGATAATCCAAATATAAAATCGACAATAGGTCAGTTTGTTTCACTTGATGTGTTTATAAATGCGTTTACCGAAATAAAAAAGGATAAGAAATATATTGAGAGTTATTCCGATAACGTTAATAAAAACTTTAAAGGGGAGGAATCCGAAACCATACTTCACAAACAACTGAACATAAAAAGCCTAATTTGGTACCCGTTTGCTTTCAATGAAAAAGGATATTATTTATTTACAATTAATCGAATACTTGAATCAAGAATCTGGACAAATGAAGAAATAAGCTTTATCGAATCTGTTGCTAAACAGGTGAGTCTTGCTCTGATGAAGATTAAACTCCTTAATGAGAGAAAGAAGGCTGAGGATGCTTTAGAGTATAATCACAAAATGCTTTTAAAACTTTCAAACCAGGTACCAGGAGTAATATATCAATACAGATTATACAAAGATGGAAGTTCATGTTTTCCGTTTGCCAGCGAAGGCATGAATGAAATATATGAATATTCACCTCAGGAACTAAAGGAAGATGCCACACCTGTATTTGGCAGGCTGCATCCTGAAGACATACAACACGTTTCCGATTTAATATTCGAATCGGCAAGAACTCTGAATGTTTTTTACTGCGAATTTAGAGTTGTATTACCGGAAAAAGGACTGCGCTGGAGGTTCAGTCATGCTGTTCCGGAAAGAATGGATGACGGGAGCACTCTCTGGCACGGGATTATTTATGACATAACAGAACGGAAGAAAACAGAAGAAGAACTGATAAGAGCAAAAGAAAAAGCAGAAGAAAGCGACAAACTTAAGTCAGCTTTTCTTGCTAATATGAGTCATGAAATCAGAACACCTATGAACGGGATTCTGGGATTTGCACAATTACTGAAAGAGCCTAAATTAACAGGGGAAGAACAGCAAAGTTTCATAAACATAATAGAAAAAAGCGGTGCCCGTATGCTTAATATAATAAATGATATAATTGACATTTCAAAAATTGAATCGGGACTTTCAATTGTAAAACTATCCGAATCAAACATAAATCAGCAAATTGAATATATCTATACATTTTTCAAACCCGAAGCGGACAGCAAAAATTTAATATTATCTTACAATAATTCTTTACCCGATGCGGAAGCGGTAATTATTACCGACAAAGAAAAGCTTTACGCTATACTAACGAATCTTGTGAAAAATTCTATTAAGTTTTCTAACAGAGGGACTATTAAATTCGGTTATAAGAAAAACAAGGATCATCTTGAGTTTTATGTCAAGGACGAAGGTATCGGAATTCCTAAGGACAGGCAGGAAGAAATATTCAAGAGTTTTGTACAGGCTGATATTTCAGATAAGATGGCATTTCAAGGTTCCGGACTGGGATTAGCAATTACCAAAGCGTATGTTGAAATGCTTGGCGGTGAAATACGTGTAGAGAGTGATGCCGGACAAGGAGCTGCATTTTTCTTCACAATTCCATTTACATTCAGCAAGGAAAATAAGATTGTATCGAATGTTAAAATAGGAAGGAAGAAGGACGAGCAATTAAGAAAACTAAAAATTTTAATTGTAGAAGATGACGAAGAAAGCAAATTTCTTTTAGAGCTTATGGTCAAGAAATACAGCAAGCATACTCTTACTGCATCAAGCGGAGCAGACACTCTTAAGATTTATCGCAGCAATCCAGATATTGATTTGATATTAATGGATTTAAAGATGCCGAATATGAACGGTTACGAGACTACAAGAGAAATAAGAAAATCAGACAACAATATAATTATCATTGCACAAACAGCATATGCACTGGCAGGCGATGAGGAAAAGGCAATAACTGCCGGATGCAACGGTTATTTGCCAAAACCGTTAAAGCAGGAATCGATTGATAAATTATTATTAAAATATTTTAAGAATAAGTGATAAGTCCCCCTTAATTATTCCCGTGCCTAGTCCATTTGGATTAATCCTTTTGTCGTCCCTATAGACTATTATTTATATAAATACAATTGTTTACATTACAAAGCATTGCTATTTATATAATAACAATATGCTGTTTTCTGAAATTATTCTAATATAATGAATAAAATCGATGATAATGGTTTTTGGGCGGAAGAATTAATTAATGCTAATAATGAGCTCGCGTTTCAGAACGAGGAAAAAGAAAAACGGGCTGCAGAATTAGTTATTGCCAACAAGGAACTAGCTTTTCAAAATGAGGAAAAGGAGAAACGAGCCAATGAGTTAATTATTGCTAATGAAGAATTGGTTTTTCAGAACGAGGAAAAAGAAAAAAGGGCGGCAGAATTAGTTATTGCCAACAAAGAACTTGCTTTCCAGAATGAAGAAAAAGAAAAAAGAGCTAATGAGTTAATTATTGCAAATAAGGAACTGGCTTTTCAGAATGAAGAAAAGGAAAAAAGAGCTAATGAATTAATTATTGCTAACAAGGAACTGGCTTTTCAGAATGAAGAAAAGGAAAAAAGGGCTAATGAATTAAGTGTTGCAAATAAAGAGCTTGCCTTTCAGAACATAGAGAAAGAGAATAGAGCTGAAGAAAAGGAAAAACGTGCGGAGGAGTTAATCGTAGCCAACAAAGAACTTGCTTTTCAGAATGAAGAGAAAGAAAAAAGGGCTGCTGAATTAATCGTTGCTAATAAAGAACTTGCTTTCCAAAACAAGGAAAAAGAAAAAAGAGCTGATGAGTTAATAATTGCCAATAAGGAACTTGCTTTCCAGAATGACGAGAAAGGAAAAAGGGCTGATGAGTTAATAATTGCCAATAAAGAACTGGTATTTCAGAATGAGGAGAAAGAAAAACGTGCGGCAGAGTTAGCTATTGCAGACAAAGAACTTATCTTTCAAAATAAAGAAAAAGAAAAACGGGCAGATGAATTAGCTATTGCAAGCAGAGAACTTGTATTCCAAAACGTAGAGAAAGAAAAAAGAGCCGCTGAGTTAGTAATTGCAGACAAAGAACTCGATTTTCAAAACGAGGAGAAAGGAAAAAGAGCAGATGAATTAGTAATTGCTAATAAAGAACTCGACTTTCAAAACGAAGAGAAAGGAAAAAGGGCTGATGAATTAATCACTTCTGAAACAAGGTATCAGAGGCTGTTTGAGGCTGCAAGAGACGGGATTCTGATTCTCGATGCCGAAACAGGAATGATTGTTGATGTAAATCCTTTTCTTATTAAGATGCTGGGATATACTCACGAGGCGTTTCTATGGAAATCAATCTGGGATATCGGTTCATTCAAAGATATAATAGCCAACAAAGATAATTTTCAGGAATTACAAAAGAATGAATACATAAAATATGATGGATTACCCCTAGTAACCGCAGACGGGCAGAAGATCAACGTAGAGTTTGTGAGCTATTTGTATTTTGTTAACAACAAAAAGGTTATTCAATGCAACATCCGTGATATCACAGAACGCAAGCAGGCGGAAGAAGAAATTCGAATTTTAAACAGTGAACTTGAGCAACGAGTGATTGAGCGAACGTCACAATTGGAAAATGCGAATAAAGAGCTTGAATCATTCAGTTATTCGGTCTCACACGATTTACGCGCTCCGTTAAGAAGTATTGACGGATTCAGTCTCGCTTTATATGAGGATTATTATAAGAGTCTTGAGGATACAGGAAAAGATTATATTAAAAGAATAAGGGCCTCAACTAAAAAAATGGACACCTTGATTGATAGTTTATTAAAACTATCAAGGGTATCACGCTTTGAAATGGTAAATGAAAAAGTAAACTTATCTAAAATAACAAAAGAAATATGTGATATTTTCAAAGATAACGATAAAACAAGAAATGCAGAGTTTGTTATCCAGGAAAATGTAATTGCAGACGGAGATTCTAACCTGCTTAAAATTGTTCTGGAAAATCTGTTAAATAATGCATGGAAATTCACATCTAAGAAAGAGAAAACCATCATTGAATTTGGTATTACCAAAGACAAATCAGGGTCAACATTTTTTATAAAAGACAATGGAGCAGGGTTTGACATGAAATATTCGAATAAGCTATTCAGCGCATTCCAGAGACTGCATCACGAGAAAGATTATCCCGGAACAGGTATCGGGCTTGCAACAGTGCAAAGAATAATCAGAAAGCACAACGGAGTAATACATGCAGAAAGCAAAATAAATCAAGAAATAACATTTTTTTTCACGTTATCAAAATAAATAATAAATCATGGATGAAAAGACTATTCTACTCGTAGAAGACAATCAGGACGATATTGCCTTAACATTAAGAGCATTCGAGAAAACCCGTATTAAAAATAAAATAATAACGGTAGAAGACGGTGAAGAAGCCCTTCAATATATTTTCTGTGAGGGTAAATATGCCGGAAGAGACCCTCTTGATCTGCCTACTTTGATTTTACTGGACCTAAAACTCCCGAAACTAAATGGCTTTGAAGTTTTGAAAGCAATCAGAGAAAACGAGCATACAAAATTTTTGCCAGTAGTTATTCTTACTTCTTCAAAGGAAGAGCAGGATGTTGTACACGGATACTCACTGGGTGTAAACAGCTATTTGCGTAAACCGATTGATTTTGAAAATTTTTTCGAGGTTGTTAATACCCTTGGAATGTACTGGCTGCTTTTAAACGAAACTCCAAATATGTCGAATAAATTATGAAAACCAAAAAAATTAGAGCACTCATAATTGAAGACTCAGATGACGACTTGCAATTAATGCTACGCGAACTTGAAAAGGGTCAGTATGAAATAGAATATAAACTGGTTGAGGATGCCAAAGGACTCGATAGTGCATTAGAAAAGGAATGGGATATTATTATTTCTGATTATTCATTACCGGGTTTCACCGGATATGATGCTTTATTAATATGTAAGGAAAAAAGAATAGACATCCCTTTTATTATGGTATCTGGAACGGTAGGAGAAGACATTGCAGTTGAGATGATGAAATGCGGTGCAAAGGACTACATTATGAAAAATAAAATGGCAAGGCTGTTACCTGCTATTGAAAGAGAAATTGAAGACGCTATAATGAGAAAAAAGAAAGTGAAGGCAGAAACGGATATTAAAAATTCCCAAAATCTATTACAGAGAATAATTGACCTTCTTCCGATAAGGACATTCTGGAAAGATAATAATTTGAAGTATTTAGGCTGCAACAGTATTTTTGCAAAAGACGCGGGTAAAGACAGTTCTGATGAAATAATCGGCAAGGACGATTTTGAAATGGTATGGAAAAATCAAGCCGGGATTTATAGGGACGATGATATGAATGTGTTGCTTACAGGGAAATCAAAACTCAATTATGAAGAACCTCAAACCAATCCAACCGGTGATACAATTTGGTTAAAAACGAATAAAGTACCTCTGACAGATTTGAATGGAAATACGATCGGTATTCTTGGATCTTATGAAGATATTACCGATCAAAAGAAAATGATTACAGAATTAATAACGGCTAAAGAAAAAGCAGAGGAAATGAACAAGTTAAAATCGAGTTTCCTTGCAAATATGAGCCATGAATTAAGAACGCCAATGGTTGGAATACTTGGATTTTCAGAGCTGATATGTGAACTTGATAATTTATCGGAAATCAAGGAAATGTCAGCGATAATACGCAAAGGTGCTCTCAGATTATTCAATACATTAAACCAGATTCTGGATTTATCAATACTTGAATCTAATAAAGCAATAACAGAACATAAACCTGTAAATATAATCGAGATAATTAAAGAGTCTATTAATTTGTTTCAGACAGAATCATCGAAGAAGAATTTACAATTGAGATTTCAACCGGAAGTCGAAACAATAATAGCACACACTGATCAGAAGGTAATTTACAACTGTTTATTAAATCTAATTCAAAACGCAATATCTTATACTGCAAAAGGCAGTATTGAAGTAAAAGTCAAAGAAGAAATTATTAACGGTGATGATTTTATTGCAATTAATGTAATAGATACCGGAATTGGAATTTCAAAAGAAAATATTAAAATAATATTTGATGAATTTCGGCAAGCAAGTGAAGGCTGGGGAAGAAGCTACGAAGGAACTGGACTGGGCTTATCAATTTGCAGAAAATCAATAAACCTAATTAACGGAATGATAAATGTATCGAGTGAACCCGGAGTAGGTTCTGATTTCAGATTAATTTTTCCAAAGAACAGTATAGGCGTAAACAACGAAATAGAAATTGATAAGACGGAATCATTAAAAACCAAAAGCGATGTTTCGGCAGAAAAAATACAAGAAATTAGACACAAAATTCTTTTTATCGAAGACGATAATGACAGCTTCGAATTTGTAAGTTTAGTAATGCGACAGAAATTTGATGTCGAAAAAGCGACTACAGCCGAAGAAAGCATTTTGAAAGCAAGACAAAATGAATACGTATTAATATTGCTTGATATTAATCTCGGTATTGGGATGAATGGTTTAGAAGCGATGCATGAGATCAGAAAGATACCTTACTATAAAAATATACCGATAATTGCATTAACCAGCTTTGCGATGAAGGGAGACAAAGAAGAGTTTATTGCAGCAGGTTGCACAGATTACATATCAAAGCCATTTGATAAAAGTTTATTAATCGAAAAAATTTCCAAAGCATTAACCAATCTAAAAGATTAAAGTAAAAGATTGCAGTACTGTAGTCCTTTTCCTTTTTCAGAACAACTTTTCTTACCAGATTACAGCACCCCCGAATTGTAGCATACCATTATTTGTTTCAAAAGCGAAAGAACAGCGCTAAATATAAGAAAAATCATAAAATAGACCTCCCTAAATCCTCCAATAGTCACTTTTTTATGTATGCCTGCGATATGACTGCGATATGACTGCGATATGCCTGCGATATGACTGCGATATAGAAAAACGTCAAAATAACCCCGTTTTTTTCATTGTTTATACCTAAGCATATAAAATATCATATAATTAATGGAAATAAAAAAAAAGACTGCATATTTGCAGTCCTTTTTGTTTTTCAGAACAACTTTTCTTACCAGATTACAGCTCTGGACGCGAGGTCTTTATACATTTTTCCTGACTTGATATTAAAAGCTTCATAGAACTGCGGTATATTATAAACGATTCCGTTAACACGAGCAAGAGATGGTGAATGCACATCTTCCTTTAATCTTTTGAGGAGTTCTTTTTCGCGAATGCTTCCTCTCCAAATCTGTGCATATGAAAGGAAGTATCTCTGTAAAGGTGTGAATCCTTCGGTTTCTTTTGCAGGAGGATTTTTATCCCATGCTTTCTTTAAGCCCTCAAGACCGAGAGTAATGCCGCCGAGGTCAGCTATATTCTCGCCAAGTGTAAACTTACCGTCAACCTTAAAAGTATCTAAGACAACAAAATTATTGTATTGATCAACGAGTACCTGAGCTTTTGCTTCAAATTTAGTTTTATCTTCTTCAGTCCACCAGTCTTTAAGGTTTCCTTCTGCATCAAACTTTCTACCTTGGTCATCAAATCCGTGAGTAATCTCGTGCCCAATAACCGCACCAATACCGCCATAGTTTACAGCGTCATCACCTTCAGCAAAGAAGAATGGGGGCTGAAGAATACCCGCGGGAAAACAAATCTCGTTATTTGTTCCTGAGAAATAAGCGTTTACTGTCTGCGGGCTCATTCCCCATTTCGTTTTATCGACAGGTTTACCAATCTCGCTGATGTTTTTATTAAAATTAAATTTCCTCACATTCAGTAAGTTATCAAAGTATGAATCCCGTGAGATTTCTATTTTTGAATAATCTTCCCATTTATCAGGATATCCGACTTTAACTCCCATTTTGTTAAGCTTTATCAATGCCTGCTTTTTAGTTTCATCTGACATCCAGTCAAGATTGTTTATTCTATCAGCCATTGCAAGCTTAATATTTGCTACTAAATCTTTTATTCTCTGCTTTGCCGCAGGAGGAAAATGTTTTTCAACATAGAGCTCTCCCAGAGCTTCTCCCAGAGAACCGTTAACAACGTCAAGCACACGTTTCCAGCGAGGACGCTGATCCTGAGCACCGGACATAAATTTTCCGTAGAATGCAAAATTAGCATCGACAAAATCACTGCTTAAATAAGTTGAAGCATTGTTGATAAGTCTCCACTCGACGTAATTCTTCAAAACCTCCAGTTCGGTATTCTGAAAAATCTTGCCAAAATCTTCAAAGTACTTTTTCTGTCCTACATTTATATCACCCGGATTTTCAACACCTATTTGTTTCATATAAAGCTTCCAGTCAAAACCGTTGCTTATTGCGGATAGCTCATCTAAAGACATTTTATTATAATTCAGTTCAGGGTCACGGAGTTCAAGATTAGAGTATGAAGAATTTGCAAGAGTAATTTCAAACTCCATTTGCATTTTTGCCTTAGCCATTGCCTGCTCTTCATTATAACCGACAAGTTTAAACAGATCTGTCATATACTTCTGAAGTTCTGTCCTTATAGAATTATTCCTCTCATCATCTTTAAGATAATAATCCCTGTTTGAAAGAGTAATACCGGACTGCCTTAACGAAGCGATATTCATAGTACTATTTTTCCGGTCGGGCGAAGAACCAAAACCAAAGAAGGATGAAGAACCGCTTGTATTCAGGAATGCGATAAACTTTATTAAATCTTCTTTTGAAATAATGTTTTTAAGTTCATCGAGTTTACTTTTAATAGGCTGATATCCAAGTGAGTTTATCTTTGCTTCGTCTAATCCGCAAGCAAAGAAATCGCCAATTTTCTGCTTGTTTGAACCGGGAGTATTCTTCTGAGTTGATAATTCCTCAATAAGTGCCTTCAGCTGACGGTCATTATTTTCACGAAGTTCATCGAAAGCACCGTAACGAGTCAAATCAGGAGGCATCGGAGTGTTTTTAACCCACGTCCCGTTTGCATAATTAAAGAAATCATCTCCGGGATTTATGCTCAAATCCATATTGCTTTTATCAATTATAGGCTGCGCAAAAGAGAATGTCACAAATCCTAAAATCAGGAATAAAGAAATAATGTTTTTCATTTTAATATTATTATGTTTTAACTTCTATGTTTATAATACAATTATTTTCGTAAAAGAGTTTAAGACTTGAATAGACACAACTTATTACAAATACGTCAGCTTTACATTCTGTATAACACTTTCATTCAGACTCAGACCAACAGGACATTTCTTTGTAATATGCTCGATTATTTTCTTATCTTTATCCGAATAATTATTAGGTGGAAACTTAATCTCTATCTGTATCTCGGCAACTTTTCGCGGCTCGGCTGACATAATTTTTGTTATCTCGGCAGTCGCTCCGTCAATAGAGAAGCCGTATGTATTTGCGGCTACGCCCATAATAGTAATCATGCATGCACAAAGTGAAGATGACATAAGGTCTGTAGGAGAAAAAGCTTCTCCTTTTCCGTTATTATCAGTCGGTGCATCGGTAACAACGACCTGTCCTGATTTAACATGAGTCATCTCAGTTCTCAAATTTCCGAGATATTTTAAAGTTGATGTGTGCATATTCTCTGTATTTAATTATGTAAAAATAAGTATTTAGACAATGTTTTTAAATGATATATGTTAATATAATTTTGTTCTTGAAAACAGGAATATATAATTTAAAGATGAAAGTCAGGTAAGAATGATAGCCATACAGTAATCCTTCCATAAAAATGTAATCGGATTAATGGGAATAATGTAATCAACTAATACATTTAAACTCGACGGCTCATTTTGTATATTGATAATTGTATAAATTTGGATGAAATAACTGATAATATTGTAAAACAAGACGCTTCAAAGCCCAGTGATTACTGGGCGAAACTATCCGAATATGAAGGACCTCTTGATATTCTTCTCCATTTCGTGAAGGAAGAGGAGTTAAATATATATGACATTCCTATATCGAAAATAACAAAAGATTTTCTTCAGTTCCTGAACTACATGCAGACTCTTGATATTGAACTTGCAGGAGAGTTTTTGCTTATGGCTGCCGAACTGATGAAAATTAAGGCACGAATGCTCATACCTCAAATAGTTGAAAACGAAGCCGAAGAGGAAGACCCGAGATACACACTTATAAGGAAATTACTTGAGTATAAAAGATTCAAGGATGCTTCATCAGAACTTCTGAAGTATGAAGAAAGTGCAAGACAGAGATATTTCAGGCTTTACTTTAAGAAAGATCCAAAAGAAGTAGAGCTTGATGTTTTAAACGATGCAGGTCTTCAGAACCTCACGATTTTTAATCTGATTAAAGGCTACAAGCGTGCAATCACGAACGTAAGGCATGAAGTTATTCACCCGATTGAGCTTATGAACACAACGCCTGAAATACAGAGGGAATTTCTAATTAATTTTTTCAAGACACGATTATCTGTAAACTATAAAGAGCTGATAGGTACAATGGATGAGAAAATGGTTGTAATATGCACATTTCTTTCTATACTACAGCTCGCATTGGAAGGTTATCTCGGTATAATATACAATGAAAAGGACTTGTCTGAATTTTCTCTAATTAAAATAATAAACGAACACTTAAATTGAGTACAGACGGAATAAAGAATATTGTTGAAGCGCTAATCTTTGCATCCGACGAAGAAATTACAACGAAAGAAATAAAAGATCTTTTAGATACATTCAGAATAAGTGTTTCGGTAAAGGAAATTGAGACTTCTATTGATGAATTGAACAGAGAATACGAAAATAACAGCAATGCATTTGAAATAATAAAACTTGCTGGCGGTTATATATTTGCAACGCGTAAAAAGTATTCTCATTTCCTTGGCAAACTAACTGCGGAAACACAAAAGAAGAAACTTTCACAATCGGCAATCGAAACTCTTGCAATCATAGCATATAAACAGCCCATTACACGCTCAGAGATTGAGTTTGTAAGAGGAGTAAACGTTGACTATATAGTCAATTCGCTTCTCGAACGAGATCTTATTACAATCAAGGGAAGGGCTGACGGTCCCGGCAGGCCTATTCTTTACGGCACAACATCAAGTTTCCTTAAAGTGCTGGGATTAAACGCAATAGAGGACCTGCCGAAACTTAAGGAGATAAATGACATACTAAAGAACGAAAAGATTGAAGGTATTTCTGAAGCGGATATTGACCTGTTCAATTCCATGAGCAGTCAGGGACAGGAAGTTTTTACGGAAGGTTCTCCTAATGAACGTTTAAACTTCGAAGAAAGTGCAGAAGAAGAAACAAACCAAGATGAAGAAGAATTGGAACAATCAGATATCAGTAATAATTTAACCGAAGAGAATATAACTGACGGCTATAAAGAAGAAATAGATAATGGTACGGATGACGATAAAAAAGATGATTATAAAAACGGAGAAACTGAGTCCGAAAGTAAAACAGAGGAAGAGAACACATGAAAGAAGAAAGCGAAAATTTCACTCGTCTGAACAAATATCTTTCTAACAACACAGAATTTGCTAGAAGAAAGATAGACGAGTTTATAACACAAGGCAGGATTACGGTAAACAACAAAGTTATACTTGAACAGGGTTTGCAGATTAATCCAGACAAAGATGAAGTAAGGCTTGATGGCGAACGCATAAGAGAAAAAGCAAACAAGAAATACTTTATACTTCATAAACCGATAGGGTTTATTACGACTACCGATGATGAGAAGAACAGGAAAACAGTTATTGATCTCATAAATACTCACGACAAAGTATTTCCTATAGGAAGGCTTGACAGCGATACAAGCGGAGTTTTACTGCTTACGAACGACGGTGACTTTGCGAATACGCTTATGCATCCAAAATTTAAGGTTGAGAAAATATACATAGTTACTCTTTCAAAACCGCTTGAAGAAAAACTTAGAGCAAAGCTTGCAGGAGGAATAAAACTTGATGGAAAGAAAACAGCACCTGCCAAGATTGTTCATCCGAACAAAAATGATTTAAGCATTGTTTCAATAACCTTAACAGAAGGCAGGAACAGACAAGTACGCAGGATGTTCGAAGGTTATGGGTACTTTGTCAGGAAACTCCACCGCATCTCATACGGGCATCTGACAGTTGAAGGGCTCAATGCAGGCGAGTACAGGAAACTCACAAAAGAAGAAATAAATAAATTTACGAATAAATAATATGACAGAACAAAACGAATTAGTAAAAAGAAGACTTGAAGAACTTGAAGAAATTAAGAAGCTTGGAGTAAACCCATATCCGCATAGATATGACGTTACTGACAAGGCAGATGATTTGCTTAAGAATTTTACCGATCCCAAAGACGAAGCAGAAGTAGAACTAAGGAAGTTGAGCATCGTTTCAGTGGCCGGAAGAATTTCAGCGATAAGAAGAATGGGAAAGGCAACGTTTTGTCACATCAAGGACGACACAAACAGGATACAGGTTTATGTCAAGAAAGACGAAGTTGGTGAAGTAAGCTATACAATAATGAAGATGCTTGATATCGGTGATATTATTGGAGTAAAAGGTTTTGTATTTAGAACGAAGACGGGGGAAGTGTCAATACACAGCGTTTCAATTGAACTTCTTACAAAATCGATTCATCCGCTTCCAATAGTTAAGGAGGAGATTACAGAAACCAGTGAGAAGATTATTCATGACGCATTTGCGGACGTTGAACTGCGTTACAGACAGAGATACATAGACCTTATAGTCAATGAAAATGTAAAAGATACGTTTATTAAGAGAACAAAAATAATTAAGTCGATAAGAGCAACACTTGAGAAGTACGAATTTTTTGAGGTAGAGACACCTACATTACAAACTATTTATGGCGGAGCTAATGCGAGACCTTTTATAACGCATCACAATGCACTTGATATCCCTTTGTACTTAAGAATCTCAAACGAGTTATACTTAAAGAGACTTATAGTCGGCGGATTTAACAGAGTTTATGAATTCGTTAAGGACTTCAGAAATGAAGGAATTGACAGGACGCATAACCCGGAGTTCACACAGGTCGAGTGGTATCAGGCATATGGTGATTACACGGACAGTATGAACATGTTTGAAGAAGTCGTTGAAGCTGCTTGTGTAGCGGTTCACGGTTCAACAAAGTTCGAGTATCAGGGAGCCCAGATTGACGTTGCCCGTCCGTGGAAGAGACTTAAAATGACAGATGCAATAAAAGATAAAACGGGGATTGATGTTCTTTCATTGAAGAAAGATGAAATAATTATGTTCATGAAGAAGAATGATATAGACTTTGACCCAAAGCTTACACACAGTAAGGGACTTGTTATTGCAGCATTATTTGAAGCACTCTGCGAGGATGACTTAATACAACCGACATTTGTTATAGATCATCCGATTGATACAACTCCGCTTTGCAAACCGCTAAGACAATATTCGCTTGCAGAACTTGAGGAAATGAAAGACGATCCTGAACAGGTATTATACGTAGAAAGATTTGAGCCGTACATCAATAAATGGGAAGTAGGAAATGCATACACTGAGCTTAACGACCCGATACTTCAAAGGAAACTCCTTGAAAGCCAGGTTGAAAGAGGAAGAGGAGGAGAAGAAGATACGCATCCTTTTGATGAAGACTTTGTAAAAGCAATAGAAGTTGGTATGCCCCCAACGACAGGTGTTGGAATGGGTGTTGACAGAATTGTAATGCTGTTGACGAATTCAGTAAATATAAGAGACGTTTTATTATTTCCACTAATGAAACCGTTGTCATAATAATTAGCTTTCACAATAATGAAAATTATTCTTAGGTATATTTTTCTGATTACTGTTGCTGGTTTATCATTTTATTCAATCTCAAGCTGCAATCAAGAAAACCCTTCAGAACCAACTAACAAGTATTTGGGAATTTTAGAAACCGATGAATTTGGTAATATTCTTGGTGGTGATTATTCGGACTGGTGTATTCACAGCCCTGTTGATACTTTCACATACATCAGAACTTTTAATGTAACTACACCACAAAGTAATATTTCACTCCTGAGATGGACAACTAGCAAAGAATATAATTGTTATGGTTTTGATGTTGAGAGAAGAACTACTTCTGATACAAATTTTTTCAAGATAGGATTTGTTAATGGGTCCGGAACAACTATTGACAGTGTACCCTATGTTTATATTGATACTTTGCAACCAAATCACCCTAACTTCTATTATCGTTTGAAACTAATAGATATCTATGGTAATTACAGATATATTTCTGAAATTCATAATATCGGATTCCCTCCGAATGCTTTTTTTGGACCTGCATACCCGAACCCAACTAATGGCAGATTTTATGTTAAATTTCAGATTCCTAAAATAGACACAATATCATTATATTTAACAGGTAAAACAGATACTCTTAAAATTTTAACCAAAGTAATTTTACATCCTGGAATATATGAATTGAACATTAACAATGATTCAAATTTCCATAACGTACAAAAGAGATTACACATTAAATGCAAAACAATAATAAATTCCGATTCGTGCAGTCTTAATGGAGATATACAATTTAATTAAAACATATTTTTATTAATGAAATATAATAATAACATTTTAGAGTTAGTTGGGAATACACCTTTAGTCAGATTAAATAAATTGACTAAAGGATTAAAAGCAACTTTACTCGCAAAGATGGAATCGTACAATCCCGGGGGCAGCGTTAAAGACAGAATTGGGAAACTGATGGTGGAGAATGCAGAGAAAGAAGGAAAGCTGAAACCCGGCGGCACAATAATAGAGGCAACGAGCGGCAATACGGGCATTGGACTGGTGCTTGCGGCTGCAGTTAAGGGATACAAATCAATTATAGTTGTTACCGACAAAGTATCTCAAGAGAAAAGAAATTATCTTAAGGCTTTCGGTGCAGAAGTTGTTGTAGTACCGAAGAATGTAGGTCATGACCATCCTGACTATTACATGAATAAGGCTCAGTCGATAGCAGAGGCAACATCAAACTCTTTATTCATAGCTCAATATACGAATGAATCAAATCCGTTAGCTCATTATCTTACAACGGGTCCTGAAATCTGGGAAGAAACCGAGGGCAGAGTAACACATTTTGTTGCAGGACTCGGGACAGGTGGTACAATAACAGGAACAGCAAGATACTTAAAAGAGAAGAATCCCAATATCAAAATAATTGCAGCAGACCCAATAGGATCAATCGCAAAACTTTATAAGGACAAAGGACAAACAGGCGAATGCCAACCTTACTTAGTCGAGGGTATTGGTCTCGACATGATACCAGAGATAATGGATTTCAACCTCATTGATGAAGTTGTTGAGGTAAGCGACAAGGATTCAATTGATACGTGCAAAGCTCTTACGAAGGAAGAAGGGATTTTTTGCGGTGCATCAACAGGAACGCTCGCACACACAGCAATTAATATTGCAAGAAATCTTGATGAAAACGGAGTAGTGGTTTTTATAGTATGTGACACGGGCGAAAGGTATCTTTCGAAGTTTCATAATGACGACTGGTTAAAGAAAAATAATATTTGATTAGATTAGAATATACATGAACAGGCTCTTTATTTTATTGATATTTTGTTCATTAAATTTAATTTATCTAAACAGCCAATCACAAGGATTCAGGGATTTAGAAAACAGAAAACCTGAGACCGGTATAGATGTTAAGCTGTTCAGAAGTATAAACAATAACAGAAACGGGTTTTTCAATACAGTAATACCAATTACAGATAAATCAGTATTACCTCTCAGCATTGTGCTGCCTGTTGGATTTGCAGGAGTTTCGAGGTACAATGAGAATTATTATGATGAAAACTCGGCAATACTTTTGATGTTTTCTGAACTTACCGGGTTGGGAGTAACGGCAGGATTGAAATACATTGTCAAACGGGAAAGACCTTTTATTTCTTTAAAAGACGTAAATTATGTAAAAGACAACTCCCCTACTGACAGGTATTCATTCCCGTCCGGACACACATCTACAGCTTTTTCAATGGCGACTTCATTAACACTGAGATATCCTGATAAACCTACCGTAATTGCAGTATCATATTTATACGCTGCTTTTATTGGTTACGGAAGGATATATCTTGGAGTACATTATCCCAGCGATGTTTTCAGTGGTATGCTAATTGGCAGCGGTTCGGCAGCTCTTGTTTTTGCTTTCCGGAAGGAAATTATAGAATTCAAGAATAATTTGTTTAACGAAAAGGGGCGTCCTGACGGCAACTCCAGCAACATGTCCGCGGGAACAATACTCGGTCTCACAATCGGAGCAGACGTGATTAACACTATAATAAATGGTTTGGTAAGCAACAAAGTAACAATATCCTCAAGTGGAAACTCACTAAATGCAGTTGTGCAATTCTGAATTATTATCATCAAATGATAATAAACTTTCAATTATATTTATTAAATTACCTGTAAGAAATTCTATTATTTATGAAAAATGACATCAACGAATAAGATTAATAATTCGATAGAAGATACAACGTTTGTTGTATGTGATGTTGAGACTACAGGTTTATCTTCAAAGTTCAACAGGATTACAGAGATTTCATTGATAAAAATCAGGAATGATGAAATTTTGGACACCTATACTACACTTATAAACCCGGGACAGCACATTCCATACGGGATAACACAGCTTACAGGAATATCAAATGATGATGTATTTGACAAACCTGCATTTCATGAAATAGCACCTAAAATAAAAGATTTCATAACAGAGAATAATGGTTCAGAAACAGTATTCACGGGACATAACGTTAACTTTGACTATAATTTCGTTTCAGAATCATTCAAGAGACTTGATAAACCATATTACCTAAACATTAAGACATTATGCACTTGTAAGCTATCGAGAAGGCTACTTCGCACATTAAGCAGCAAGTCGCTGGGAAATGTAGCAAAACACCTTAACATAAGAATAAAGAACAAGCACAGGGCATACGATGACACACTTGCAACAACAAAAGTGCTGATGCATTTTATACAGATATTGCAAGAAGAATACGATTTTGAAACGATTGACGAGATAATTAGATTTCAGAACTCAAAAATATTCACAGATGGAAAAAGACCTGCGGCTCTTAAGCGTGTAAACTTGTCATTAAAGGACATCCCTAAAGACCCCGGAGTTTATTTCATGAGAAGTTCTTCTAATGAAATAATATATATAGGCAAAGCCAAGAGTTTAAAGGACAGAGTTTCATCATATTTCAGACATAACGATAATCTTTCTTATAAGATAAAAAAGCTGCTGACAAGCGTCAGAAAAGTGGAGTACGAAATAACCGATTCAGAATTATCGGCATTGATACTCGAATCAAAGATGATAAAGAAATTCAAGCCGAGATTTAATACTGCCATTAAGAGATTCAGGTTTCATCCTTTTTTGAAGTTTGATGTACAGAATGAATTTCCAAAACTTGATTTTGTTTATGAAATCGAGAATGATAATGCATACTATTACGGTCCCTTCATGAGCAAAGGAACAGTAAAGAATATACACAAGGAAATATATGACAGGTATAAGTTGAGAAAATGCGAAGACAAAACAATTAAGGCAAAAGAAACAAACTCCAACTGTATGTACTTTGATATCGGGAAGTGTGATGCACCCTGCAATATGACAATACCGAATTCTCAATACAGAGATGAAGTAAATAAAGTACATAAGTTCATAATCAGTGAAGGTAATAATTCAATAACCGGTTTACTTAGAGAACAAATGAATAAAAATGCCGAAAAGGAGGACTTTGAAAAAGCTGCACTTTACCGTGACAGACTTGCTGATATAGTTAAAGTAATGAGTTACCAGAAAGTGATTACGTCCGCTATAAACAACAAGAAGATAATAATAAAATGCGACAATGACAGCAAGAGAGAACTATTCTTTATTCAGAACGGAAAACTGGCAAGTACGATAACACTAAACCGTGATGATGATTTTGATCAGAGACCTGTATCGGAAGAATTATCTGAAGTCATTGAAACGCTTTACTTTTCATTAAATAAATTCATTAAGCATAACTTTTCACAAATAGAACTTGACGAGATAAAAGTGATTTCAAACTGGCTGGCATTGAACAGAGACAGGAATACCTTTCTTGAATTGAATGATAAGCATACAATTGAAAGACTGATTGAATTTTGTTTAAGATAGATATTTTTCTTTTATAAGGCTGAAGATATATGAAAACGGTTTATTTTGACCTGCCCAAAGCCAATGGAGAACCATCTGAAACGCAACTTAACCGAGAACCAACCGAGAAAATGCCTGAAAATTCAATGTTTGCAGGTATCGAAAGCCAAAATAAAGCAGGAAGAAAAATAAGAAGAACATAAAGGAAAATTTCTTAGATTATAATAAATCCTTGTTTATCCTTTTCAGAATCTATTTCTAAAACTAAAGACTTGAATTTTGTATAATCTTGAAACCTTTTATTTTTTAAGTGGTTTATGAAAACAGAAACAGAGCTGTCTGAATCTTTATCGGTATCATCATTTTGATACTGCCGAGCCAATGATTCAAATTTTTCTGCTTTATCAATAACCATATCATAATCATGAATTTCGCCGGCTAAGGCTACCATGGTTTTAATCTTATTTCCCACATCGGAAAGCCGCAAACCCAGAACTTCATTTAAAAAGTCAAGCGTATATCTAAGAGGCTTGGCACGAAGCCTCATCTTATGAAGCTGTTTCATGTTTTCAGGACCTGATAAAACATCATCTTTATAAATCATCATTTTATCATAAAGGAAGCAAACCTGAACGCCCAAATACTTGCTTACTTTTTCCGGTGTTATTTCCCCTGCCGATGAAAACATTTTATTTCGAATGAAGTCTTCCAGGGTTGCTTTACTTAACAAAAAATCAACAAGTTTTTTATTAACAAATATTCGTCTCCTCTGTTCAACGGATAATGTTTTGAGATTATCCAGGAATTTTATTACAAGTGAATTATCTGTTTTAAATTTAAGATATTCTTCGGTAATCTGAATACAGACGTCTGTTTCGCGTGAAGGACTGAAGAGTCTGATTAACTGCTTTAATTTACGTAAATATTCTTTATACTCTTTGCTGCCTGACAATTCTCCGAGTGTCATAAACAACGATTCCAGTTTTCTGGATTCAGTTCTGATTTCATGCAGATAATTTTCCTCCGGTTTCTTTAGAAACTTATCTACGTTCCGAATTACATTTAGAGTCCTTTTAAGAAAAATATCTTGCACCATCTTAATAGAATTAATATTGCCGATTGTAATAAGTGTTATTAATATAAAATATATTAAATACAGCTAAATCAAAATAGAATTAATTAGTTAAGAATAATCAGCAGCAGCAAAAAAAGAAGCCCGGAACGTAGGAGGTTGTCCCGGGCTTAGAAAAGGAGAAAGCTATGAAAAACACTTTTATTTAATCAACACCATTCTCTTTGTCTGAATGTTGTTTCCTGCTATTATCTTATAGAAGTAAACACCTGAGGATACAGCTGAGCCGTGTCCATCGAGACCTGCCCAGTCAGCAGTGTATTTACCAGCATTAAATTTTTGATTTACGAGGGTTATAATTTCTTTACCTGTAATATCGTATATCTTTAGAGTTACTTGTTCTGTCTGAGGTAATGAGAAGTTTATCTTTGTTGACGGATTGAACGGGTTCGGATAATTCTGACTTAACTCGAACTTAACGGGGATTTCTGTACCGCTCTGCTGTACGCCAACTGCATAGTTTTTAGATACTAAAAGAACCTGAATTGAATAGAATGGATTATGCATACCGCGGCTGCCATCATAACTAATCATTTGATAATTGAAGTATGCTTTTCTCAGATTAAGATTCAGGGAATCTCTTGCGATTAACTGCCATGATACTGAATCAATACCTGAAGGCGGTAATGCAATTCTGAGATTTTTAACGCATCCATCAAATTCTTTTTGCCATGGCTCTATAAGACCATTGCCGTCGTAATCTTCAGGAGCTACGAAATCATCAAAGCTTGTAACGCCCGGATGACAACCGATACAACCTTTTACATGGTCATAGTTTGACGCTTCATCATGTAATTTGAATGAGTGTCCGCCAACTTTATCTCTCTGAACGGTTCCAGTATCTGTTGTCGGAGCCATATGACATCCAACGCATGCGCCATCAATATTTTTATGTGAGCCTGAAATATACGGGAATCCGAATGTTGCAGCATTTTGTCCCATTAGAACGTCTCCCTGTGTTGAATGGTGTGGACCCCATTGGGCAGAAAACGAACCTTTGACTATGACGTATGTTTTATTATCTCTTCTTGACTGGTGGCAAGCAATACAAGTTCTGCCTTCATCAGTGAATGAATAATTATAACCATTAGCCAAAGTATCTGACGGATGATTTCTTAATGCAAAATCATTTGCACTTCCGTGTGGATCATGACATGTCGGACATCCGATTGATATCATATCGCCTTTTACGAGTGCGGGTTTTGTGAAGTTATTTGGACCGCCGGCAGTTTTATATGTAAAATCAATGTGATTTCTGCCGTCATGACACATATTACAGTCGTTTCCTGTTTTGTTTCTTAAACTATCAGCAACGTTTCTGCCTTCAAATACCGGATTTGAGTGAATTGAATTATTCCACTGAGCTACCTGCGGGTATCTCCATGGATTATCGTGACATGAAGAACAAGCTTTTGAATCAAAATTTACTGCAATCTTTGTAGTATCACCACCAAAAGCATGTTCGCTACCGGCACCGTGGCAGCTTTCGCAACCTATTCCAGCATAAGCAACTAAAGAAGGATACTTATTCTTAAGTGAATCCCAGTTTCCCGGTTTTGGGGGTGAATATGCAGACCAACTCCAACCTAAAGTTCTTGCTTTATCGTCAAATCCGCCGTTAAGTGCGAATTTTCTGTTGTCATAACCAGTTGTATGACATTTGAAACATGATGTTCCAAATCCGGCTGATCCAGAATCGATATTATACTTCATCGTTTTGCCGTGAGCGCTAGCCTTCCATTTGTTAAATAAACCCTGTAAGTTAACTGAGTGACATGACATACAGTTCGGGTATTGTGCAGGAACACCGTCAAAACCGCCGACGCCAACAAAATCTCCTGAAGTAACTTGCAATGTTGAATCTTTTGTTCCTGTAGAAGTTGTTATTGAAACATTAACAACATAAACTCCTTTTACGTCAACAAAAAACTTATACCAACCCATTGATGGTATTGAAGTTAAAGCAGCTGTTGAGCCTGAGGGTTTTGAGTTAAATGTCCAGTTGCTTGTCTGAACTGAGGCAGTATCGCCAATATTCATTACTGACAAATAGACATAAGTTTGATTTGGAACAGTACTTAACCCCGTAGTAATACATGAATCAGGTCTTAACACAGTACTTGTTGACCACATGTAAGGTGTAACACTTTGAACCATAATTTTGGGTTTTGGTGCTGCAAACATAACACTTCCTGTGAGCACCATTACCATCAAAATTGTAAGTAATTTTTTCATAATTTTTTAAGCTTTATTTCTTAAAATTGATTTAATAATAAATTCATTTAATAATATAACATCAATTGTCATGCCATATAATAAGCTATTGATAAAACAGTAAATAATGATAAATTGCGTTTAAATTATGTGTAGAATTTACACAATCGGGTGAAATATGTGGATATATTACACTATTTTTATCCAATTGATTCAAAAAAAGAATTTAGTAAATATATTGTTTTTACAACAATTTAAATAGGTTATTTATGAGATAGATTTTTTATTTATTTGAAAATAATTAGAGAAATAATCGCGAAATCTCCCGACTTCATTAATTTACTCCTATACCAAATAAATCGGGTTTCAATGATAAGTCAGCAAATATTTTGGATTTTTGGTTAATCCGAGAGAGAAACAGTGTTTTTTATCTTCTACGAGCATATTCCCATATCGCAGGCATACATAAAAAAGTGACTTTTGGAGGATTTTGAGAGGTCTATATGTTAATTTTTCTCTATCTCAGCGCTGAACTTACATTAAAGGCTAAATCATTACATATGAGGAAGGTTTCTCCACGTTTAATTCGTGAAGTATTAGGAAATGAAAGAGAAAGTATCCCGGATAATCTGAAACCGGGATATTAAAAATTAATTTGACGGCATCGTAAAAATTGTTTCATCAAAAGTTGGATTAATCTCGATTTTATCTATAGTGATATTTTGAGAACCCATTGGAGAATTTTTAACCTTAGTATTCATTGCATATGCCATCATTACGTTACCTATTTTTCTGTAGTCAAAAAATGTCGTTTCTGAATCCAACTCCGATCCGTTAACGATAACTTTCTTCTGAACTTTTACAACAAGTTTGGTTTCTGTACTTATGTAGTAAGTAACTTTTTTTCCGTCAGCTCCTGTATAGAGAATTTTATATGCCTCCGCATTATCTACTTTCTCTTTCCCCAGAAGTTCAATTGAAGCTCCGTCGTTTTTATATGTCGTAAGTCTGCCGAATATAATCCCCCTGTCCTTAATTCCTTTTGCTTCATCACCCTCGACCACTTCTGGAGAACTTGAACCTGATAGAGGATTTACGGACCAAGCTGTTTTTCCGTCAAAAGCCTGTTTTATAGCAAAACCCTCAATTGACATTTCAAAGTACGTTTTATCGGGAGCAAGATTGTACGTAGTGTAGGGGATATCGATTCCTATAACTTTTGCAGTACCGTTTACCTTTAATGATTTCACAGCCTCCATATTTTCAGTACCACCGAGGGCTTCAACATGTAAATTTATTATCTCATCAGCAGATTGGGCAGACAGATTAAAACTGATAATCAGTGCGGCAAATATTGCCAGCAAATATTTTATATTCTTCATAGTATGATCTGATTTAACGAAAACAACTTCTAATTTATTTAGAAGTTACATTTTAAAATAACTGTTTCAATTATAAAGTAATGTGCAAAATGATGAACGGTCATTATCCCGGCATTCGCAGCAAAACACAAATCAATTCAGAAATAAGTTCGGGAACAAAGCTTTATCAAACAGGTATAAAATGTAACAAGAATTAAACCTAAATTACAATACTGTTTGTCTAATGATTAGCAGTAAAGTAAGTTAAAGGATACAACAATGAAAAAGAAACTGATAATATTTGGAATTTTGATTTCTGCCGTTTTCATCACCGGATGCGAACAGTTTGTATATAACTCATCATACAACGTCTCTGTTTACAATAACAACCCTGACATGTACATGACCGAATTATATTTCCGTACATACGATTACGGAAACAACGGATGGAGCAGGAATCAGGTTTACTATGATCTCGATCCGTTCCAATCATTCAATATGCTTCTGGACGAGGGCACTTACGATTTCGAGATAGTTCTTGAAGACGACGATTATATTTACACAATTCACGAAGAGTATGTGGATATCTACAATGACATGGTGCTTGATGTATGCTATGACTGCTATTTTAAAGCAAACCCGATGAAGGCAGTGAAAAAGGAGAAGAAAGAAGGCGGAAAGGTAAGCCGCACGGAAAGAATCGACGCCTTATAACTTCACGGATTGCAGAAAAACTACTATCAAATTTAATAATACGGCTTCACAGACTGATTTAAAGGCTGCGAAGCCGTTACTGTTTATACATTTTACTCCCCTTGAATCCGCAATAAGGATTATTCTCCGATGACTTGTTTTTCACAATTATACCATATATATTTATGCCATAGAATATTAACCTTTAATATGTAATATATGGATAAAATTAGTTCGTCATTCTTTGTACCGCGCAACGAGCAGGGATACGACGCGATGTACAAGAGAATAAGGCTGATGCCGCTTTACTCTTTTCCTCATTACAAGGACCTGAACCCGCATCTCGGACTTTACCAACCGAAGATATTCCTGCACATAGATTTTGATGCCTTCTACTCACAGGTAGAGCAGAGGGACAATCCAAACCTGAGGGGAAAACCCGTTTCAGTGGGAAGCACTACAGGTATGAAAGGAATTGTCATGACGGCATCTTACGAAGCAAGAGCGTTCGGAATCGAGACAGGCATGAGCCTTTGGGAAGCTAAGAAAATTTGCCCGAAGCTTATTACACTTCCCTGCTACGGTCCAAAGTATGAAATAATCATACAGAATCTTCTGAGAGGATTGCGGACATTTGTCCCGCCGGAATTCACCGAACAGTACAGTGTTGATGAGTATTTTGTTGACGTCTCGAACTTTGTGAAGAACTTCAAAGACGCAAAGGAATTTGCACAGCGCATAAAGGACAAAATACTTGAAATGGAAAACCTCACGTGCAGCGTGGGAGTTTCCTACAACAAGTCATACGCAAAGATGGCAACAAAGTTTGAGAAACCGGACGGACTAACTGTAATTACACCTGACGACAGGGAAAAGAAAATCTATCCCCTTCCCATTAGGAAACTATGGGGGGTCGGGGCAAGGATAGGAAGGCGCATGAGCCTTATGAACATTTTTACTATAGGAGACCTTGCTAACTCATCGGAGGGGGCACTTCGCAAGGAGTTCGGCATTAACGGCATTGTTTTCAGGCGGCTTGCACGGGGCGAGGACTCCTCGGGAATCTTCAAAAAGGTCGCTCACGAGAAGTCACTGAACCACCATCACACGCTTACGAACAACATTTACAGCATCAATGAGGTAAAGAATGAAGTCAGACGTGTCGCAGAATACCTGTGCAGGAAGATGCGTGACAAGAAACTTGTTGCGGGATATCTATACTGTGTATTAAGATACGGAAACCTGAGATATGCCTCCGGGGACATGCATCTTCCTTCACACACAAACGACGACCGGATTATATATGAATCAGCGCTTGAAATCCTGAAGAACTTCCCGCAGCCAAATGAACACCTGCCTGCAAGAATGT
Source organism: Kapaibacterium sp. (SeqCode) (assembly GCA_041675325.1). Classification (GTDB taxonomy): domain Bacteria; phylum Bacteroidota; class Ignavibacteria; order Tepidaquicellales; family Tepidaquicellaceae; genus CAIKZJ01. The sequence goes on from JBAYUG010000002.1 coordinate 85,929, forward strand.
TCGGCATGACGGTTTTCGACCTTCACGAGGACTCCAATGCCTGCAACCTTGAATTATTCACAAAACGCACTCACATCCCGTTCTATCATCTTGATAAACTTAAGCAGAAATACGGCGAGGGCGTTATAAGAGTCGGACTGAACGCAGGATAATCAGGATTAATACTGCAAATTTGATTGTTTTAAAACTCTAAAAGTTCTAATTTGAATTTATGTCAGATTATAATTTCAGAATAGGATACGGTTACGACGTGCACAGGCTCGTAAGCGGAAGAAAGCTTATATTAGGGGGTGTGGAAATACCCCACATTTCAGGACTTGAGGGACATTCGGATGCCGATGTTCTGCTGCATTCTCTGTGCGACGCACTGCTTGGTGCTGCAGGACACAAAGATATAGGACATCAGTTTCCAAACACGGACCCTGCATACAAGGATATTTCGAGTCTTGTCTTGCTTAAACATGTTTACAATCTTATTTCAGAGGACGGGTGGAAAATAAGCAACACAGATTCAATGATTTTGCTTGAGGAACCGAAGATTTCAAAGTACATACCCGAGATGGCGGCAAATATTTCAGAAATAATAAACTGCATGAACGTTTCGATAAAAGCTACCACTTCAGAAGGAATCGGGTTTGTCGGAGAAAAGAAGGGGTGCTCAGCAACAACAGTAACGATAATTTACAAGTGATGATTGATTTCCTTTACAGCATAGACGTCAGTATATTTTACTTTATAAATAAGACGATAGCAAACCCTGCAACGGATTTCCTGATGCCGTTTATTACTGAATTAAACCACTGGAAATTATTTTACGCTATTATGTTTCTTTACCTTATGATAGGCGCAGGGAAAAGGGGAAGAATAGTCGCAATAGGGCTTATACTGCTTATCGCGACGAGTGATCAAATCAGCAGTAATCTTATAAAACACGCTGTCGAAAGAATACGTCCGTGTAATGTACTGCCTGATGTAAGACTGCTTGTAGGATGCACGCAATCTTTTTCGTTTCCGTCTTCACATGCAGTAAACAACTTTGCAGGAGCCGTGTTTCTCTCACACTTTTATCCAAAGTTTTCAATTTCATTCTACATCGGTGCATTCCTGATGGCTGTTTCGCGGGTATTTGTTGGAGTCCATTATCCGTCCGACGTACTCATTGGCACGATAATTGGTATTTTAATAGGAATGTTATTTGTATTTCTCTGGGACTTGCTTAACAAAAAGTATAAAATTCTAACGAACTGATTTGAAGATTAAAAGAACCTTACTCTACATAATCACCGGACTGTGCCTTGCACTCGCATTCCCGCCCATCAATATATATACACTTTACTTTATCGGGATTGCGTTACTTGTGTACACAGTACACAATTCAGTAAATTTTAGACAGGTATTCTTCAGGTCTTACTTTGCATTTCTGACACTTGAAATGATTGCGGTATCATGGATCAGCTTAAGCGGACTGAGGGAAAGCGCCGACAAGTTTCTGATAGTCGGCGGGTTTGTAACAATGATAATTCACAGTGCGCTGCTTACTCTGCCGCTTGTTCTTTATTATTATACGAGAAAAAGACTGGCAGCATATTTGAAATCCGCGACTGTGTTCACTCTGCCGTTTATATGGGTTACAGTTGAATATCTTTACGCACTTCCTGAAGTAAGTTTTCCGTGGTTAACTGCGGGGAATGCATTTACTACAGCATTGCATAAAATCCAGTTTATAGAAATAACGGGAGTTTACGGAATCTCTTTCTGGGCATTAATTATAGGATGCCTGCTGTTCTTGATAATTGAAAAAGCATCAGCAGGCAAAGAGTCATTACCCTCATTTTTTAAAAGAAAAGATGTTGTCTCTATCTCAGTAATAATTGTTGTTCTGTTTTTTCTTCCGGATATTTACAATATTACAACAAAATCATACAGCAAATATAGCAGGAATTATTCCGAGGGTAAAATAAGAGTTAGCATTGTTCAGCCGAATGTAAATCCATGGAAGAAATGGGGGTCAAAACAAAACGAGCTTGTGAACGACTATGTTGAGCTTCTTAAAGTAACTGATACCGCAGAAGTAAAATCAGACCTTATAATATTCCCCGAGACAGCGACTCCGTTTTATCTGCTTAATGATTACTACACAGATAAATACGATTTAATAAAGCAAGCAGTCGAAAGTGTTAATATTCCCCTGCTGATTGGTACGCCTGACCTTGTGTATTACAACGATAGTATAAAAGCAAAACCTGATTCAAAGGAAAATAAAACTTCGGGTCAGAAATACGACTCCTTTAATTCAGCAGTGCTTATTAATCCGGGCGAGGAAAGAGTCTCGCACCCGAAATATGCAAAGAACAAGCTTGTCATCGCAAGCGAGAGAATGCCCTATCAGGAAAGAATACCTTTTTTCAGGGACATGATAAGATGGTCTGTCGGATTAAGTTCTTATCAGATCGGCTGGGATACAACGATTTTTAAGCTCGGGAACAAAGCTGCTTTCAACACTGCAATATGTTACGAAACCATCTATCCTGAATATTTTGCTTCATTCATGAGAAAGGGCGCTCAATTCTCGGTTATCATAACGAACGATGGATGGTGGGGAAAACTTTTCGGAACTCATCAGCATAAACAATATGCAGTATTGAGAGCGATTGAAAACAGGAGATGGATTGCACGATGCGGAAACACAGGAATCTCATGCTTCTTAGATTCGTATGGAAATATTTACGATCAGACACAAATAAATGAGAAAGCAATAATCAGCGGCGACATTGGGTTGAGCAGCGATTTATCATTTTACTCACGAAATCCATATTTATTCCCTAACGTACTCCTGATAACAACTGTGCTGATATTTATTTCTGCGATAACTGAACGGATTTTAAGAAGAAAGGTAAAGCAATAAAAGTAATGCCGCTTACTTTACTGAATTCAATACAGATTTATTTTCTTCGTAATATTGTTTAGCTTTTTCTAATGATACAAAAGGTCCGACAAGTACCCTGTACTGAATACTGTTTTCTAGTGTCATATAAGCTTCAATCCTGGACGAAACGAGATTTGAGTTAAGCTTTGCTTCTTTATCGGAAGCCTCACCAATATTTTTACATACATTGTTTTCGATGTAAATAAAAGAATCAATCCTGCGAAATATAAGTCCGCTATTATCCTCAATCAGGACACTCTCTCCTTTTACATTTTCATCAGCTGTAAATTGATTTTTCAGTGAATCGGGTTTTTGTAAGTTTAAATTTTCAATGATTCTTGTGCTTTCCTGTTTTTCAAAAAGGGTTTTATATAAGATAAAGCTTATTCCGACAGCAAATACAATTAGAAAAGTATAAATTACAACTTTCATAAAAACACCTCGAGGTTTTTTCTTCTCTTCGGGTATAGCAGGTTTTATTCCGTACTGAGGTTCATTGTTCACAAATACTTCTTCGAAGGATTTAGCTTCGATATTATTCTCCTTGTCCAAATACTTAATTACATTATCGGTTTGAAGTTTATCGAGAGCTTCAGTTAGCGATGCGGGTTCATGAAAAGACTTAACATCAGCTTCATGTACGGTTTCTTTCAATACCACATCTTCTTTTTGCTCGTACGGTTGATCTAAAAGGAGTCTTTGAAATACCCGTAACTCAACATTATTTGTTTCCGGAATCAGTTGTTTGTCACTATCTTCACTGAACTCTCCGGTTATATCTTCAGGCACAGAAGTTTTATCCATCCTGATTTGCTTATCATCAGCTGATTCCAACGGGATAAGAATATCGTCACTCGAAGGAATTATTATATCATCTTCCGAAAGTTCGGTTTCCGGTGATGTTAACGCCTCTTCCACTGTCGAAGAAGTACCCGGTGAATCTAATTCATTTAGAATTTCATCCCTTTTTAAAATAAACCCGGTAATTTCATTATCAATATCCTCAATACTAAAATCATCTTTAAGATCATGTATTATCTTTCTTCGCAAATCCGGAAGTTCAAAAGCCGTCTCGCTATCTGCCTGTTCCTCAATAAAAGAACTTGATTTTAAGCCCGAATCTTCAGAAATGACTTCCGAGCTCTCATCGGATGTTTTTTCTGCGGAAATATATTCCGTTATCTTTGTGTCTGAGACAGAAATGATATCGGGCGGGATATCAGCAGAGACTTGAGTTTCAGGTTCATCATCAAAAATAAAGCAGAGATAATCTTCGTCATTCTCATCCGCCATTAATTCCCGAATAGTCAGGATTTCATTGTTCTTTAAGTTAATTGCTTTTGTTATCTGAGGTTCAAGATTGTTGAAATTGTCATTAACAGAATCAGCGAACTGCCTGACAGGTGAAAACGATACGTATCTTTGCTTTGTTCCTCCGGTAGTTTTACTATTTATTTTAAACTTCCCAAACTCAGGGATATTTATGTTCTTGCCTTTTCTTAAAGCATCAGACATTGAAACGAAAATATTGTCAACAAACAAGGCAGCTTCCGATTCTCCTACCTCAAATTTATTTACAATATTTCTGACAAGTTCCGGTTTAATCATCATTCTTCATCCTATTGATTAAACTCTCAGACGGTTTATAAATAACCTTGTCTTTCGGCGGAAGCAGAATTTCAACGCGTCCGCCTTCATCGGTGCGTGTCTGCATTTTCCTGTGTACAACCGAAAAATCGCCGATATCTGAAATTGAAACATGTTTCTGTTCTTTAACTATTCTGCGTATCTCTTCAAACAGAAAGCGGAAAATATTCTCCGAAAGCTCTTTGCTGAAAGAACTTTTTATTCTCGACTTATTTATCAGGGATTGCGCGTTCACTTTAAAAGATTCGTGATATAATTAAAGAAAGCTCATTAAGATATTTACTGTCAACATCATCAAACGAAGAATAGTCGGCACTGTCAACGTCGAGCACACCGGCTGCTTCTCCATTTCTGAAAATAGGTATTACAATCTCGGATTTTGAAGCACTGTCACAGAAGATATGCCCGGGAAATTTATTCACGTCAACAACCACAACAGTTTCCTTGTCTTTAAACGCTGTCCCGCAAACACCCTTCCCTATCTCAATCCTTGTGCATGCAAGCCTGCCCTGAAAAGGTCCAAGAACAAGATTATTCTTTTCCTTGTCGAACATATAGAACCCTACCCACAGGTAATAATCGAAACTGTATTTAAGTAATGAAACAATGTTGGACAGATTAGCGATGAGATTATTTTCGCCTTTCAGCAGAGCTTCTGCCTGCTTCAGGACTTCAGAATATCTTTCCTGTTTAGAGAGCTGAGTTATTTTATCAAAGTTAACTTCTATCATTCAAGTTTTGTGGTTAATTGCTTTGCCTCTTCTTCGCTTTTAAACGCACCCGCACGTACTCTGTAATAAACTCCCTTTTCCTTTAAATCCGCCTCAATGATTGCACCTTTAATATTGTATTTCTTTAAAAGCTTCATCTTCTCTTCAGCTTTTGCCTTTTCCTTAAACGAGCCTATCTGCACATAATAACCGTCCGGCTCGCTGAACAATACTAACGATTGTTTGCTGCCTATGAAACCAAGGTTTCTGGATTCAAGAACAGGCTGTTTCTGTTCTGTTGTTTTCGGTGCTTCTTTTGTATCTTCGATTACTTCTTCTTTTGGTTCCTGCTTTGGTTCTTCCTGATTTGTGTTTGTAACTATAGGCTGTTTTTCATCCGTATATTGAAATTTAAAGACTGTCAGTAATATTACTGCAGCTATAAGTACAATAACTAATATAAAGAACAACGGTGAAGTGAAGAAGCTCTTTTTCTCAGAGACGGATTTTCGTGATGTAGGAACATTCGGAACCGGTATATCAAGTTCCTTAGTTTCAGGCACTATATCAAGTTCAGAAGTTTTAATTCCTGAATCAGAAAGGATTTCGTCATGAAGATTCTTTACATCGTCGCTTATAATGGGTTGGAATTCTGCCCGGCTTTGTTCTTCTGTTAATTGAGAATAATCTGTTTGCTCCTGTCCGCTGAAAATTGATTTAAAGTTAAACTCCGGTACGACTATTTCTTCATCCGCAGGCTTAGTTTCGGAAGTGGAATTTTCTGTGCTTTTTTTACTATCATCAAACTTCGATATTAAATCTTCTATTTCTTTTTGATTCTTCTCTTCATTTTCTTCATATTCAGGCTTAGTTTCGGGAGTGGAATCACCGGTACTCTTTTTACTTTCATCAAACTTCGATATTAAATCTTCTATTTCATTTTGATTCTTCTCTTCATTTTCTTTATATTCAGGCTTAGTTTCAGGAGTGGGATTTTCTGTGCTTTTTTTACTATCATCAAACTTCGATATTAAATCTTCTATTTCTTTTTGATTCTTCTCTTCATTTTCTTCATATTCAGGCTTAGTTTCGGGAGTGGAATCTCCGGTACTCTTTTTACTTTCATCAAACTTCGATATAAAATCTTCTATTTCATTTTGATTCTTCTCTTCATTTTCTTCATATTCAGGCTTAGTTTCGGTAGTGGAATCTTCAGTACTTTTTTTACTATCATCAAACTTCGATATTAAATCCTCTATTTCATTTTGATTCTTCTCTTCATTTTCTTCATATTCAGGCTTAGTTTCGGGAGTGGAATCTTTAGTGCTTTTTTTACTTTCATCAAACTTCGATATAAAATCTTCTATTTCATTTTGATTCTTCTCTTCATTTCCCGTATATCTTTCAACTTTTATCTCATCGGGTTCATCAAAGTTTTGTATATCATTATTATACTCAATCGTTCCATTTTCTGCATTTTCAAAAAGCATCACTTTAAGCTCGGGATATTCTTTGCATATATCCTGTTCATAATCAGGGTTAAGCTTTACAGAGTCAAGAAAGTCTCCTTTCGCTTTTCCTAAATCATTGAAAATTTCATAATAGATACTTCCCCTGTTATAATAAGTTTTTGGGTTGCCGGGATTCAGATTAATAGATTCCGAATAATCTGAAATTGCATCCTCATAGTTTTGCAGACATACATTTATGTTTGCCCTGTTGTTAAAAGCTTCGGGAAAGTTATGTTTAAATTCAATTGCTTTTGTGGCATGAATAAACGCATCCTCAAAGTTATCAATTCTCCTGTAGCATACAGCAAGATTATTATGAACTTCAGGAATGCTGTCATTAATGTTAATTGCTTTTATGAAGTCATCGACTGCCGAGCCCCATTCCTTTTTCTTCATGTAATTTCTGCCGCGCCAGTTATACAGGCTCATCAGATAGTTATCATCATCCTGAGAATCCGATAATTTCGGAATAATAACCGACAGGTCATCAATGGCAGAATCAAAGTCACCTATAGCATAATAGCATACAGAACGGATTTCATATAACTTTATGTTATCCGGAAATTGTTCAATAAGCTCACTGCAGTCGGATATCGCTGATTCATAGTTTTTATTCTCTATATCTGAGATTATTCGGTCTAATATGTAATTATTCAACCCTCTACGTTTTTCCTTTAATTTGAAAAAAATACCTATTACAAACATAAAGTAAAAGATAGTTTTTAGCGATAATTTTAGTGAGGTAACAGTAATAGGTTTATAGCGGAAGTGCAGATAAAGTCTATATTATTAACGCAAAAGTTGTTTTTGAATTAATATACTCCGTTATTATTCATATCTTGATAATCTAATAAAATGTCAGACAGAAGTGTAATACTTAAATTAGCTGTACCCGCTGTGATGCAGACGATAGTCAGGTCGTTGTTTGTAATTGTGGATGCATTCTGGGTCGGTAAGCTGGGCAAACTCCCGCTGGCAGCGCTTACGACCGCAACCTTTCTTATATGGGGATTCCTCGCACTTGGGGAGATGATTGCAACAGGTACAAATTCACTCATTGCACAGTCAACGGGAGCAAAGAACTCCGAGCTTGAAAGAAAGATATCGACATACAACCTCGTGAATACATTTTTCTTCACTGTTATACTAAGTTTATTATTGATACCACTACTTCCATACTTTAATGCACTGATGAACATAGGTCCCGAACAATCTGCACAGAGCAATGAATATCTTATTACACTGTTGATAGGGTTTCCCGGGATAACACTGCTATCAACGTCAACTGCAATATTCAGAGGCAGTGGTGATACTAAAACTCCGATGTATCTTCTGGTATTTGCGGTTAGTATGAATTTCTTTCTCGCACCGTTGTTTATTTTCGGATTTGGATTTGTACCTGCTATGAATATGACAGGCGCTGCAATATCAACAATTGTCGCATACACACTATCCTTCATAGCCGGATACTTTATTCTAAAGAAAAGAAATCTTATCTGTTCCTTCCGCAAATATAAAATTGACAAACCAATCATATCCGAAACATTCAGGATAGGATTGCCGATTGCTATTAACGGAATCGGTTTCTCGCTCATATATGTCTTTATCTCGCGGTTTGTTTCAGATTACGGAACAACAGCATTTGCAGCCCTTGGAATAGGTCACAGGTCTGAATCACTTGCTTATCAGATAACAGTCGGGTTTTCACTCGCAAGCTCAATTCTTGTCGGACAGAATATCGGTGCACGGAATCCTGACAGGGCAGAAAAACTTGCATTCAAGATTCTCGGCTATGCAGCGATAGTAATGGCGGTGTACAGCGTACTGCTTTTTGTATTCAGCAGAGAGGTCGCAATGTTCTTTATCAATGATGCTGACGTTATTAATGTTTCATCTGTTTACAATAAGATTGCAGCATCGGTTCTAATATTCTCCGCCGCAGAAGTAGTTTTAAGCGGGGCGTTTTCGGGGGCGGGTGATTCCCTGCCGCCTGCAATTGTGGGGCTTCCGATGAATGCGCTACGAATTCCTTTTGCATTCCTATTCGGAATGCTCTGGGGCTTAAACGGAATATGGATAGCCATTTGCTCAACGGTTGTGCTGAAGGGTGTGATAATAACAATCTGGTTTAAGCTCGGCAGATGGAAGAAGAGAGAACTTAGGCTGAAATGAAAAGAAACTTGGTGCCATCCTTTCTCACGGTAAATTATTCCATTTCATTCCAGCAGAGTGCGGCTGCACCGAGAATAGCGGCGGTGTTTTCCTGAAGACCTGAGGGCAGTACTTTTACAGTGCCTTTGAAATTGTTGAGCATGTTTGATTCCATGTGACGGATAGTCGGCTCGAAGATGTAAGAGCCTGCGTTTGCGAGTCCGCCGAAAAGAAAGATTGCTTCGGGACTTGAGAATGCTGTTGCGTTTGCGAGTGCCATGCCGAGTATTTCGCCCGTGTATTCGAATGCATTGAGTGCGAGTTTATCACCCGATACAGCCGCTTCATGAATCAGTTTAGAGGTTATTTCCTCTTCTTTGTAATTTCTTAAAGAAGAATCAATACCACCGTTTGAAAGCATTTCAACTACTGTTTTTACTATTCCCGTTGCAGAGGCGTATGTCTCGAGACAGCCGTGCCTGGTGCAACCGCAGAGCCTCCCGTTTTCTTTTACGATAGTATGTCCGAGTTCACCCGCGAAGCCAGTCGAACCGTATAGAAGATTACCTCCGCAAAAGATTCCACTGCCGAGTCCTGTGCCGAGTGTAACAACTATAAAATCATTCATTTCTTTTGCGTTGCCAAACACCTTCTCGCCTATTGCTGCTGCGTTTGCGTCGTTTGTCAGGTATGCTTTCACGCCTGTCTTATCCGTCATCATCTTAGAAAATTCAATCTTACCCTTCCAGTTCAGGTTGGGTGCATTTTCGACAGTACCTTTGTAGTAATTGCCGTTCGGAGCACCGATACCGTAACCGATTATCTTTAGTTGATTGTGTTCTCTGTTTATTCTTTTAATTTCAGAAATAAGTGCATTGAGATAATCGTCGAACTTTTCATATTCATCTGTTTTTATTGAACTCTTTGCAAGAATTTTCCCTTCCTTATCAACGAATCCGAACGGAGAATTAGTACCGCCGACATCTATACCAACGACTGTATTTATCATATTGCTTCTCCTTTGAATTTCTTTTTATAACCGTACAAACCGTAGAAAATAAGATACGTGTATGCAATCAGCGGAACGATAAGAGAGTTCTGAACACCGAGAATATCTGCAAGAAATCCCTGAAGCAGAGGCAGTATAGCACCACCGACGATACACATAACGAGCAGAGACGAACCCTGCGAGGTATATTTATCAAGACCCTCGATGGCAAGAGTAAAAATATTCGACCACATGATTGAATTAAAGAGCCCGATTGCGAGTACAGACCACAACGCAACCTTTCCCGAAGTCAGCAGTCCGATTGAAAGGAGTATAATTGTCGCAAAGCTAAAGATAGTCAGAGTTCTTGCGGGCAGTGACTTTCCGAGAATAAAGACAAAATAATTTATTACAAGAAATATAATGTAATACCAGACGCTCGCGAAATCCGTTTTAGTGATAGCAAATATTATAATAAAGAGAACAATCCCGACAAGAAACATGAGCGGATATTTCTTTGAATTTTTCATTTCGCTGAGTGAAATAGACCCGAGGAATCTGCCAATCATCGCACCGCCCCAGTAGAAAGCCACGTACTTACTGCCCGTCTCTTCACTGAATCCCGCAATACTATCGAGGTTCATGAAAGCGATAAGGTTACTGCCGATTGAAACCTCAGCACCCACGTAGAAGAAAATTGCAAACATACCCCAGAATAGGTTTGAATGTTTCAGTGCAACGGGTTTACGTTCAATCTTATCGTGTCCCGTAAAAGGTGGCAGGTGTGCAAACTTTATAAAGAGTGCAAGCACGAGAAAGAGACCGCCGAAAATAATGTACGGAGTTTTAACAGAGTTCGCTCCCGGGTTTGCATCAGTAAGAAAATAATTAAATATAAGAAAACCGCCTATGACGGGTCCGATTGTAGTACCGAAAGAATTAAACCCCTGTGCTAGATTAAGTCTGCTCGATGCAGTCTCAGGTTTGCCGAGCATTGCCACGTAAGGATTTGCGGCAATCTGCAGAAGTGTAAGTCCGAACCCAATGCACGCAAGTGCTGCGAGAAAGAAACCGAAAAGATGATACTGAGCTGAAGGATAGAAAAGAAAACATCCAACTGTAGAAAGCAGGAGACCAATGATGATTCCGTTCTTGTAACCAATCTTTGCGATTGGGTCACCTATAGTAAGTGAGAGTAAAAAATACAGAAGCGACACAATGAAGTAAGCACCGAAGAATGCAAACTGAACGAGATTTGCTTCAAAGTGCGACAGCTCGAAAACGTTCCTTAGAAAAGGTATAAGTATATCGTTCACGCTTGTAATAAATCCCCACATAAAGAAAAGCATTGTCAGAGTTGCAAGCGACGATGTATAACTTTTTGGTTTCTGTTCTTCCATAATATTATTAACCGTATAGATGTTCAATAAGAATTTTAGTGCCGATAACCATCAATATTATTCCTCCCACAACCTCCATAATCTTGCCGAGCCTCATCCCGAGCCTGCTTCCAACCCAGACACCTCCCGCGCATAGTGCTGCAGTGATAATTCCAATCGTAGCACTTGCATACCATATATTCACGCTTAAAAGTGCAAATGTAAATCCAACGGCAAGAGCATCAATGCTCGTTGCCAGGCTTAATATGACGAGGTTTCTTCCTTTAGAAGGATTTTCTTTCCTTGAATCTTCTTTCTGAATGCTCTCATGTATCATCTTAATCCCTATATAAGCCAGCAGTACAAAAGCGACCCAATGGTCGATTGACTCAACATAATGCCTGACCGAAGTCCCGAGAAACCAGCCGATTACAGGCATGAAGAACTGAAATAGACCGAAATGAAAAGAGAGCCGTAAAGCGGAGCGTCTATCGTTCATTACGGAAAGCGTACCCGCACCAACAGAAACTGCGAATGCATCCATTGCAAGACCGATTGCAATAAGGACTATTTCAACGAACGACATTTACTTTTTCTTCTTAGCTTTATTTGCAATATGTTCTTCAATCATCGAAAGAACTTTTTCTACTCTTCGTAAACGCGTTTCAGGCTTCTTTGCATCTAAAATATAATTCACGTATTCTTTTCGATGAGTGTATGCCATATTATCAAAAGTATCCTTAAGTTTTTTCTTCCTGCTGATAGCCTTTGCCAGGTCAGCGGGCACTTCAACGATTCTTTCTTCGGTATCCTTTTCAAGAACGATGCTCACGACATCGCCGAAAGTTTTATTAATGGAGGTGCGTATTTCTTTTATAATCAGCAGAGGGTACCCCTCCTTTATCCCCATCCGCATTAGCGATCCGCGGTAAAGGATACCGTCAATAGAAGCTTTAATTTTAACGCGTGCAGCACCAAACTCCTTTTTCACATCAAACGGGAAAATAACGTATCCCGCATCCATATTGCCATGCTGAATAATCTTACTTTTAAACCTGTACTTTTTCATGATGCCAATAAATATTTTATAAAGCAAAAAAGCTCACGAAAATGTTCATGTGCTTTTAAAATGCTGTTAGAATTTAACCGATTTATTCGGGAACATCTTCGAGAATTCCCTCTTCTTCCTGTTCTTCCAGTTACCCTTGTGGTAAGCATAACCTGCAATAAGAGGCATTGCAATAGTCGCCTCGGAATATACCATTTGCTCGTAAGTAGTATCAACCTTCCCCCATGAGCTTGCTTCTTTAAGAGTAGAGCCCGAAAGAGCACCGTCGCGCTCATCGGCAACCGTAATCTGAATTGCATATTTGTGCATCGGAACTTCTTTTTCAAGAACATCCGCAGCAACAACAACGTCCTGTGTAAAGTTCTTCGGAACACCACCGCCTACCATGAAAAGCCCTGTTTCAAAAGCCTCTAGTTTAATCTTAGTCAGCTCAAGAAAATCCTTTGCTGAATCGAGCGAAACATGAGAATCGGGATTGTGCCACTGATGATGAACAAAACCGAAACCGGCTGAACAGTCAGAAAATGCAGGCACGAAAATCGGAACGTTATTTTCATAAGCAGCGAGGACGACTGAATCCTTGTTCTTTCCGTGCTTGGCAAGATACTCGCCCATGTGCCATATAAACTCACGCGAAGAATAAGGTCTGTGCTCAAGAGCATCGCAGATTTTTCCAACGGTGAAATCGCACTCTCTGAGGTCTTCTTCGTCAATGTACGTATCGTAAATCCTGTCAATCATAAGGTCGCGAAGCTCGTTATCATCAACAAACTGCGTACCCATGTAATGCTTGAAGCCGAGCCCTTCGAAGAAATCCTGGTCAACTATAATAGCACCCGTCGAAACGATTGCGTCAACCATATTATTCCTCACCATGTCAACGACAACATTCTTCAGCCCTGCCGAAAAAAGCGAGCCAGCAAGACACAGAATCACAGAACAATTTTTATCTTCGAGCATCATATCATAATAATGCGACGCACGGTAAAGATTACGTGCCTGAAATGCCATGTTTTTGTACGACTCAACAAGCGGTATAACGTTGTGCTTTTTGATATCGATATGTTCAATCTGTTCGCGTAAGAAATCTTTCTTTTCTGCCATAATATTTATATAGTTTAATTAATAATTATCCGAATAACTTTGAATTTATCCATTTTTTAGCAAAGTTTAAACAGGAAAGGCAGGAAGAACAGGAATAACAGAAAGAACAGGAAAAGCAGGTAGAATCGCTCTTTCATTTCTTGTCATCTACGCTGTCGGTGACCGCTATCTTGTTGGGCAGGACGGGAATCTCCGTTCTTTCTTTTCTTGCCATTACATCATGATTATAGATGGAATCCAGAAATGGAACAAATCTCTTAAACAAAATTGCTCTAAGGGAGACTCAAAATTCCAAGTTGAGTTTAGAACCTCGTCACTAAAAAATTTGGATGTTCATCGGTTAATAAACCGCTTAAATTAATTGTTCTTTCGTTGTGATGAATTATTCAGGCTGAGAAGAAACTGAGACGATGCATCCTTTAAACTGCTTTAAGGCTACGTATTTGGCTGAAAATGGCTACTATATGGCTGTATATGGCTACAATAAGGCTATAAATGGCTACAATACGGCTGAAAATGGCTGAAAGACAAGCTATCCATTATATTTTTAATATGGTTAAGATAATCCTTCTATTTTCGCATGCATAGAAATAGTCACAGGCTTCAGTTGGCATCATTTCCTTTTTCCCGTAAACACATTCAGCACACATTATTTCTAATTAAGAATTTTATTCATTACTAATTCAAATTCAGAAAGTCGCCGTCAATAATAAGAAGCTTAGCACCTTCTGCTGAAACAGAACGGTGAGAGCTCATCCCGTCTGAGACCACATAAGTATTCCCTTTTGACAAAGCAAACCCCTTTTTATTTTCATTATCATTTTCCATTTCAGAAATAAGCGAACCTTCAAGGCAATGCACGATATGTCCCTTTTGGCACCAATGGTCAGCGGAATACCCTTTAGAATATTCAACTATGCGAATTCTTAAACCGGGAAATTCTACAGTCTGCCAGAAGGACGTACCGGTTTCTCCTTTGTGTTCGGTTTTCGGAATAGAATCCCATTTAATGTTTTGAAACGGAATATTATTATGTTTGTTCATATAGATTTATAATTTTTTATTATTAGTATCATAATTGAATCGTATATCAAAATCATTGACGAGTTCGCAGGCAATATCATAAGCCTTTTCAAAGTTATGCATGGCGAAGTTTTATTTTTGTAAAATAGTAAATTATTTCTGTTTATGTTATGAAATAATAGTTGATAGTTTTTAGTTGATAGTTTTTAGAAAAAATAATTATACCACAAAAGCACCAAATCACGAAATGAGAAGATCTAATAGTTGCTAGTTTTTAGTTGATGGTTGATGGAAAATAAGAGCAAGATAGATTAAGAGAGTAGTTCCATTTCTGGATTCCATCTACAAACATGATGGAATGACAAGAAAAACATTCGGTTGCGAAGGCGGGTCAGCCATTAGATGTTAATACCCCCATATTATGTATATGCAATTCTTTTTGGAACTTTTGCCGTCATTTCTTATGCAAAAATTTTACCCGTTTGATATTTTAGTGTTTTACGCATAAAGTGATCATGTAAAAATTTTCTCCATTATTTCATGGCAAAATTTTGGTTTTTGTTTGCATATAATAGTAGAAGGTTGCATTATAAAATCTTTGAACTATGAACTAAAAACTATTACATGCCTTCCTACTATTAATCACAACATTTTTGGAAACTATGACATATAAAATTTTCTTTTTATGGAAATATTTTCTTTAAACAATTGTTAATGCTCTACTTAAAATATTTTTTAAATTTCCAGCATGAGAATAAATGTGTCATAGTGTTGGTTTTTGGTGTAATTATTAATGAAGGGTGTATCAACAAAATATTACTTACTTAGCTTTGGTGGTTTGGTGGTTAAATATATTTACTGTCAAATTTGTCAAAAACTCTCAATTCCAGATTAGGGTCTCCTTGCGCTCTAATTGGTCTCTAATTGGTCTTGTGAGTTTCGCCAATTTTCACTTCCGAATTTGTCAAAAAAGTTTGTGATTGGAATCAAAAAAGGGAGAAGTTGATGAGTTTTATCTTCGGGAGAGTTTATAAACGGAAAATACTGCTATGACGAGTAAAAGAAGTATTGTTATGGTTTCTGAACTCCAGATTAAGGAAAAGAGAAACAACACTACAGCCGATAAAATTATGTAAGTCGATTTCATAGTACAGTGTCCGGTACATTATATTTAATAAAATATAAACGTGATTTTAATAATAAATAAGACTAATCTATTATTATTCCTTCCCCGCCCCCTTAATTGAATTGAATTATAATGTAATTTAATAATTTCATATAATCAACAAAAAAATTAATCCACAACACACGGGAAACCGTGTTTTAGAAATTGGTATCAATTCCCAGATTTTATCTGACTATAAGCGAAATGAAATCCGCTTTAGGCTGAAAGAAGAAATGCCCGTTACATAAATGTAACGGGCATTAGTATATGTATTAAAAGCTTGCTTTTATTTTACGAGCATCATTCTCTTAACTTCAGAGAAATCACCTGTTTGTATTTTATAGAAGTAAACGCCGCTCGAGAATTGTGAGCCGTTGAAATCAACCGTGTAAGAACCTGCTGACTTAACTTCGTTTACAAGTGTTTTTACTTCTCTTCCGAGCATGTCATAAACTCTTAAAGTAACGAGTCCCTGCTTCGGTATAGCAAAATTAATCTTAGTTGTTGGGTTAAACGGATTTGGATAATTCTGGCTCATCGAGAAATTCTTAGGTGTTTCTGTTCCTGTCTGAGTTATTCCGACAAATCCGCCGTTCATTGCTGTGTAGTACAATGGTGCACCCGTGCCTGCTGTTCCGATTTCACCTACAACTACACCTATGCTTGACTGCCTTAGAGACACTCCGTAGAAGTGTCTGTTCTCGCCGTTAAGCTGGTCAACGAATGTAATACCATCATCGCTGGCAGTCATAATTTTTCCGTTATCGCCGCATACCGTAACTTTCGAACCGTGAGCATCTATTGAACGTAGATGTTCGATTGTTAAATACTGAACGTTTGCAGTCCAGTTTTTACCCCAGTTTGTTGAGCGAAGGATTGTTCCGTTGTTACCGCAAATCATTGCAACATCAGGATTTAAAAATACAACATCGTTAAGATAATCATAGCGGTATGTATTTCTTGCTATCCAGTTCGTTCCATGATTGGTAGTATTCCAGACTTTACCATCTGTACCTGATATTATGCCTCTTCCGTCACCAGGGAAGTTTTGTGAATATGCGATTGAATGCATTGTAAACGGAATATCAAATCTTTGTGTGAATGATGCACCGTTGTTATTTGTTTCGAAGAACGTTCCTGCATAACCTACAAAAGATACGAATCCTAACGCGCCCGGTTTCGTTGCAATACCGCGAATTGTATGGTCAGGAGTACTAAACGGTCTTACGACTGTCCAGGTACTTCCAAAATCGAATGACCTGATTATAACGCCGCCCATACCGGCTGCCCAAACAACACCCGGCTGATTTACGTCAAACTGAACGTCGTTCATCCAGATGTTAATGTTTGAATAAACCAGAGTCCATTCTTCACCGGCATCTGTTGTTTTTATAACTGTTCCGCCCTGCCCTACTGCTACGCCAATGTGGTCGTTAGGAGCGGGAGCGAAATCAACGCCGAACAATGAATACGGAACGCCTGTCTGATATAGTGACCATGGCGGAGCAGCCATTGAAGTGAAGCTCCATGAACCTGATGCATAACTCCAGCCGAAATTATCTCCAGCATAAACTCTCCAGTAATAAGTAGTGTTTAAAGCTAAAGGTGCAGGAGGTGTATAATTAGAAACTGCAATATCATTTTTATCTATTAAAAGAACTGAAAAATCGGGTACCGCCGATACCTGTAAATGGTACTTTGTTGCGAATGGAACGTCCGACCAATCAAAATTCGGTGAAGTAGAAATACCCGAAGAACCGTTTAATGGTGCAATTAAAGTCGGAGCAGCAAAAGTACTCTGATGCAGAACATCAATTTCTGAAGGACTTAATGCACGATTCCAGACACCGATATCATCAAGGTTTCCTTCAAATGAATGCTGACCTATGCCGCCATCAAAACCTATTGAACCGAAATACAGATTAAAAGCAGTATTACCAATAGCACCGATAGGTTGAGTTCTTGCTAATGCTCCGTTAACATAATACTTTACATCTGTCGCTGTTTTCACCATTACGACATTATTCCATGTAGTGTATAATGGCATAGTAAAATTGTTCGTTGCACCCGTTATACCCCATGGTTCTGTTCCGTCTGAAATCCAACCACCCATAATACCTGGTGAAACAGTATGATTATAATTCAGTAACTGTATCGCATGAGGATTTGAATTAAAAACAGTTTGTCTTATTTTACCAGAATTCGTGGTCTGCATCCACACGCTGATTGAATAATCTGAACCATTTAAAAGATTAACCGGCAAAGATAATCCTCTTGCGGGTAAGACATCAACACCATCAACATAATAAGCTGCGTTTGTATAACCGTATCTGTCATTTGTAAGTGTGATACCATTTAACAAAGTCCCATGATTAGCGTTTCCGCTTGCATCATTCGGACTACCATTAAATGGATACCAGCCGACGAGACCGCTTGATGGAACGTAAGATGGAACCTGTGCATCAGTAAATGAAGCGAAGCACATAATCGCAATTAACGCGAGTAGTAAGTTTTTCATAATTTTCCCCTTTATAAAGAATTAAATAATTTTTAAAACTATTCTTTCAAACCCCCTATATCTGTTAACAGTTTTGTGATTGTTTGTAGTTCCCAAATAGACAATCCACTTTTAACAGTTGGATAAAATAGGAAGAATATTCATTAATGTCAATAATGAATTTAGTGATTTTTCTTTCAATTAATTGGGTGAACTGGAAGAACAGGAAAAGCAGGGAGAACAGGAAAAGCAGGAAGAATATGAAGAGCAGGAAACAGTGAATAGACGGATATATGAAAAAGGCGGTCATTACTGACCTGCGAATCCCCTCCCGACATTTCGAATGCCCTCTTGCTGAACAGCAGACCCCTTACCGACATTCAAAACGCCTCCTTGCTGAACAGCAGACCCCTTCCCGACATTCCGAATGCCCTCCTCCTGTTCAGGATACCCCTTCCCGACATTCCGAATGCCCTCCTCCTGTTCAGGATATCCCCTTCCGACATTCCGAATGCCCTCCTCCTGTTCAGGATATCCCCTTCCGACATTCCGAA
>JBAYUG010000003.1:0-91621 GCA_041675325.1 Kapaibacterium sp. (SeqCode)
AAAAGCTGAATCAACGTATGCCTTGCTTCCATAAAGTCCCCGCTCTTCTTCATCCCAGAGAGCAAATACTATCGTGTATTCAGTAGGGAAGTTTTTTAATATACGTGCAGCCTCAAGTACACCGACAGTTCCCGATGCATTGTCGTCTGCTCCAGGAGCTAATGAACCTGAAGGCATATCATCGTAGTGACCTCCGATTATATAATACTGGTTAGGATATTTTGTGCCGAGCTTTGTTGCCAGTACGTTTACACTCGTAGCGCTGTTATTCTGGTATCTCGGTGAATAGCCGTATGACAGCAGCAATTCAAAAATGTACTGTGCTGCCTTTGGATTGTGGACACTATTGTAATGTCTTGAGGCAATCGTGTAAGGCGAGCCTCCGATGATACATGTTGTATCGCCGCTGAGCTGGCGGTCAAGCAGACCAACGCTTTGGGTTGTGATAAGATTTATAAGGGAGTCAATTTTTGGACTGTATCCAATTTGTGCATTCACAGAAAATGAAATAAGTGTAATTAATAACACTGCTAATAGGGGAATACGTAATGATTTCATGATTATTAGTTTATTTAATATCTTCAAAAATAACTTTATTAATCTAATTTTAAAAGTACAATACGAATCCAAAAATCAACTGTTTTATTTATTTAGTTCCGTAGTCCTGACTGCCAAGGGCATGAACGATATATCAAATCAATTTCGGGAACAAAAATTCAATATTTGAGTTTATACGTCAATAACAGTATAAAACTGTAACTTTTTGCGAATATCTTGTGTTTTAAGAATAAATCTTGAATTATTTCACTAAATTAAAATAATAACTATGAAAAAAACCACATTTCTATTTTTGCTCTTTGCAGCAATTTTTGCTTTAAACACTAGCGTTAAAGCTCAGTCTTATTTCACGTATGATGGAAGCGAGTTTTCCGTACTTTTAACTTGTGACGATGCCAATACGTATGTTACTGCAGTGCAGTTCTCAACTGGCGGCAAGTGGGTTGATTTTGCTATTGTTGATTACAGCAATCTTGAGGATGTTGAAGGTGGTGGGTTTGTTTACACTTGTCAGGATGGTAAAGGAGTCAAATTTCTTGTCGATTATTACCGTACACAGGACTATATAAAAGTTACAAACCTTGAACTTGGAACTGAATGGACCCTCTACAGAAGGTCAGAATAAAGCTTTTTTACATTTTTTAGGGCTTAATCCTCAGGATTAAGCCTTTTTTTATTGTAATAGGGAAACATTTAGAGTTTTAAATCGTTTATATTATATGGGATTATCTCAAAGAATCATATTTTTTACCGTAGTCTTTTCCGTTTTATTCTTACTTCAGCTTGTTGTTTATAAAACATTCAGAAAATATCTGTTAAGAAAAAATCTGGACATAAAGACAGTCAACTATCTATCAAGGGCACCATTTCTGTATTTTAATTTACCGTTTATTATACAGATTCTGAAATCATTTGATTTGTTCATGCCTCCTGAATGGATGGATGAAGTTATAATAAAACCCTTCTTCGTATTTCAGTCAGCTATTTTTTTCATCGGACTTTTTCTGTTAGCAGGAAAGATTATGAAGCTGCCGTTTATTATCGGTGACTTTCTGCTTAAAAGAATTAATTTTATTAAGGAAAAATATCAACACTTTAGAAATAAAAAGAAGGTTGTTAAGTTTGACGAGTCAAGACGAAAATTTATTACTGCTTCGACAACGCTCGTCAGCGGCTACGCCTTTGTCGGAGCTGGTGTCGGTGCGATTCAAAATCATAGTTATGAGATTGAGCATAAGATTATCAAAATTAAGGGGCTTCCCACTGAACAGAGGGGCACTACCGCAGTTTTGATTAGTGATATACATAGCGGTCCTTACATGGATTATGAGCAGATGAAAGAATATGTAGATGTTATTAATGATTTAAATCCTGACTTGATTCTTATTCCCGGAGATCTAACTAATTCTCAAAGAAACGAAGCCGCACCTTTCGCAAAAGCATTCAGAAACCTTAAAGCAAAACACGGTGTCTATGCTACATTAGGTAACCATGATTACTTTAATGATGTTGAATATATTAATGATGTTGTTAAAAATGAAACCTCTATAAAAATGCTCAGGAATGAAGCACTACTGCTCGATATTAACGGCAAGCCGTTCAGCCTGATGGGCACTGAGGATACGCGTGACAGCGGCGGCAGGTCGAATCCCGTCGTTGCAAAGTATATAACCCAGACAGTAAACCTTGCAAACGAACAGTTCAAACAGAATAACATCGATCCGGATTCTGTACCGAAAATATTGTTAGCACATAAACCATATCTCTTTGATGATGTGAGCGACCTAAATTTTGACCTGATGCTTAGCGGGCACACACACGGCGGACAGGTAGTTTTCGTTAAATTCGGTGATTTGAATTTATCCTTTGCAGCAGCAGCTCATAAGTACATTAGTGGTTTGTACGAAAATAACGGCAAGTACCTTTACGTTTCACGCGGCATCGGAACTGTAGGACTTCCCATAAGATTTAATTGTCCGCCCGAAATCACAAAGTTCACTTTCGTGTAATACTATTATTCCGTCTAATCATGTTCTGTCATTCCTGTGGAAATCTTAGATGCGACTTAGCGTACAGGAATCCAAGTAATCATAATTAAATCTTTAAGTCAGCGATTGTTTAAGTTTTCGTAATAATAGATAAACTTTAAAGTCAGTGATTGTTTAAGTTTTCAAAAAGAATCCACGGAGTGGATTCCAGGTCTGTAGGAAATTAAACTATTAATTCATACAATGCCGTAGGTATTGCATGTTTGTTCGATTGTGCTGTTATACCCCAAAATGTATTAATAAAAATAAACCTTATCAAAATAAAACCTTACTTATTTTCTCTTTTTACCTCGGGAAGCTTAAAAATTATTAGTGTTTAATCTCTGTGTGCTCCGTTATTCTTCTCTGTGGGCTCTGTGGTAAAGTTTTTATTTGTTTGTTGTTCTTACTGCGTCCTGTTCTTGTTCTTCCTCCTCCAGAACAAATAAAACGGTATCCCAATTAGCACCAGCGAAAGCCCAATCCCAGAGTCTCTTGGGTTTTCAATAATCGTAACAACAACCAGCACTACACAAAAAAGTACAAATATAAACGGCAATATAGGATAGCCCGGTACTTTATAAACTCTAACTGCATCCTTCATCTTCTTACGTAGAATAAACACTCCGAATGCTCCTGCCCCGTAAAATATAAAGCTCGCAAATATGAGCATATCAGTCAGCTGATCGAATGTACCCGAAAGTACTAGAAGGCTTGCCCAAATTCCCTGTATAATCAACGACAGATGCGGAGTCCGGTACTTGCTGTGATGAGAGCCCGCTGACTTAAAGAACAAATTATCCTTTGCCATTGCAAAATAAATCCTGGATGATGCAAGTATAGTCCCGTTGGTAGTACCAAATGTAGAGACCATAATCAGCACAGAAATAAAAATAGCACCTCCATATCCGAGAAACTTGCGCATCATCTCAATTGCAATAATACTGTGGTCGTTATCCGTTAAGCTGATTATCTCATCGACAGGAAGCACATAAAGAAACGCAGCATTGATTGCAAGATAAACAATTATTACAAGTGCCACGCCGCCGAATAATGATATCGGTATGTTTCGTTTCGGATTCTTGACCTCTCCTCCCAGATACCCTATGTTGTTCCAGCCGTCATACGCCCAGAAAGCTGCAAGCATAGCTGCGAACATTGCTCCGAACAGTCCCATAGGTGAACTGTACTTAAATCCCTCTGCTTCAAGAACGGGAGTAAGGTTTTCTGCTGAACCGCCGCTGATAGAAAAACCAAGAATAATAATAAGAATAATCCCAAGTACTTTGAGTGCTGTAAAGATATTCGTTATCGTACCGCCAATTACAACGCCGAAGTAATTCGCACTCGTCAGGAAAATTATTGTCAGTATTGTTAATCCTTTAACACCAAAACTTTGCAGAGGATGAAATATTCCAAATAGTGTAAACTGTTCATAAACATCTGAAAGGTGCGGAAGCGGAATTACAGCATTCACAGATTCTGCAAACACATAAGCAATAGAAGCTATAGAAGCCGATTGTATTACTGAAAAACAGCTCCATCCGTATAGAAATGCAAACGCATTACCGTACATCTTCTTGAAGTAAACATACTGCCCTCCGGGTTCTGCGATTAGTCCCGCAATCTCAGCATTCGTCGCAGCGCCTATCATTGTTATTATTCCGGGAATGAGCCAGCAGAGAAGTATAAGCCCTGGGGAGCCAAGCTCAGCGGACATTGGTGCGATTTTCTTGAAGATTCCCGAACCTATCATCGAACTTATTACAATCATCAGCGATGTGAACAATCCTAACCGCGTTAGTAATCCGCTGTGATGAGTCTCAGTAATCTTCAATAATAATTAATTAATTTCCTAAAAATAATTCATAAGCATTTTAAATGCAAACTAATAATTATATTGCTCCACAGCACCACTATTCCTTTCACATAAAAATGTTTTAACCACTTTTCTCATCTCGTGTTTCTACTGCATGCTTACCTGAAGTATTCAAGGGATTTTCCTCTTTTGTATATAAAAAATCCCCGACATAAACTATCGAGGATTTCACATTTTAGCTTCGTAAATACTATAATTAAACGACAATAAATCAACCGGTAACAACTATCAACTATCTTACCAAAACCATCCTTTTCGTCTCTGTATAATCTCCCGAAATCATCCTGTAAAAATAAACACCGCTCGAAAGATTGCTTCCGTCAAATGCCGTCTCATACGTTCCGGGCTGCATTCTCTCATTCACAAGCGTCTGCACCTCTCTTCCGCCATTATCATACACCTTTATTAATACATCACTGTTACCTCTCACCTGGAACCTGATTACTGTACTCGGATTAAACGGATTCGGATAGTTCTGCTCCAGTGAATACTTCTCTGGTATTACCGTCGATATATTCTTCACGCTTATAATATCTGTCAGTTGTCTTCTCCATGCACCGTAAGTAGATCCTCCCATAAAAATATAATTATCTGAAAGAAGGATCTCGCCAAAAAGGGGGACAGGTAATCCCTGGTTTCTGTTATACCAGTTAGCACCATTGTTGTTTGTCATGTAAACTCCCGTATCATACGTGCTTACAAAAAGGTAACTCCCGTAAGCAGCCAAATCATACACTTGTTTTTCGTTCAATCCAATCGATGTCCAGTTCTGTCCGTTGTTAGATGACATTATGACACCTGCTCCATACAATCCTCCTCCATAAATATTGTTTCCTGAAATTTCGAGTTTTTGAACATTCCCTGTATATACTGTCATCCAGTTGTTACCATAATTTGTAGAGCGCAAGATGTTCGAAGACGTTGTTATATAAACATCGTTAGCATTCATGAATTCCACGTCCCATACTCCTTCATTGTACAATGCAGAAGAATATACTGTCATGAAAGTATTTCCCGAGTCATTGGAACGGTTCAATCCATAATTCCCATTTTTATTATACAACCCTATATAAAAAATCGAATCTTTAGCCTTTATCACATTTATATGCCTATTCCCCGTATTATATCTGTAAATCCATTCATCTCCGTTGTTCGTTGAATAATAAATTCCGTTTTGTGTTAGATTATTATTTGTATATGCAGCATATATATTCGTTCCTAGACTTGTTAAGTCTTTGATTATTAGGTAAGGCAAACCGTTATTCACCGCATACCAGCTGTTGCCGTTGTTTGTTGACCTGTAAACACCTCTGCCCGATGTATATAATATTGAACCTGCTTTTGCTAAATCACTGGATTGTTCTGTTAAATATCCTACAGCATCCCATATAGTTCCTCCGTTCGATGATAGAAATATTCCTTCCGCAGAACCTGCAACTAAATTACTGCCGGAACTTGCCAGTGTCTTTACAGTCTGATTTTTGATATCAGGCAATGCCGTCCATGATACACCTGAATTGGATGAGCGGTAAACTCCCGAGTTCGTCCCTGCATATAAGTACGATGAGTTTAACATTAATGAATAAACCCCAATGTTCAACAGCCCCGCAGAAATCCATGATGCACTGTTGTTCGTTGATTTGTATATTCCATCAGCACCGTTAAGTGCTGAAGCGCCGGCATAAATCGTCGTACCTGAAAGTAACAAGGCGTTCACATTCTGATTTATCAATCCGAAATTCGCAGTAGAAAAACTTGCTCCGTTATCCGTTGATTTGAATACACCACCGCCAAATGTTCCCGCAAACATAGTCCCATTATACATTAACAGCGATGTTATATTCGGATTTGTAATATTGTATCCCGTCCCATACCATGAAGCACCGTTATCGCTTGTTACGAACAATCCGCCCGTCGTTCCTGCATATAGATTTTGATCTAAGCTTAAAAAAGTATTAACCGTTGAATTGTAAAGCCCGCTGTTTACTGCAAACCATGTAGAGCCGGTGTTTGTGCTCAGAAATACTCCCCCGTTAGTTCCAAGGAAATAGTTTGTGCCTCTTTGTATATAACAGTTTATGACGCTGTTAGTGAGTCCTACACTGCTCGCGTTTGTCCACGTTATCCCGTTGTTTCCGGACATCATTACGTTGTTACCTTCCGTACCCGCATAAAGTACAGAACTCGGGGAAAAGAAACATTTTACATTACCACCGTAAGGTCCGTTTGAAGGAAGCCACTGAGATTTCAAAGTGGTTGTAAACGCAAGAATTATTAAGAGGTAAATTAGCTTTTTCATTTTTATTAAATCTATATTTGAGAGTAGTTTGGAATTGTCCTGTAAAAAGACCGATTTTTCTGAATGCTGTTTCATATGTAACAGATTACAATTGTTTGGGGAAAATCATTTAATTAAGTAAAATTAATCTAACTTTACTTAATATTCAAACTATAATTAAATCCTATAGCTTCTATCTTTATAAATATTATGCTCTATCAGTGAGAATCATAATAATTCAGCTCTTATCAGTGTGCCATTTCTTTCATAATAAATCAGCCCTTATCAGCGTGACAATGTTCTACTTAAAAAATACCTGTGCCGCCTTGTATATATCCGGGTCAACCGTCTTCAGTTTTCCTATAGCATCCGCAATCGGTATATCCACAATCTTTGCACCCTGCACAGCACACATCCTTCCGAACTTTTTCTGTTCAGCCATTTCAACTGCATATATCCCAAACCTTGTTCCAAGCATCCTGTCAAATGCTGTCGGTACTCCTCCGCGCTGTACATGACCAAGTATAGTAGTCCGTGTTTCAAAACCGGACAGTTTCTCGATTTCGTTTGCAAGGTAATGACTTATGCCTCCGAGTCTCGCTCTTCCGAATTCATCGATTTTTTTATCTTCTTCGTGTACCTTAAATTCTTCCAATAAAAACTCAGCACCCTCTGCTACTACTATTATCGAAAACTGTTTTCCCTTTGCGTATCTGTTTTTAAGAACTTCTATTATTTCATTAACAGTAATTTTATGTTCTGGTATAACTATTACGTCAGCACCTCCAGCCATACCTGAATACAATGCTATCCAGCCTGCATGCCTTCCCATTACTTCAAGAACCATTATTCTATGATGTGATTCTGCTGTCGTATGAAGCCTGTCAATTGCGTCTGTTGCAATTTGTACTGCTGTATCAAAACCAAATGTGTAATCCGTTCCGCTTATATCGTTGTCAATCGTTTTCGGAACTCCTATCACGTTTATCCCAAGGTTGTGTGCAAGCTGTGCAATGTGCATCGAGCCTTCACCGCCTATCGTAATTAACGCATCAAACCCCGCATTGTTTATTCTGTTCTGTAATGTTAATTCACCCTTTTCCTCTTCAAACGGACTGAATCGTGATGTACCAAGTATCGTACCGCCCCTGTTTACAATACCTGCAACGGTTTTCGTGTTTAACGGCATATATGATTGAAGAAATAATCCCTTCCAACCGTTTAAAATTCCTACTACTTCGTAATTTAGGTCTAAGCCTTTGCGTGTTATTGCGCGTATTACTGCATTTAGTCCTGGGCAGTCGCCTCCTGATGTAAGTACTCCGATTTTCATCTGTTCTCCTTTTGTACTAATCGATTATATTTAACGAAAAAGCCCACAGTTATTTCTGTGGGCTCTGTTGTTTACTTCTTAGTTTTTCTTTTCGCTCTTGGCTTTGTGAGTTTCCTTGAGTTTCGTTTCCTTAATTGGCGGATCATCTATCAGATACTTGAATTTTTTCTCAAATTCTTCTGTCGGCATATTTCCTATCAAAGCAAGTCTCGCTACATTCTTTATCTCATCAAAATCATTCTTCTCAAGTCTTATCATGTATTTTCGTGCAACATGATACCCGTCTGAATCTACATCAACTTCTCTCGTCGCTATCTTTCCGTCCTTGCCGATTATGTCCTCAAACTTCACAGGCATAAGCTGTCCTTTGTCAACCGTTACAATCGCACCCGTATGCCCGTCCAGCAGATACCTTACCGCTGCATATCCAAGGTCCTGTGTGTATTCGCAGTCGAAAGGAATCGGAGATGCACACCTTAATTCGTATCCGATATCCTTGTTAACTATCGTTGCATGAATTCCTCTTTCTCTTAGTCTTCTTCTTACTTCGTCTTTTGTTATTCGCCCAAGGTCAATTTCCGATAACCTTATATTACCGTGCAAATCCTTTTCAAGGTTTACGTACGGATGGTTTGCAAGTTCTTCGGGGTCTATTCTTGTTATTATTCCTTCGGCAAGTATTGCTACTCCGTATGTACTTCCTTGTGACATTCTCTTTATAATCGATGCCTCAAGTATGTCGCAGATTGTTTCAAAACTAACAGTCTTATCTCTGAACTCTTCTCCGATAATCGTAAGCGTCGCTCCTGCTGCCTTACCAATACCAAGCGCCAGATGTCCTGCTTTTCTTCCCATCGTTACAACGTAGTACCATCTGTTCGTAGTTGCTGCATCAACCATCAGTGACTGTACAATATGAAAACCGAAATCCCTCGCCGTCTGATATCCGAATGTCGGCATGTTACCCGGTAATGGTAAATCGTTGTCAATAGTCTTCGGTACGTGCGCAACCTGTATTTGCCCTTTTGTTAATGTGTCGATTCTCAACGCACTCGTTGCGGTATCATCGCCGCCAATCGTTACTAAATAATCTACTGAAAGTTGTGTAAGTGCTTTTATTGTCGCATCCAGCATTTCCTTGTTCTTTGCCGGATTGATTCTTGATGTATGAAGTATACTGCCGCCGTCAAAATGTATTCTTGAAACGTCGTCAATTCTTAATTCTGTAACGTGGCTCGAATCACCCCTCGATAAATATTCAAACCCGTCGTAAATTCCTATTACATTTAAACCAGAGTTTATTGCTTCTATTGTAACCGAACGGATAACACCGTTAATTCCCGGTGCAGGACCGCCTCCAACAAGTATTGCTAAAGTTTTTTTCCTGTAATGATCTTGTGGCATTTTAATTTTAACCTTGTGTGATTTGTGAAAATTTATTCGTTGTCATAGCAAATATATCCTACCAATTTACTAATTTTATCCTATTTCTTATAGTCATAAATAATAGCGCAATTAGATAAAAAACTCCCGCGATAAAAAACATATCTTTAAACCCGAACATCATCGCAAGTATCATCGTTAGTACGGTTCCGATTACCGAAAAGAATCCGTTTACCGCCCATGAGACTCCTATCATTCTTGAGTCATCATTCGAAATAGCCGAAATTCCTGTCGGAAATGGAATGCCCATTAGAAACGAAAGCGGTGCTATCATTAAAACTGTAATTGTAATTCTTAGTATTAATCCCAGCGATACAAATGCATCAAAAAGGAATGGAGAAACTATTCCGATGAGGAATGTATAAATCACTATACCTAAAAATATATACCGTATATTTTCCTTTTTGCTCGTGAGTTTCCCGGAATACTTCGCACCTATCCCCGAAAATATCAGCATTGATGAAATCACTGTTAGCATTGTATATACAGGCTGTCCGAGGAATAGCGTGAACTTCTGTATCAACGCTATCTGTATTGAAATATAGCCGAGACCAATGAAAGCAAAGAACATCAAAAACTTCTTGTCAACCTTATGCTTTGCATCCCCCTTTATGAATATCGATGGTATTATCATCAGTACAAAAGCCACTAAAAGTATTTGTACGAGCATCGTTACAAGTGTAACCTGTGCAACCGGTTTTGATTTCAATGCAAGAATAGCTTTGTCATCCTGCGAGAATACATCCTTTATCGTCTGCCAGTTCACATCCTTAAATGAGTAGTTATCGTCAAAGAAAGGCTTGTCATCTGTGGCAGGGGAGTAAAGCGAGGGATTCTTCGCTATGTCAAGCTCTATGTTCTTGGAAGTTACAAGAGTCTTGTAAACGTTTTCCTGAATCGTCAGCGGGTCGTATTCAATATCAAGCCCAAGTGACGATGCCTCATTCCGCATTTCTATCATATCAAGTACATCAAAACCATTCTTCTTGTAAACAACTCCCGCTAAATAGCTGTTCGTTACCTCGAAGTCAGAAGCCGGTCTTTTGAATACTACGTAATTAAACTCATCGTTTTCTATTCCTAATTCTTTGCCCGCCTGTTTCAGCGTTGTGATGAGCTTCGGCAGCTGCGATTCAGGTCTCGATATGTAAAGTACTCCATCTTTGTCAAGATGCTTCAGATAGTCCTTTACAGCTTCCTTAGTCATTATAAAATTTTCCACCATCGACATAGCACCGCTCGAAACCGCCGATGCTGATATAGTATGCGCCGATATTATAACATCAAATATTTCATTCCTTCTCTTCAAAACCGAACGCGCATCGTCAGTGATAATTTCTACTCTCGGATTGTTCTTTATAAGCGGTCCCGTCCACCCTGCAAGTGTATTGCTGATGAGGTCGTTCAGTATTCCGTTTATTTCAACACCAATAACTTTCTTCGCTGAATAGTACATGCTTACAAGAACTTCTCCGCCCCCGCCCGAACCGACTATAAAAACCTTATCCGCAGAATCCTTCGTCACAAATGCAAGATTTGAAGCGTCCGAAGGCTTTGTCGGTGGAGGCATCTTCCTTACGTTTGGAATGTTTGTGGTTGCGTTTCCTTCGTCAAGTATCGCCAGCATTAAGTTGTATCCGTCAGGCGAATCATCCTCCTCCCTCATAACGTCAACTTTTGAAATCGTATTCCATGCCGAGAACTGATTTAGGTCAGGCCTCTCTGCTATATAGTTCGCGTAAATCTTATTAGGCGTTATCCTTATTTTCAGTACTTCATCCTTCTTTATTAAAAAAGCAAACACAAGTACCATCAGCACTCCTGATAAAAGAGCAAGATTCTTATGCTTGTCAATACTGAAAAACAATGCTGCAAGAAAACCAAATGCAGAAATAAACACTATCATTCCATTCCCGCCGACTAAAGGCATCAGCAGAGTAAAAGCAAAAACCGAAAGCCCAGCACCCACTAAATCAAAAAAGTAAAGCTTTGATACATCAGCCGAAAATTTAGTCAGCAGTATCGAAATAATCAACCCTGCGAAGAAAAAAGGAATAGTTATTAAAAGATAGTATATCGGAATAATTACAAACTGAATTTTCTGTGTAAATAAACTGAACGGGTCAATCGGTACATAGTAAGAAGCAATAAAAGTTAGTACCACCGAACCTCCGTAAATCATCGCCAGCACTGTCAAAAGTTTGTCCGTTGGTCTTTGTAAGAATTTTGGAAATAATGAAATCGCTACCCCGCTTATTCCAATCCCAAGCAACGCAACACTTATTATCATAAACGCAAAATGATACCACAGCGAAACCGATAGT
Organism: Kapaibacterium sp. (SeqCode); assembly: GCA_041675325.1. Classification (GTDB taxonomy): domain Bacteria; phylum Bacteroidota; class Ignavibacteria; order Tepidaquicellales; family Tepidaquicellaceae; genus CAIKZJ01. The sequence goes on from JBAYUG010000003.1 coordinate 11,843, forward strand.
ATCCTCGTCAATGTAAACTCATGCAAAAGCGATGCCATTGCTATAACAAATATTCCGGCAAGATGACCTCGCGAAAGATTCTCTTTTATTAAAACAAACGTATGCTTTTTCCTCATAATCCTTTACTATTTAATAATAATTCAAACAATTATAGTACTATTTTGAAGCCCTGAATATAACAAGTAATCTCTTTAATAGTTCTTCCATCTTGTCAAGTTTAATCATGTTAGATCCATCGCTTAGTGCTTTTGCAGGGTTAGGATGCGTCTCAAAGAAGAACCCGTCAACCCCGATTGCGCAAGCTGCTTTTGCAAGAGGCTCTATAAACTCAGGATTGCCTCCGCTTACTCCGTTCTCTTTTGAAGGCATTTGTACGGAATGAGTCGCATCGAATATTACTGGATAGCCAAACTTCTTCATTATCGGAAAGCTTCTGAAATCAACAACAAGATTTTGATAACCGAACGAACTTCCTCTTTCTGTGAGAAGTATTTTCTTGTTTCCTGCTGCCTCAACTTTCTTCGCCTGATATATCATATCCTGCGGCGCAAGAAATTGTCCCTTCTTGATGTTAACTACTTTGTTCGTGTTTCCCGCTACTTCGAGTATGTCAGTCTGTCTGCAAAGAAATGCCGGTATCTGTATTACGTCAACTATATCGCCGAGCATCTCAGCCTCAAGTGCTGAGTGAACATCTGTAAGTACAGGTACATTAAACTCATACCGCACGCTCTCAAGTATTGATATAGCTTTATCAAAATCAATCCCCTTGAACGACTTACCCGAAGTTCTGTTCGCCTTCTTGTAAGATGCTTTAAATATAAATGGTATCTTGTGCTTGTCAGTTATTGTCTTAAGCTTCTCGCATGTCTTGAACACAATACTCTTGCTCTCAACAACACACGGACCCGATATCAGCAAAAAATTGCTGAGATTCTTAAGCCCTAATTCATTCTTAAAATACTTCGGTAGCATAATTTGATTATCTGTTTAAGTAGCCCGTTAATTTTTGTTTTAATCCTTTCGCTGTGTATGCAGACTTGTCGTACATTCCCGCATCTGTTCTTTGCCGCAAAGCCTCATATATACAAACTGCAACCGAGACCGATACATTTAGCGATTGCACCATCCCGACCATTGGTATCAGGAAGTTCTTGTCGGAAAGTTTCTTAGCTTCTTCTGAAACGCCTCGGTGTTCATTGCCAAATACCAATGCAATTCTTTTCGTCAAATCAATATCATACAAGGAAAGATTCTTTTTATTCTCTGCCATGTATGTCGAATATATCTTGTACTTTTGTTTCTTTAGTTCAGCAAAGCATTTCTTTACTGAATCGTGCTTAACAACTTCAACCCACTTCTTTGCACTTGCAGAAGAGATCTTGCTTATCCTTGGGAACTTCTCCTCGCCGTTATAAATCAGATGAATCTTATCTATACCAACGGATTCTGCTGTTCGCAGTATTGCACTTACGTTGTGCGGGTCATGCAGGTTCTCAAGTACAAGCGTAAGATATTTCTGCCTCTTCGAAACAACCTCTCTGAACTTATTTAGCCTTTTCTCTGTCAATACTATTAGATTAATTAAGACTTTATTTTTAAAAATTAATCAAATATGTTACTATATGCAATTTAAAATTATGAGGGTATTTATTGTATCTGTTATGCTTGTTTTATTTCAGTTTACTTCTGCATTCGCACAAGTTAAACCGGTGAACAAGACTGACATAAATCCTGCGGCTTCAAATAACAACTGGGCTATAGGTATGTTCTATTCCGATAACGGTTTCGGACTTAGCGGAACTTTTTCGTCAAGGCTTGCAAGAACTACGGACTTGAATTTCAAACTTTCTATCTCGGGCGTTACTGACAACAGCGAAGTCGAGTATTACGATTACTACGGCAACTCTATCATCAGAGGCAAAGAAAACAGGGTCTTCATGAGCACGCTTAGTATCGGACTTAAACACAATATTTTCTTCGACGATATTGAAGGTAACTTCAAACCTTTGATTAAGGGCGGCATAGCACCGACTTTGATTTTTTTCTCTCCTTATTCAAAGACTTTCTTCGATTCGTTTAAATACGCGCAGACGAGTTACGGCTTAGGCGTTTACGGCGGCGTAGGTATTGAGTATTATGAATCGAAAAGCATCGGCTTGGGAATTACATTTGAGTACTATTACATCCCCGTGCTCGGTCCCGACGTTTACAGTTTGAAGGATAAGAAGATAACTAACGTTGGCGGCGTGCAGATTGGCTTCACTTTTATGTTCTTATAAGTTTAATAGATTATTATTTGTCTTAATTAAGATGACGGATTTGTGTATTTTTGAAAATTAGGCTTAGTCTGTTACACTCACGGGCTAAGTTTTTTAATAATTAATATTATGTTTGATAAACTTGAAAAAGTAAGTGACAGGTACAAGGAGATTTCCGACCTTCTGTCCAAGCTTGAAACGATTAACGATCAGAATGAATTCAGAAAGCTTTCAAAGGAGTATTCCGACCTGACCGAAATTGTTAACGCTTATAATAATTATCTCAGTTTGAAAAAAGAATATGACGAGAATAAAGACCTGATGTATAACTCGGGAGACTTTGAATTGAAGGAGCTTGCAAAAGAGGAAGTCGAACGGATTGAACCCGTGCTGCTTGACTCGGAGAACCTGATAAAAGAGCTGCTTGTTCCTAAAGACCCCATCGATGAGAAGAATGCTATTCTGGAAATCAGAGCCGGCACCGGCGGAGACGAGGCATCGCTTTTTGCTGCCGAGCTTTACAGGATGTATGCTCGTTACTTTGAAGTGAAGCGCTGGAAAGTTGAAGTGATTGATTACAGCGAGTCTTCAATTCCCGGCGGGCTGAAAGAGGCTGTCGTTAACGTTATCACGAAAGGTGCTTACGGCGAGCTGAAGTATGAAAGCGGCGTGCACAGAGTTCAGCGTGTGCCCAAGACAGAGGCTAACGGGCGGGTGCATACCTCCGCCGCGTCAGTTGCAGTGCTTCCCGAAGCAGAAGATTTTGATGTAGAGATAAATGATAATGACCTGAAGATAGACGTTTACCGTTCAGGCGGCGCAGGCGGTCAGAATGTTAACAAGGTTGAAACCGCTATTCGCATTACACATCATCCGACAGGGCTTGTTGTCATCTGTCAGGACGAACGTTCGCAGCTAAAGAACAAGCTTAAAGCGATGAAGGTCTTGCGTTCAAGGCTTTATGAACTGGAACTTGAAAAGCGTACCAAAGAAACAAGCTCTCAGCGAAAGGAAATGGTGAAAACCGGCGACCGAAGCGAGAAGATTCGAACGTATAACTTCCCCCAAAACAGACTTACCGATCACAGAATAGGGCTTACCCTTTACAATCTCACCGATGTCATGCAGGGCGACCTCGATGAGATAATCGAGAAGCTTAAAATGGCAGATAGAGCCGACAAATTGAGCGAACATTAGGCAATATTTGATAAAAATCATCCCTTTTATACCAAAAGTCCGCTAAATTTGATAAATTTTCAGTAAAACCGCTATATCCGGTAACAAAAACCTATCAAAATGCAATCGTTTTCCGTAAGCAGCCAAAAAGCAGCTTTCAGCATCGCTTTGAAGTAAAACTACATCCATCCGCTTGCAAACCGCAAAAATCCCGCAGAATCGAACTTTTACAGACAAAACATCGATTTTGGGCTGTTTTACGAGAACATGGACGTGCATGTCGCCTCGGTAACGGTTACCGAGCTAACATGGACGTGCATGTCGCCTCGGTAACGGTTACCGAGCTAACATGTCCGTGCATGTCGCCTCGGTAACGGTTACCAAGCTAACACGTCCGTGCATGTCGCCTCGGTAACGGTTACCAAGCTAACACGTCCGTGCATGTCGCTTCGGTAACGAAATTTTAAGCAAAATGACCTTATAAGTTCATACAATTCAAAGGAATTTCACCTTTTCTTACGAAAATATCAAGAAGATTTTAGCGGAGACCTAAATAATATTCCCATTTCATGAAACCTTTGAGTACCATCTTCGTTATTATTAGTAAGTGTTTTTTTCTAAACAACAAATAATATTATTGAGGTCTTTACTATTTATAACAATATACTTTGTAATCGTTAGCATTAGTTATTCACAGAATACGATTGATACATTACAGACTGCTGATACCACCTCCTTCAAGCCAAATAAAAACCTTGACGTAAGCGTTCCGAGAATTAATTCTTCGGAGATTGAAGTTGACGGGAACCTTGACGAGCCTGCCTGGCTGAAAGCACAAAAGTTTGAAAACTTCAGCGAAGTTGAGCCGGGCGATAACACAAAACCTTCTGTCAATACTGAGGCTTTTGTTTTCTATGACGATGAAAATATTTACATCGGTTTTAAAAGTTATGAATCTGATATTAAAAGCATTCGAAAGACCTTCACTTCACGTGATATGATTTTCAGCGATGACTGGGTGGGATTCTTCTTTGATACTTACAGCGAAAAGAAAGAGGCTTATGAACTAATTGTTAATCCATACGGCATTCAGGCAGACCTCATGTGGAATGCGCCCGGCAGCGAAGATGAAACCTTTGATGCAATTTGGTATTCAAATGCAAAAATACATTCGGATATGTGGACAGCGGAAATAGTTATTCCATTCAAAAGTATAAGATTTCCAAACAAGGCTGAACAAATGTGGAACTTCCTTTTATTCCGAAATCATCCAAGAGCAAATCGCGAGCAGTTTTCGTGGTCACCTATTTCCCGCGATGACCCGACCCTTTACACACGAGCCGCAAGAATGTCAGGAATCAAAAATATAAAGGGCGGTAACAATCTTGAAGTACTTCCTTACGCACTCGGTTCGCAAAAAGGTTCGATTTCCGATTACGAAAATGCCGATTCCGAATTTAATAACGAAAAGATAAAAGGACAGTTCGGAGTAAACGTAAAATATGGTATCACTTCAAACCTAACATCTGACCTTGCTGTTAATCCCGATTTCTCTCAGGTCGAATCCGACGCAGCGCAAGTCGATGTGAACAACACATTCGCACTATTTTATCCTGAGAAAAGACCATTCTTCATAGAAGGCAATGATATCTTTAAATCACCGATGGATGTTGTTTACACACGCTCAATAAATAATCCATTGTTTGCTTTCAAACTAACAGGCAAGATAGGAAGAACTGACGTAGGCTATACTGTGGCTTATGACCAGAACACACCGTTCATAATGCCGTTTCAGGAGTACAGCGATTTCATAGCATCGAACAGAACGTCCACATCAAATATATTACGACTAAAACAATCAGTCGGAACTAATGATTCTTACGTTGGATTAATATTCACTGACCGCGAAGTTAATAAAGATACAAAGCAAGCATTCGATGTCGATGGTTACAATCGGGTATTTGGGTTTGACGGGAACTTCAGGTTCCTTGATAACTACTCAATTACATTCCAATCTCTGCGGCTCTTCACAAGAGAGATTAACTATCCTGATTATGACAACCCAAACAAGTTTGATAACGGCAAATACACAGCAGCACTTGACGGTGAATACTTTGCGGGCTTCTCTAATTATGTAACTTTCGATAGAAGTGCACGCCACTGGAATTTCAGTATCGGCTATAATGATGCTTCTCCCGTTTCAAGACAGGACGATGGATTCAATTCAAATAACGATTACAGAACAATTCAAACATCACAATCCTATATGCTCTACCCTGACGGGAAATTCCTTAAAAGAATTCAGCCGTACGTATATGGTTATCTCAGGTATGATTATGACGGCAGAATCAAAGAGCAGTTTGCGAATGCGAATATATGGTTCAGGCTTCCTTTGCAGATTAGTACAAGCATAGGATTCTATATGGTGAATAACGAATGGTTCGGAGGGAAGTTTCATGAAGGAGCTCGAAGAGTTAATATGAATCTGGATTTCTCGACATTCAGCTGGCTGCGCGGCGGCTTCTATGCATCAACCGGGAAAGCAATTGTAAGAGAGGATGATTCATACATAGGATACTTAAACAACCTTGAACTTTGGGGTACCATAAAACCAATAGACAGGTTAACACTCGAAAATTCATACATCTATTACGAACTGCTAAAAGCCTTCGGTGGTGAAAAAATATATGCAGGCTATATATTCAGAAACAAAACAAACATACAAGTTACGAAAAGCCTTTCTGCAAGGCTTGTATTTCAGTACGACACATTCTCGGGAAACTTCAATTTCTCGCCGCTGATAAGCTACAAGATTAATCCGTTCACAATATTTTATGTAGGATCAACTTACGATTATAATGAGCTTATGGCTCAGGGGAATATATCAAAACATGTCCTTACAGACAGACAGTACTTCCTGAAACTCCAGTATCTTTGGAGAATGTAACCTTCTCCGTAGTGATATTATTTGTGTTTAAGCAAACCGAATTTCGACAATGATTTAATGTTCTTTCTTATCGTGTTAAGAGAAAACATTTTCTGATTGTTTGCCCATGAGTTAATCAACTCCCTGAAGGCGCCGTGTAAAAACAAGCTGGATATATGTGGATTAATATCTTTATTATACACTTTAAGTCTTATTCCATCCCTGATAATCTTGTTGCCCAGAAGATTAAACTTCTCATAATATGGAGTGAATTCTTTTGGATTGCGCGTAATAAGTCTTTGCTGTTCATGTGCAATAACAATCGCTATGGAAGAATTCTCAGTGAATGTATCGAATATCATATCGATTAATGCATCGTGTTTCTTCTCTATCGATAAGTCCTTACGTGCTACAGTATCTTTCAACTTGTGATATAGACTGCCCCATACATCATCAAATATCTTGTATAGAATATAGTCTTTACTTTCGTAATATACATAAACACTGCCTACAGAAACTTTTGCTTTCTTTGCTATCTCGGAAATTTTTGCGTTAAAAAAGCCTTTTGTGGCAAACACAAGAATAGCAGCGTTAATGATATCTATTTCTTTGTTACCTTCCTTTTTTCTCATACGATGTGGTAGTTAAATTGAATTATGATTCACTGTAATTTAATAAATTTAGATATTTATTACAATAAAAAAGGGTTTCCCTTTAATTTGAGAAACCCTTTGTAAAACAATATCTATTTAATCAAAAAGTTTTTCTACGTCCTGGTATTTTGAATGCATGTCGTCAATTGCTTTGTCTATTACTGTTCCGTCGTTTGTTTTTAATGCATCTTTGAGTGCTGCGGTCTTTTCAACTAATTCCTTTGTAAGTTTCTGGTAGTCATCTGTTTTTGCTTCCAGTCTCTTCGGGAGCTTTGCAGTATTGCATGCTTCTGCTTTTGTTATCATCCCGTCAATCAATCCTTCAATTGATTTGTAATCTTTTGATGGATAGAATTTATGGAAGATAACATAAAGGTCTTTATGGTATGAATCAACTTCTTTGTTAACAGGTCTTAGTACTCTTACCATCATTTCAAAATCTGCATGAAGTTTTTCGGCGGCATCAAGCATTGCCTGATCATCTGCACCTTCTGCAGTTTTATAATAATTCTCTGCTGATGCGTTCAGAACTTTCAATCCTTCTTTCCATTTTGAATCTTTATCCTGGGCAATACCCGGTAGTTTTGCGCTGTTGATTCTTTCCATGTATGGCTTAATCTTTTCGACCATGCCTTTTAAAGCCGCGATATCTTTTGAGGGATATGCTTCATGCCAGATAACATATATGACATCATGGAATTCTAACAATTCAGGTACGCTTGAAGTGATTTCTGTTGAATCGATTGAATGCTGTGCATTAACATTTATCGCTATAAATGATAAAACAGCAAACATTAAAATAAAAAGCTTTTTAATAAAGAAAAATTAACCTCCACTTAATTTATAATATTTGTATAATTTCGACATTATTGACGCTTCATTGCTAATTTTGCCTGCCTCCTCTGTACCTGTGTCTTTTCTGAAGTCCTTTTCCAAAATAACAATTACTATCCCGCATAAGAACTTTATTCCTGTTGTTCGACCATTTCTCATTAATACCTCCGTCCTCAGGCGGAATATAATCAGGTTTTTTAATAGTCTGTTTTTTAACGGGTTTAACAGTCTCCTTAGTAATAGAATCATTAACAAGCTTAACGACAGTATCATTTTTCACCACTGTACTATCTCTGCCTTTTACATCTATATTTTCTGTTTTACAGGAGAATATTAAGGCAGATAATACAAATATAATTATAATATTTCTTTTAAAGTATTCCAAGTTACATCTTATTCAGCAAAATACGTGCCTAAGATTTTCCCTTAACACCCCACTTCTCAAGTCGGTATCTGAGATTTCTTTCGGATATACCGAGAAGTTTTGCTGCTGCGGTTTGATTGCCATTAGTTTTTTGCAGTGCATTGGTTACCAGTGTCCTTTCAAGTAATTCAACTTTTTCGGTAAGGGATGTTCCTTCTTCAAAGCAAGAATTCAAATCTTTTTCGCTTCCTGGAGCTTTTATTCCGATTGGTATATCATCTGTTGTGATAATCTCATTTCGTGACAAAACTATCGAATGATGGACGATGTTTTCAAGTTCTCGAATATTACCCGGATAGTTGTATTTCATCAGCAAGTCGAGAGCTTCTTTGGAAAACTCAAGTTTTGTCTTATCGGTTTCCTTTAAGTATTTCTTTAAAAATTCAGAAATCAGTAATGTAATATCTTCTTTTCTTTCTCTTAACGGCGGTAGCTGTATGTTTACTACATTAAGCCTGTAGAAAAGATCTTCTCTGAATTTGCCTTCCTTTATAAGGTCCTCAATGTTTTTGTTTGTTGCTGATATAATTCTGACATCAACTTTTAACGTACTTGCACCTCCAACTCTTTCAAACTGTTCCTCCTGAAGAACCCTAAGGAGTTTTACCTGCAGATGCATAGGCAGGTCTCCTATCTCATCAAGGAATATTGTGCCTTCATCAGCAATCTCAAATCTTCCTTTGTGCAACTTTTCCGCGCCAGTAAACGCTCCCTTTTCGTGTCCGAATAATTCGCTTTCAAGAAGGTTTTCGTTCAGTGCTGCACAGTTAACGGGTACAAACAATTTATCCTTCCTCTTACTCGCGTAGTGAATAGCTCGAGCAAGAACTTCTTTGCCTGTACCGCTTTCGCCAAGAATTAGTACCGATGCTTTTGACGAAGCAACTCTTGCGGCAACATCTATCACTCTTTTCATATTAAGTGAGTTGGTAAGAACGCCTTCAAGTTTATTGCTCAATTCAAGCTGTTCTTTTAGAAACTTCAATTCTGATTTGAGGTTATTCTTTTCAATAATCCTCTTTATAACGAGTTCTATTTCATCAAGGTTGTATGGTTTTGTTATAAAATCATAGGCGCCGTTCTTTAAAGCTTTTACTGCAGTCTCAACCGATGCGTACGCAGTCATAATAACTACCGATATATCTGGATTAATTTCCTTGAGGTTTGCAAGAAGGTCTATTCCGGATGCCCCCGGCATTTTAAGGTCAGAGAGAATGACATCAATTATATTCTTCCGAACTACTTCCAATGCCGTTTCGGCTGAATCTGCTTCCAGAACTTTGAAACCCCGGCTTTTGAGGTCGCCCGCCAGCACCTGTCTTTGTGCTTTTTCGTCGTCAACTATTAATACTGTTGTATCCATTATGGTAAAGTAATTATGAATTTAGAACCCTTGTTTATTTCGCTTTCTACTTCTATTGTTCCATTATGCTGAATAATAATCTGCCTCACGATACTGAGACCCATTCCCGTTCCGTTGTTATTTGTTGTGAAATAAATATCAAATATCTTTCTAAGGTTTTCTCTGGAAATACCTGAACCATTATCGCTGATTGTGAATATATTTCCTTTTGTATTATGTGAATATTCTATGATTATTTCTCCGCCTTTTTGTGAGGCTTCAACAGCGTTACGAATGATGTTAATAAAAACCTGTTTCATTTGCTGATAATCAAAAGTGATATTCCTGCTGCTCAGAACATTTACCTTAATGCTTACTTCATTATCTGCTGCCTGTACTTCAGCAATCTTAATTACTTCATTTAGAAATTCATTAACATCATACTCTGCAACCATAAGTCTAGCGGGTTTTGCGAACCTCAGGAACTGTTCGATTATTGAATTAACCCTGTGAGATTCCGAATGAAGTATCTCAAGAAGGGAGGAAAAATCTTCGGAGTTTACTTTGCTGTTGTATTCTCTTTCCAGACGCTGAGATATCATTATTATTGTATTAAGAGGATTTCTTATCTCGTGTGCTACGCCTGATGCAAGCTCTCCCATAGCAGTGAACTTCTCATTCTGTAAAAGTTGCTTTTCAATTTTCCTGACATCAGTAATATCTTCGATAAGAAGAGAGTAAGTGCTTAGCGATGAGTTAATTTCTTCTGTCGAAGCAGAGTTCAGCATCAAAGTTCTATTTACACCGTTAACTAAAGTTTCAATTTCATAGTTATCAAGTTTTTCTTTCTTGCACATGATAGAATAAATATCCGTGGATATATTATTTAGTGTATCAAGATTTACAATTTTATTTTTAATCTCGTTTACTGAAAACATTTTGTAAGCAGATCTGTTAAATATTATTATATTCTCTGCACTGTCGGTCGTAATTAATGCAGGTGAAAGGTTTTCTATTATGTTTCCTGTCAGAGTCTGAATACGTTTATATTCTTCCGAAACAAGATTGTAGTTCTGGTTTGAAATAATAACCGACAAAATAATTACAGTAATGACAATGACTATAAGCGAAACGACTATTGCTCTGGTAAGCATTCTTGTCTCGGACGAGTAAATCTCATCCATGGAAAGACCGACCCTGAATACTCCAATCTTTTTGTCATCCATCTTGAAAAGATTAACAGCCTCGTAAACCGACTTGCTTTCAAACTGCACGATACGTGACAGACTTATTTCAGTATCGAATACTTTCCTTAGGTTTTCGTCATTAGCAAAGTTAGAGAGCTCGTCAACGTTCTTGTTTGCGGCAAGAATCTCATCGGGTCCCTGCAGCAGAATGTATTCTATCCCTGTTCCAGAACCCATATCGAGAATGAGCTTACCAAATCCTATTTTATTCTTAAAGTTGAGGTATGATTCAGCATCAAGATTAACGACAATAACTCCGTTGCCAAAAGAACGTCTTACTGCAACAGCATATCGGTTTCCTTTTTCGAGTCTTGCTTCTTTTAGTCCTATTATGATTTCAGTTTCTTTACCTTCATATAAAGGAGCAAGATATTGATCGGGAGAGTATTTCCCCTTTTTGAACTGGTGAGAAGAGTCAAGCCCTGCATTACTAAAGACTCTCTCTTTATTCTGATTAAATACATTAATGCGATAAACTTCGTTTTCATTTGCAATCTGTGTAAGGACATCATCGTTTATTAGGTTTAAGCTGTCGAGTCTTGATATGTTTTTTGCTGCTCCGAGTAGATGCTGAGCAAGAAGGCTTTCCATTTCACTGTCTGAGAAAATTGAACTTTCACTACTCTTTGAAACTACGTGTAAAATGGAGCTTGAGTATTCATTAAGCAGATGATATATCTCATTTTTGTTAGCATTGTATTCGTAAATGGTAGATGCAATTATTATCAGAACAAGTGCGATTGATATAAATATTATGCTTTTGGGTTTAAGTAATGATATCTTCCTGATATTTATTTCGGTATTCTTTATCATGTCACAAAATTATCATAAAAGTATTACAGATTAAATGTAAATAAATTGATAACGTCTCCAATAAAAAAGGCGGTGAATTTTGTTCACCGCCTTTATAATTCTGAGCTTTATAATTATTTTATCAGCATCATCTTCTTTGTAGTAACAAAAGATCCTGCCTCCATTTTGTAGAAATAGAAACCGCTTGAGAATTCTTCACCGCTGAAATCAACCGTGTAGTATCCGGCAGTCTTGTTTTCGTTAACAAGGACTCTGACTTCACGACCGAGAAGGTCGAAGATTGTAATCTTAATGAATTCATCTTTCGGAAGAGCAAAGTTTATCTTTGTTGACGGATTAAAAGGATTCGGATAGTTCTGACTTAAATCATATTTTACAGGAATGTTTTCGTTATTATTATTACCAATTCCAGTAGGTGCAATCTGATAACCTGTAATGTTAATATTATCTATATACCACCCATCCCAGTTAAGAGAGACGTCGTTTGAATCTCTGAAACGTACTTTCATATTTGAAGAGCCGTTAACATTAGAAGTAATGTCGTAGCTGTGATATTTCCATGCTGAGGAATCTTTACCGGTGAAAGATGCAATTTTCTGCCACGATGTACCGTTATTGCTTGATACTTCAACAAAACCAATATCATAGCCTGTTTCCAGAGCATATTTCTGATACCAGCTTAAATAAACAGCAGGATACGTAGAAACATTCATCGCATTAGATATCATCGGATTATTGCCGCTGCTTGTAGAAGTTCCTTTAAATGAATGAGTCGGAGATAAGTATTTATTTGTTACGATTGACCAGTTTGTCATAGTAGTAAAGTTTACATTTCCATTCTCAGCACTGTCGCGTAATATAGCAAAACCATTACCGACAAAGATGCTGATGTTCTTATCATACATTGTTAGTGTGTCATTCTGTCTTAAACGCAGTCTTGCGTATATCACTGAATTAGTAGGACATGTTACACCAATAGTGAAATTGAATGTTACGCTGTCGGAGACGAACACACCAAGAGACGGTTTAGTAAAAATCTGAGTAGGAACAGAAAGATATCCTGATAAAGGAGTAAGTTCAACTTTGATATTCGAAGCAGCTATCTGACCTTTATTTCTGAATACGACTTTCAGATTTCCTGATTCACCCTGAGTGTATGATATTTTATTAAGTGCAGCTGTTTTTAATCCCACATAATCTCCCGCAACGAGACAAATGTATTTGTTCATTTCAAGACAAGATTGTGCAAGAGGAAGGATTTCTGCCGGAGTTGGCCAAAAGCCTGTTGTTCCGACTTCAGGTGTCATTGCGAATCTGTGCTCTGCGTGTCCTGTTGAGTCATTGCTGTAGCACCAGTCAATATCACCACCGCGTACATAATAATTAACAGTTCCATATGGTGTTCCAAAAAGGAAACCATTAATAGCAACTATATCATTTCCGTATTCATTAAAGACTGCGTCATCCGGAGTTGGAATAGGGTCGCACCAGCCCCATGGTTTTATTAAATAATTTCCGTAAGTATGATAATCAAGCTGAACTCTGAAGTTTCTTGAGTTCAGGAATGTTTTAAAGTTTTGTGTTTCAGGTTCTGAGAAAGGAGCAGTTCCCCTGTAAGTATCTGATGATGGAGACGTGGAAGAACCTCCATTGGTGGAGTTCCAGAAATTGTATGTCCCAAAGTTTCTGTTTAAGTCAACACCTGTAGCACCTGTCTGAGGTCTGCGGTTCTTTCTCCACATACCTCCGCCATTCGGGTTCGTCGTCTGATTGTAAACATATCCGTCAGGATTTATGAAAGGTGTGAAATAAATTTCCCTGTTATTAAGTATGTAAGTAGCAATAGGGTCAATGTTATAGTTTTCTACAAGCCAGTAAACAAAGTATAATATGTTGGACATACCGAGTGGCTCGCGAGCATGAGTAACACCATTCAACCAAACCTCAGGTCTGCCTGTAGGGGTTGCAGGATTCTTGGTAATTCTGACTGTCCACATTGGTCTGCTCTCGTGAGAGTTACCTATAGAGAAAGATGGTGATACAAGCAAAGGATATTCTATAGATAAAGAGTCAAGTTTACCGATTGCCTCTGCCCATTTTAAATGATTGCCCATAGTTCCGAAAATTGAGTGGCTGACAGAATAGTCCTGCTGAGACATTATCAGTGCCTGTTGAATTTCAGCAGGGTTCATTTTATCAAGACTGTTGTAGTAATCCATCCAGTCAGCTATCTCAACTGAATAAGAGATGCCTGACTTATTGAGTAAAGCAATTTCAGATTCTGATAACCATGTTTCAAAATATTCACCGGGCTTGCGGATACCGCCATCGAGGTGCAAATCGTTATTTGTAAGTTTTTTGAAATCATAATCAGATCTGACTAATATTCTAACCTTAGAATATTTTTCCTGTCCCGTTGATGCATTATTCTGTGCAAATGAAGTGGTGAAAAATAAAACTGCAAATACAAGAATAAATGCGGAGAGAAGTAAATTCTTTTTCAAAGCAATAATATAAAATTAATAAAAATTATTTATGTAATCTTACAAAATAACTAATTATTCCAATAAAATTAAGTATTAAAGTTAAATCAGAAATAAGATTATTCGGGAATTAGCTGAGGCAAAGGAGGTAAATTGGGTGTAAATATCGATATATTACAACGCAAGCATATCGCAGGCATATCGCAAGCATAACGCAGGCATGAAGAAAAACAAAGCAAAATATGGAAAAACAGCTAATATTGAGTGAATTGACTTTAATGAGTACGAATAATGAAAAATTTTGGATTATTAAAGGATTTAAGAGATTTTGGTATTGTTTTAATAAATAGCTTACCAAACAAAGATTTTTAGGTGAGAGGGTTTCCTTTTGACTTTTATTGTCGGTGTGCAAAAAGTAAATTCTAAGATTGTACAATTTTGAAGACGATAAAAACTAAAAATACAAAAAGGAAGAAAAAAGAAGAGATTCAGGGCGATCCGAACAAGTTCATAATCGTTAAAGGGGCAAGGTCCCACAACTTAAAGAATATTGATATAAGCATTCCGAAATACAAGCTCATTGTGTTTACGGGTGTGAGTGGGTCGGGAAAATCATCGCTTGTATTTGATACTATATATGCCGAGGGTCAGAGAAGGTACGTAGAAAGTCTCTCTTCTTATGCCCGCCAGTTTCTTGAGAAGATGAACAAACCGGATGTCGATTCGATTTCAGGACTTGCACCATCGATGGCTATTGAGCAAAAATCAACATCAAGAAATTCACGTTCTACGGTTGGTACAACGACAGAAATATATGATTACCTTAGATTACTGTATGCGCGGATAGGTGATACATATTCACCTGTTAGCGGAAATATAGTGAGGAAGGATTCGCCTGCTTCGATAGTGAAAGAGTTGTCGAAAAAAGTCAGTGCGAAGCTTTATGTAATGATAAATTTCAATCCGAATAAAATCAATAAATCCACTTATATAAACAATTTAAGGGAAAAAGGTTTTTATAAGCTAGCTTATAAAGCTGATGCTGTAGATTTGAATGATATTAGTGATTCCGAACTGATCAAAATGATTGATGAAGCTCAGGAAGGAAGTTTATTTGTTGTTATTGACAGGATGAATTTTAACAGCGGAGATGCAGAGTCTGTTTCAAGATTAACAGAGGCGCTTGAGACTGCATTTAATGAAGGAAGCGGGTTTCTGACAGTAAGAGTTTTTAATGATGAGAAATATACAGATAAGAAGTATAATAAATATTTTGTAGCTGATGGATTAACCTTTGAAGAGCCTGAACCCCGAATGTTTTCTTTTAACAATCCTTTTGGTGCATGCAAAAAATGCCAAGGGTTCGGAAGGACTATGGATATTGACTATGACCTTGTAATACCCGATAAGAACAAGTCTATAATGAACAATGCCATTGCACCTTTCGCGACCCCAAAACATTCGGTACATTTAACTAACCTGATTCTCGAATCTGACCAGTACTGTATATCACTAAATAAACCGGTTAAAACACTGAGCGAGAAAGAAATAGAATACATATTCAAAGGCGGCAAGAAATATATCGGCATATACAAGTTTTTCAAGAATATAGAGCGCGAGGCACTGTACAAACTGCATTACAGGGTACTTCTAAACAGGTACAGGGCTTTTACAACCTGCAGTGAATGCGGAGGGGGACGGCTTAGAAAGGAAGTATTGTACGTGAGGGTCGAGGACAAGAATATTTTCGATGTAGTAAAGATGACGATTAAGGATGCTTATGATTTCTTTTTAAACCTAAAACTTGACAAGACGAAGAAAGAAATATCTGCAAGAATACTTGAAGAAATACTTAACAGGTTAAAGTACCTGATAGACGTCGGGCTTGTATATTTAACTCTTGACCGCCTTTCAATGACTCTTTCAGGCGGCGAGGCGCAGAGGATAAATCTTGCGACTTCATTAGGGTCATCGCTTGTGGGCTCAATATATGTCCTTGATGAACCGTCAGTAGGTTTGCATCCAAGGGATAACGAAAAGCTGATTAATATAATGAAATCGCTGAGGGATTTAGGTAATACTGTGCTTGTGGTAGAGCATGATAAGGATATGATAAGGGAAGCTGATGAAATTGTTGATATTGGTCTGAATGCAGGCGAGAACGGCGGAGAAGTAATATTTCAGGGGGATTACAAAGAACTGTTAAATAATAAAACGTCTTTAACATCGAAGTATTTAAACGGACAGCTTAAGATAGAAACGAATAAATTAAATAAAGATATAAAAGAGTGCAGCAGATTTCTGACGATTAAGGGTGCGAGAGCAAACAACCTGAAGGATATAACAGTCAGAATTCCCGTAGGTTATTTCACGTGTGTAACGGGCGTAAGCGGTTCTGGAAAATCCACACTTGTTAATAATGTTATATACGGAGCGCTAAAGAAAAACCTTGAGGGCTTTTATGAAGACACGATAGGCGAATACGATGAGATTACAGGGTATGAAATGTTTGAGAATGTTGAAATGATAGACCAATCACAAATCGGCAAGACAGTAAGGAGCAATCCTGTCACATACATTAAAGCATTCGATATAATTCGTGAGACATTTGCTGCGAGTCCGCTCGCAAGGAGGAGAGGATTTGACAGCGGGACATTTTCATTTAATGTTGCAGGAGGCAGGTGTGAAATGTGTGAAGGTGCAGGCGTTATAAAGGTTGAGATGCAGTTCATGGCAGACATTTTTCTTGAATGCGAATCCTGCAGCGGTAAGAGGTACAAAACTGACACTCTTGAAGTAAGGCTGCAGGGCAATAACGGCACGCACAAGAATATTCATGAAGTACTGGAACTAACGGTTACAGAAGCAATA
This sequence comes from Kapaibacterium sp. (SeqCode), assembly GCA_041675325.1. Taxonomy (GTDB): domain Bacteria; phylum Bacteroidota; class Ignavibacteria; order Tepidaquicellales; family Tepidaquicellaceae; genus CAIKZJ01. Next base: position 28,873 of record JBAYUG010000003.1, read on the forward strand.
AAGTTTTTTAAACCGTTTCCGAAGATAGTGAAAAAGCTGAAGGTGCTAGATGATGTAGGACTAGGATATATCAAACTTGGGCAGTCGGGCTCAACGTTATCGGGTGGCGAATCGCAAAGGGTAAAGCTTGCGTACCATCTTGTGCACCAATCCGGTTCAAAGAACACACTTTACATTTTCGATGAGCCGACGACAGGACTTCACTATCAAGATATTTCAAAACTGATGAAATGCTTTGATGCACTTCTTAAAAAAGGAAATACAGTACTTGTAATTGAGCATAATCTGGAAGTGATAAAGAATGCGGATTATGTGATTGATCTGGGACCGGATTCAGGAAGCAGCGGGGGATATATAGTAGGTACGGGAACTCCAAAAGAGATTTCAGTATTAAAGGAATCATACACGGGAAAGTATTTAAAAGAAATAATATGGCAAAGATTAAAAACATAATAAAGAATCACAAACTTACAATTATACTAACGATTGTTGGATTAATAGGCGGATACGTTTACTGGAATTACTGGGGATGCACAGACGGTTGCCCGATAAGGTCTAATGCGTCGATGATGACTGTTTACGGGGGGCTTATAGGCGGTCTGCTTGGGAATGTGTTTCAGGGATTCGGGAATAAGAAGGAAAAGACAAAGTAGAAATTGTTTTTACTTAAAAACAATTAAAAGAAGAAAATAGAACGCGGGTTTTCGCTGATTAGACTGATTTACACGGATAAAGATTGAATTGTTGCTAAGAGCAAGAACCTAAAATGTTTTAACAGCAGAGCATGCAGAGGACGCAAAGAAGAGATTTTATTTATTGCTAGAGCAAGAGATTTTATTTGTTGCTAAGAGCAAGAGATCTACCTCCAAGACACCAAAACACTAAATCATTAAAACTCCGTAACACTAATACATCGAAACCCTAATAACTTAAAGTACAATGAAAAGTTTATTTTTAGAGTTTCCGGAGGATATCCCATGAATAAATTCCTGTATCGTGTCCGTCTTTCCATTTTATTGAAACAGCGTAGTTTCCGACTGCTTCAATGCTTGCTATTTCATAGAAGCCGGCAGCCTTGAAGGGTGTCTTAATAGGGATATAGCTTTCGAAGATTACGGACTCGCCTTTGCAGTTTACACAGGGGCATTCATCACGTAGTTTTGTTAAGGGAATTTCGTTGACTTTGCCGTCATTCCATTTAATGAGTAAAGTATTGTTATCAGTTTTCTTTATTTGTGTAGGAAATAATTCTGCCATATATATTTAAATTTGTAATTCTGTTAAAGTTAATATAAATAATGTTTGCGAAAAGTAATATACCCGCAAACATGAAAATATTCCGAAGTCCGATGAGCGGAGTTATTAGCGAATAAGTTAACGGACCCATCATATTCCCGAGAATAGTAAAGCTTGAAGCAACTCCCATGAGACCGCCTTTTCTTTCATCTGGCGAGATATTGCTTATTACGCTGTAGAAAACCGGAATCATTCCGCCGATGCAAAAACCAAGTATAATACGCAAAGGGATTAACAGGATGTATGAGAAAACAAACGAATGAAAAATCAATGCGGCGACACCGACCGACATTGCGATAAAGAGATTTTTATTCACACCTTTTTTATCGTTCATCTTTCCCCAGAGTGGTGAAGAGACAGCAGTTGCGATTCCAGTTACACCGAAGAGAACTCCGGAAATAGTAGAAAGATAATCCCTGTTATCTATCAGAGACTCAATAAATAGTGCAAATCCGGGCTGAGTAATAGACACAGCCATTTGAGTTAATGCAACGGAGATAAGTACAGTAGAAAGAGTTTTATTGCTGAAAGAGTATTTCAGATTATCAAAAACACTTAACTTTTTTCCAGGGACAACATTTGAATCTTTAACCATGAATATTACGAGAATGCCGCTAACGAGACACATAGAGCCTGTAATAAAAAACACAAGTCTGTGGGATGTAATGTCAGCGATGATACCGCCGATAAGCGGACCGATGATAGTGCCAGCGGATATAGCCATTTGCAGGATTCCAATATTGTATCCTGATTTTTCTTTCGGCGAGCTTGCTGATACGAGAGCGAGAGATGCGGGAATAAATCCACTTGCAGCACCCTGAAACATTCTGAACAATATAAGCTGATAAACATCCTGCGACATACCAACGAGGAACTGTGAAACTGAAAGACCAATAACGGCTCTAACGACCATAGATTTCTTTCCGTATTTATCTCCAAGCATTCCCCAGACAGGTGTGAGGAAGAAGGAAAGAATGAATGGTCCTGCAAATGCAAGTCCGCTCCAGCGTTCAACTTCGGACTGCTCTGTGACTCCGAGATCTCTTATGTAAAGCGGAAGAAAAGGAACAACCATGCTCATACCGACCATTGTAAAGAAAAGTGCTAACCAGATTGCGTATAAGTTCTTTTTGGACGTGTCCAATACTATTTAACGACAATGTTAACCATTTTGTTCTTAACGATGATAATCTTTATTATCTCTTTTCCGAATATATGTTTTTTAACCGATTCATCATCGAGTGCAATTTGCTCAAGGTTTTTTTCGGAAAGGTCGTTTTCAATTTCCTTCTTCGCGCGTACTTTCCCGTTAACGGAGAATGCGACAGTAATAAGAGATGCTTTTGTGAGCAGCTCATCATACACGGGCCACTTTTCGAATGCAAGAGAGTTTTGATTACCCATTCTTTGCCAGAGTTCTTCAGCAAGATGAGGGGCATAAGGAGATAGTAATAAAATGAATGTGTTGATAATATTTTTACTAATCTTATCGGCTTTATAAAGTTCATTTATGAAAATCATCATCTGTGCAATTGATGTGTTGAATTTCATGTCGCCGTCTTCAATATCGTTAGTGAGTTTCTTGATAGTGAAATGAAGGAGTTTGTTCATTTCTTCTTCCTGACTTTCATCTACTATTTTAGAGTTGAGATTCCCGGTTCTTTCATCCACTACGAGTCTCCATACCCTGCTAAGGAACCTGTGAATACCTGCAATACCCTCATTGCTCCAAGGCTTTGTTGCATCGAGGGGACCCATGAACATTTCAAAAAGCCTAACAGAATCGGCACCATACTGATTTATCATATCATCGGGATTAATAACATTGCCGCGTGACTTGCTCATTTTAACACCATCTTCACCGAGAATCATACCCTGATTGTAAAGAGAGCCGAAAGGCTCGGAGGTTGTAACATAACCAAGGTCAAAAAGAACCTTGTGCCAGAACCTTGCGTAAAGAAGATGAAGCACAGCATGTTCGGAGCCGCCTATATAAAGGTCAACCGGCATCCAGTACTGTTCCTTTTCCTTGTCGCAGAATATTTCATCATTATTCGGGTCGATGTATCTAAGGAAATACCAGCAAGAACCAGCCCACTGAGGCATTGTGTTTGTTTCTCTTTTAACTTTTTTGCCTGACTGCTTATCGGTAACATGAACCCAGTCTTCAATCAAAGATAACGGTGATTCTCCCGTCTTACTTGTTGTATATGAGCTGACATTCGGAAGTGTGACAGGCAGGTCTTCTTCCCTGAGAGCTTTAATAGTATGATCGTCAAAATAGACAAGAGGGAAGGGCTCGCCCCAGAATCTTTGTCTTGAAAAGAGCCAGTCTCTAAGTCTGTAATTTATGTTTCTTCTGCCGATACTTTTATCTTCAAGCCACTTAATCATCTTCTCTTTTGCTTTCGAAGTTTTCAGTCCTGTAAGGAATCCGGAATTTATTGCATAACCTTCTTCCGTATTGCACAGTTTGCCGTTTTTAACATCTTCGAGATATTGCGAGAACTCTGTGGATGAGCTGTTAATAAGCTTTTCGAGCCCCTTGCCTGAAATAATAATATCGCCGCTTTCAGAAGATATCTTTTTGAAGGCAACATGTTTAAACTTTTCGTTTGCAACTACGGGAATAATTTCAAGACCGAATTTAACTGCAAACTCCATATCCCTTTCGTCGTGGCCGGGAACGCTCATGATGGCGCCTGTGCCGTAGCTCATGAGAACGTAATCGGAAATGTATATTGGAATCTGGATGTTGTTTGCGGGGTTTAAAGCATAGGCACCCGTGAAGACACCTGTCTTTTCTTTTGAAAGCTCGGAACGTTCGAGGTCAGATTTTCTTGCCGCTGTCTGGATGTAATCATCAACTTCATCTCGTTTATCCGGGGTAGTTATATCATTAATGAGAGGGTGTTCAGGTGCGAATACCATATACGTGGCACCGAAGAGAGTATCCGGTCTTGTAGTAAAGACCTCGATTTCCCTGACGCCATTCAGGCTTTCACTTTTTACCTTAAACTTTATTACCGCACCTTCGCTTCTGCCAATCCAGTTCGTCTGGAGTTTTTTAATATTCTCTGGCCAGTCGAGTTTCTCAAGGTCGTCAATTAACCGCTGAGCATATTTTGTAATGCGAAGTTTCCATTGTTTCATTGCTTTCCGTACGACGGTGTAACCTTTTTCGAGCTGTTCGGGCACTTCCTCATTGGCAAGAACGGTGCCGAGTTCGGGACACCAGTTAACGGGAGATTCGGAGATAAACGCAAGACGCTGCGAATCTATGTAATCATCACTGTCTTTGCCTTCGAGTGCTACAGGAATTGTAAGTTCCGAAATCGGTTTAGCTTTATTTTCAGCAGTATCGAAATAAGAGTTGTAAAGTTTCAAGAACATCCATTGAGTCCATTTGTAATAGGATTCGTCTGTAGTGTTAATCTCTCTGTCCCAGTCATACGAGAAACCGAGCGATTGAAGCTGTGACCTGAATCTTATAACGCACTCTTCAACTCCTATACGAGGGTGAATCTGTTTCTTTAGCGCGAACTGTTCAGCAGGAAGTCCGAAAGCATCCCATCCCATGGGATGCATGACGTTAAAACCTCTCATGCGTTTATACCGGGCAATGATATCCGTTGCTGTGTACCCTTCGGGATGCCCAACATGAAGTCCATCGCCGCTCGGATATGGAAGCATATCAAGAACGTAGTACTTTGGTTTTGATTTATCAATCTTATCTAAATCGGGAGTTCTGAAAACTTTATTCTGAACCCAGAAGTCCTGCCATTTTTTCTCAATTAAAAGATGTTCGTATTTCATTATAAGTATTAAGCGATTATTTATTAAATAGTGACTGCAGTTCTTTAAGCGTGTTGTCATCGGCTTTCGGTCCGAGCATTGTAGAAATATAACCCTGATATTTTTCGAAGAAAACATCACCATCGGGTGTGACAGCTTTGAAATCCTTTCCGAGTCCATGCAGGGGATAGAGCTTTATGTGCGCATGATTAACGCCCATACCTTCCATGACGAGAGCGGTTCTTTGCACGCCGAATTTTTCGTCAAGAACTTTGCCGAGTTCTTTTGCTGAAAGCATAAATCGTGAATAAACATCGTCGGGCATGTCGAAAGTATAAGAATCGAAATGCTCTTTTGGAATAACGAGAGTCATACCTTTAGTATTCGGAAAAATATCCAGAATAGCAAAAAACTCGTCATTTTCCCATATTTTATAAGAAGGGATTTCACCTGTTGAAATTTTACAGAAAATGCAATCGTCTTTTTTCATATAAATTTTGAATAATATTAAATTTACGATTTTTAACAGCCAAATTCTATGAAGTAAGAAGCTTTTGACAAATTTGTCAGAGAAAAATGCAGAATATCACAAGGCTAAATAGACGCCAATTAGACGCCAATTAGACCCTAATCAGGAAATGAGGGCTTTTGACAAATTTGTCAGTAAATTTTAGATAAAAAATAAAGCAAGAAATGCGATTAGACTTAGCCTTAATAATAGCAGACTTTGACTCCAAGTTATTGTAACCTATAAGGAAATATAATGGTTACGTTAATGGCCAGCCATACTTCAGCCTTATTCAGCCATTTTCAGCCATATTCCAGCCACTTTCAGCCATGATTCAGCCATTTTCAGCCATGCTTCAGCCATATTCAGCCTTAAATCAGTTTGAAAGGAGTTTCTTCCCGGTTTCTTCTCAGCATCACGAAATTAGTCTATTGTATCAATTTGAATTTCTCAAGCAGGATTTTTTCGGGAGTGTTTATGCTGAATGCTTCGATGACATCGCCGGATAAATAAAACTCGGTTACTTTTCTTTCTTTATGCTGGAAGTCACGGTATCTTTTTATAAGATATAATTTCGGAGATACTTCTGCATCTTTTGTTTTAAACAGAATGATTCCGTTCTTAACTTTATCGAGTTTCTTAATCTTGTCGATACCTCCACTAACGTTCAAAACAAATGCAGCCGAATTATCCGTGAAGTAAGTTAATACAGTATCTGAGGAGGCATCCTGCATTATAAAATCTATCTGATAAGAAAACACGGGGAATAAAATATATTTTGATTTCAGGGACGGTACAGAAGAGTTCGATTTTTTAAAAGAGGAAAAGTCAGAGACGGCATTATACTGCTTCGAATAATCAAGAATAATTTTATCAAAAGCAGAGCGGGAAGAAAGTGTGTCCTCATGAGAAACCGTGTCAATAGCGGCTTTCAGAGAGTCGAAAGAAGACTGCATCTGCGCGTCCTTTTCGTCGCCGCAGGATGACAGCAAGAACAACAAAACAAAACTAAAGCTTAAAAAGAAACGCTTCATACTCTTTTAACCATTTTTGTGCATTCTTGTAATCAGGGATAAGTCCTCCGACAGTCTGCCAGAATCTCGCTGAATGATTCATCACGTTTAAATGAGAGAGTTCATGGATAATCAAATAATCCAAGACAAACTTAGGGCACAGGATTAACCGCCAGTTAAAAGAAAGATTTCTGCCTGATGAGCACGTGCCCCACTTGGTTCTCTGGCTGCGTACAAAAAGCCTGTTAAAATCGAAACCATTCTGATCTGCGATTTCAGAAACTCTTTGTTTTATATATTTACCTGCGAAGTCTTTATACCAAATTTTCAGCAGTTCTCTGTCTGCAGTCAGATTGAGACCCGATTTAATCTTTTTCGAACCGCTGAACATGAGAACTCTGTTTTTCAAGGATGGGTCGAGTGTAAATTCATATACATCTCCGAGAAGAAAAATTTGATTCTCAGAAAGTTCGATGGATTTTGAGTTTTGCTTCAAGCGGTTTATAGTTTTTGTTATCCAGCGCTGTTTATCATTTATCAGGCTGTCAATTCTATTAACTGCATAATTAAGCGGCACGATTGCTGTCACGCTCAAGTCGTTAGAAATTTTAATCCTTGCATTCTTCACATTTCTGCGTAAAATAGCGTATTTTATCTGTTTTTCCAGTCTGATGAAATATATCTTAAAAATAGTTAAATATTTTTCCAAATTCTTATACTTTCGTATGATATTACATTCAGCGAAAGGCTAATCGATTATACTTAAAGAAATTTAAGTATCTAATCAAAACCCTAGACCCTTCACCAACCCTGCTGCCCGGCAGGGCTTGGTGTTATTTTTTACATTTCAGAATTTAAATATTGTCCGTATTTTACATAAAACAAAATCTACTCATTATGAAAATTACACTTATTTTTCTTGCCTCATTGATTACTGGTGTGATGGTGATTTCGTTTAGCATAAAGAGAACAGAGCCTACGGAAGCACCGAGGACGACCATTGAGAAAATCAAATTAGTGCCGGCAGAAACAACCGGCGGAATGCCTTTGATGGAGGCACTTAAGAAACGACAATCGGAAAGAATTTATTCGTCGAGAAAGCTTGACGACCAGACGCTGTCGAATTTATTATGGGCTGCATTCGGAATTAGCAGAGAAGAAAGCGGAAAGAGAACAGCACCGACTGCAAACAATACACAGGCGATGGATGTTTACGTAATACTTGAGACGGGGGCATACAAGTATTTAGCGGAAGAGCATTTGCTTGAGCAGGTATCAGGCAAGGATTTACGGACTTTAGCAGGTAAACAGGATTTTGTTTACACGGCGCCCGTGAACCTTGTTTATGTTTCGGATTATTCAAAACTAAAAAGTGGGTCGGATAAGGAAATATATTCGGGAGCGCATGCAGGATTCATAGGCGAGAATGTTTATCTTTATTGTGCATCGGCAGGTCTGAATACAGTAATAAGGGCATGGGTTGATAAGGAGCCGCTGAGTAAAGAGCTGAACCTGAATGAGAATCAGAAGATAGTACTGGCGCAGACGGTGGGATACGGGGAGTAGGGAACGAGGAATTAGAGAGGATGTTGAGTATAATTTTGAATTGCTTCAAGAATGAGTATAAGATTCTTTTTTAAATTTAAACATATTGTAAGAATAACTATATTATGGACTTTAAAATAATGGAATTAGAATTTGAAAATTAAAAAAGGATAAGAAGTGAAATTAGATGCATTGTTTGTAGCTAGTCATCCTGATGACATTGAAATCACAGCAGGAGGAACTGCCATAAAGCTTGTGACAGAGGGCAAGAAGGTTGGGGTTGTTGACCTTACGCAGGGAGAGCTGAGTACACGCGGTAACCTGCAGACTCGGAAGAAAGAAACCGAGGCAGCTTCGAAGGTTATGGGAATTCATTACAGAACAAACCTGAGGATGAAAGACGGCAACATCGTAAACACAAAAGCAAATCGGGAGAAGCTGATAAAAGTAATTAGAGAAACTAAACCAAAAATATTATTCGCACCGTATCCATCTGACAGACATTCAGATCACATCAATGCAAGCAATTTTATAAGAGAGAGTGCATTTCTTTCTGGGCTGACTAAAATAAAAACAGGAAAGCTCGAAGCATACAGGCCGCAAAGGGTTTTTTATTACAGGCATGCTTATGATTTTCCTATTACATTTATAGTGGATATTAGCGATTCTTACAGGAAGAAGATGGAAGCGATAGAATGTTACACTTCACAATTCTACAAGTCAAAGAGTATATCGGCAGATGAGCCCGAAACATACATAAGCACAAGTCTTTTCTGGAAGGATCTTGAGTCACGGGCGAGGTTTTTCGGATTCAAGATAGGCGCTGAATTCGGGGAGCCGTTTTATTGTTATGAAAATATAAAGGTTTCAGCAAAAAATTTACTGGAAATATAATCATGGATATAACGAAGAAAAAGGTTTTGGTATTTGACCTTGAAGTAGCACCGTATGATTTTGAAACTCATTACGATGAAGAAACGAAAGAATACTTAACGAAGTTTGCGAACAATGATGAGGAAAGGGCAAAAGCGATTGAAGGACTTGTGTTCACACCTTTTACTTCCCGGATAGTTGCAATAGGAATGCTTGATTACAATAAGAAAGAAGGGGCAGTGCTTGTGAATGCACCGAAGGAAAAAATTCTGGACTCAGCAGCAAAGCTTGAAGCAGAAAGAATGCTGAGCTATAATGCAAATCATGAAGAAGGGTCTGAGGATAAACCTTACACAGAAAGCAAACTTGATAAGTTGACCTATCTTTGCGGGAGCGAGAAGGAAATAATAGACCTTTTCTGGAGAAAGATAAGAACAGAAGGATACAATCTTTTTGTAACGTTTAACGGACGCGAGTTCGATTGTCCGTTCATAATGCTGCGTACGTTTATAATGAAATCGAAGCCTTCTTACAACTTAATGAGCGGCACGGATTTTAATATAAAGGGATATCACATTGACCTTATGAAAGAGCTTACGTTTAACAAACACTCTCCGACGGGAGCGAGAAGGAAATTCTCGCTTGATTTCTACTGCAAGCAGCTCGGGATTCCAAGCCCGAAAGCAGACGGAGTAAAAGGGGATATGGTGAAAGACCTTTATGAAAACGAAGAATATCAGACGATAGCAGATTACTGTTTCGGGGATGTAGTAGCGACGGGAAATCTGTTTAATCTCTGGAGCAAATACTTAGATTTTTAAATAATAAACAAATAAAACACAGGAGATAAAATTAATGAAACCGAATCAAATGCAGGGAATGCTTAAACAGGTAAAGAAGATGCAAGATAGGATGGAACAGATACAAGCCGAGCTTGAAAGCAAGGTACTAACTGAAGAATCAGGCGGCGGTATGGTAAAAGTAACGATTAACGGAAAAAGCGTAATACAGAAAATTGAAATTGAGAAAGAAGTACTTGAATCAGAAGATAAGGACATGCTTGAAGACCTTCTTATAGCAGCATGCAACAAGGCATTCGAATCATCGCAGAAACTTTCAAACGATGAAATGTCAAAAGCTACGGCAGGGATGATTCCAAACATTCCAGGACTGAACTTAGGAATATAATAAATGTTAAACATATCCGATACGCTTGAAACTCTTGTAACAGAGCTTACAAAGCTGCCTTCGATAGGAAGAAAAACAGCGCAGAGGCTTGCGATGTTTCTGATAAAACAGCCTCGTGAAGAAGTTACAAAGCTAGCAGGAGCTTTAATTGAGATCAAAGACAAGATAAAATTCTGTTCGGTTTGCTGCAATATAACGGAGGATGAGGTTTGCAAGATATGTTCTTCGGAGAAAAGGCTGAAAACATCGATATGTGTAGTAGAAGAGCCGCAGGATGTTTATGCGATTGAAAAGACGAATGAATACAAGGGACTTTATCACGTGCTTCACGGAAGGATATCACCACTTGACGGAGTAGGACCAAATGACATAAGAATAAAAGAACTGCTTTACAGACTTGAGGACGATTCTGCAAACAACATTTCGGAAATAATACTTGCGCTAAACCCCACGGTTGAAGGTGAAACCACAATACTATACCTCAGCAAAATAATCAAACCGCTCGGTATGAAGATAAGCCGTATAGCACGCGGCATTCCCATAGGTTCAGATATTGAACTCACAGATCAGGTAACTCTTGCAAAGGCAATAGAAGGAAGGGTGACAATTTAGTGAAATCAGATTCACAGGAAAAGAACTGGTACGAGAAGTGGTTTTCAAATAAATATTACCTTGAAATCTACAAGCACAGGAATGAGAAGGAGGCGAGGGATATTATAAACCTTTTCCAGAGAAACGTTCATCTTCCCTCGGAAGCCAGGGTGCTTGATGTTTGCTGCGGTGCGGGAAGGCATTCAATTGAGCTTGCGAGAAGGGGATACACAGTTACAGGGTTTGACCTTTCAGAATATCTTGTCTCGCAGGCAAAAGAAAGTTTAAGCGCAGCAGAAGAAAAGGGACTCAAGGTTGAATTTCTAATCAGGGACATGAAGGACTTTTCTTTTGATAATAAGTATGATGCGGTGATAAACATATTCACGAGTTTTGGGTATTTTGAAACTGATGAGGAAAACTTCAAAGTGTTCAGTAACATAGAAAAGTCTTTGAAGAGCGGCGGTTACTTTGTGTTTGATTTTATAAATGCAGATAACCTGCAAAAAACTCTCGTTGCGCGCACGGAGGATGAGTTTGACGGCGAAAAAGTTATACAGAAGAGATACATTGAGAACGGATTTGTGTTTAAAGATATCTTTATCGGAAGCGAAAAATATACAGAAAGATTAAAGCTGTATTCTAAAGATGAACTTGAGAAAGCATTGATGAATGCAAGTTTAGAGCCTGTTAATTTATTTGGTGATTATTACGGAAACAGTTTTATGGATGAAGAATCAAAGCGTGTAATATACATCTGCAAGAGCAAATGAAGAGGTTTTCAATAATAATAATTGTTTTGTATGTTGCTGCTTCGGTTTATTCATGCGCACTGCGTGAAGCCGAAACACCTGTAACATCAAGGACAACTTTCATTCCGCCTACATCTCCCGACCTTGTAATGGTAAATCTGCAGTATTCAGTAATTGAGAAGGATATAAATAACTACATGCAGTGTTTTGTCGATACGAACTATAATCCGAGACGCTACACATATGTGCCCGATGTAGCTTCGCAGATACAATATCCAATATTTCAGTTCTGGAAGATTGCGAATGAGAAGACATATTACACAAGTTTAATGAGCCTTACCAATATAACCTCAACATCCAATCTGTTCTTTTCAAACACATCACTTAATTCATTCGCAGACACGGCGTTCTTTGATGCGGACTATCTGCTGAGGGTTGACCATCAGAAAACAAACGTCGCTAAGAATCTAAAGGGGAAGATAAGGCTGATACTTTCTGCTGACTCGAGGAACCTATGGTCGATACACAGATGGATTGACATTAAAAGCGACAATGCCGACACAACATGGAGCGTTTTGAGGGCTAACTTCAGTAATTGATTGGAGTTATAGAACGCAGATTTTCACGGATTAAACGGATTTACGCGGAAAAAGCAAAAGACATACATATCGCTTTACCTGAATAAAAGCTCTATATGAAAGCTATATGAACTCTATATGAAAACCATATAGATTATATAAGAAAACCATTTGGATTGTATCCTTAATATATTGGGCTAAAGCCCTTTTTCATTCTATTGCTTTTATCCGTCAGCTAAAGCAGACGGTAATTTTTGCTACTCTCCCTGTTCTTCCTGCACTTCCTGTTACTCCTGCACTTTCTGTTCTCCCTGCTCTTCTCAACTATCAACATTGAATCTGTTTGTATTAAATAGTAAATTTTAGAAATGGTAATTCCTCTTAAAATGAACAAATATATTATTATAGGCTTGGTTCTTATGTGTGCAGTGATTGCATCGTGCGATAATATATTTGCTCCGAAGCTGGATGATTCGGGGTCGTCGAATATTATATCTGACCAGATGACCGTTGACGGGGTTTATACTAACTTTAAGTATGCATATACTTTCAAGGATACATCCGTTTATTCCGGTCTGCTGACGGACGATTTCATTTTTATATACAGGGATTACGAATCAGGTTTTGACGTATCATGGGATAAGCCGACAGAGATGAGGACTACAAGCAGGCTTTTCCAGAATTCACAGAAGACGGATATAATCTGGAACAACATAACCACTTACCTCGGCGATAGCCTGAACGTAAACGTTAAGAGAGGCTTCAATCTTACGATAACTTTTAATCCGAGCAATGTTGTAAGGCTATTCGGGTTTGCAGACATGAACTTTACGCGTTCCGATGTGAGTTCGCCCTGGAAGATAAGGAAGTGGAGGGATGAAAGTTTCTGATTTTATTTTCCCGATGAATGATTTTAAACTATTACGAAAATGATTTGTTTTAATATTTATAACTTTAAATTTAATTACAAAATTTCTTAATGAAGATATTAACAATAGCGATATTATTTTTACTGATTTCCAGTTTTAGTTTTTCACAAAACGTAAGAAGGGTTGACTTTGAAGCAGGCGGTTTTGTACTTGCGCAGGTTCCGACAAAAGACGGATATACAGTTTATGCAAGGACAGATATCGGTGGTATATACAAGAAGAAGGGAAATGAGGATTGGAAGTTTATAAGTGAATTTGCGATAACGCCCGCGGGGTTGATGGTGCAGAGCATTGATATTAATCCTTTCAATCAAAGCGAAATAGCAGCCGCATGCGGAATGGATTATCTTCCTGACGATAGAAGCCGCGGTGTCTGGATTAGTAAGGATGAAGGGGTTTCATGGAAGCAGGTTTTGGGTCCGGCGACAGGTGACCTGAACGTAAATTTTGGCGGCAATGTTTTTAACATAAAGATTGGCGGTCCGTGTTTGAGATACCATCCTTCAATTCAAGGCAGGATGTTTGCGGGAACGCTTGCTGACCCTGCGACAGGAATGCCTTATATTTACATGAGCACTTCAAACGGCGATGCTTATTCCTGGAATTTGATTAGCAGTAACAGCGGCATTATTGGTAATGTAACCTGCATACAGGTTCATCCTGCATTTCCCAATGAAGTCTGGGTCGGCACTGATAAAGGATTGTGGCGGACGCTGGATAACGGGCTTACTTGGTCTTATCCAATGTTTACCGACCACATTAATAAAGTCTATCAGATGCTTATGAAGAAGGACAGGAACGGCAAGCTAATGGTTTTTGTCACGACGGGAAAAATGTTCAGAATAGAAAATGACCTGAATAACATTACCGATATCGGTGCTAATTTCGGTGAGTACTCCGGCTACGGCAATGAGTTCATAGGTTTACACTTTTCAGGTTTAAATGAAAGCGAAATTGGAGCCAGCATAATGGGCGGTATAACAAAGACAACGACCGACGACGGGAATACGTGGAGCGGCAGTAATGATTACATTCTTGAAAAAGAGTACAACCCGAAGCACACACTTTTCACACAGGATAAAGCTTATACATCTAACATAATTTCATTTCAGAATCCCGCAAACCCTGATATCTCTTACGTTAGCGGAGGCTCGGGACCATTCATCACTATGAACAACGGTAAAACATGGCGTTTCAACGGTGATGGAATTGATATGACGGTTGTATATGACGTTACATTCTCTCCTAACGGAGATATTTATATTTCGATTTCGGATTGGGGAATGGGGAAAACAGACGATGCAACACTGCCGTCGGTAAAAGACTATTCGCGCAAGTACACGTTAGACCCGCCCCCGCCTGAAAATAACGGCGACTCATATCTGCCGAATGTAAGCAAGGTTTTAGTTTCTCCTTTAAACACAAACAGAATTTATTTAATCGGCGGAAGTGTTTTCACTTATTATCCTGTTATTGCAAAATCCGAAAACAGAGGCGAGCCTAACACTTACCAGATAATGAGTCCCGTGGGTTTACTTTCATACCCAAATTTTGGTCCCGGTCATGATGCAATAATTTCTGACGGCGAGATAACGACTGACGGCACGAACGATAATTTAATTTTGCTTATCGGCGGCGGGCAGTATAAGAAAAGAATTTTTGATGAAGGCGCTCCCGAGGCTTACTGGTACGGGGTTTACTACAGTACGAACGGCGGAGTTAGTTTCGAGAAGTCGCAGTTCGTGGATAACTCTTATGATATATACAAGAATTCTGTTTTAGGCGGATTGTTCAGTCCGATTGATTATCTTGAAGTTGACCCTGTTGATAAGTCGCGCGTTTATCTTTATCTCGAAGGCGGAAATGATAACGGCGTTAAAGCAGGCGGTTTATTTATCAGCAGCGATTACGGAAAAACTTTTTCATTTAAAAATTACATAGTTGAGAATCCCGACTTTGACTACCGAAACCGCGGTGCTATTGATATAGACCCAATAGGCACGGGCGTTCTCTGGGCAGGGATTGAGAACTATGGCTTGTTTAAATCCACCGATCGCGGTGAAAATTTTTCGAAGCAGTATGGTTTCGAATCGGTTTCAACTCTTGACAGCAAGGGAAATCAAGTTGTGCTTTTCGGAAGGACGCACGAAGATTCGTATAACAAAATTTATTTATCAAAGGATGGCGGCAATACTTTCGAGCACATCTATCTTAATGGATACGGCGTAATCCCATCCGTCAGAAAACTTGACATAAGGGAATACAAAGAAAATGAACTCTGGATTTCCACGGGCGGACAGGGCGTGTTTATTTATAATTTTTAGTGATGCAAAAAGTTCTTACTTTTAAAAAGAAGTGCTGACCCGGATACTAAATTTATAGCAGATGTAAAAAATTATTGAGAGCTGCTGAATGGAAAATTCAGCAGCTCTTTTCATTTAGCTTTGAGACTTGATAGAACGCCGCGATAAAATTTCACCGGTCTAAACACACTCTTCCCTTTTCAAGAAGTCCCTCTTTTAAATCATCCCCCGGGAAGAATATTATATAATAGAGTAAAAGTATGCTGTTAAAAGCCGTGCATTCCGTTCAAGAGGGCTAAATAATCGGATATTTAGGTTAAAAGTTACAAAAACCTCAATATTTGATTTGAAATGGGGGTTTGCAGATCAGCGACAGGGCATATTGAATGTAATATGGGGTCTGGCATAAATGCAAGGTGGCATATTGAATGTAATATGGGGTCTGGCATAAATGCAAGGTGGCATATTGAATATAATATGGGGTCTGGCATAAATGCAAGGGGGCATATTGAATATAATATGGGGTCTGGCATAAATGCAAGGGGGCATATTGAATGTAATATGGGGTCTGGCATAAATGCAAGGGAACATATTGAATATAATATGGGGTCTGACATAAATGCAAGGGGGTATATTGAATGTAATATGGGGTCTGGCATAAATGCAAGGTGGCATATTGAATGTAATATGGAGTCTATCTGACCGAAAAGATGTTACTTTCCACTCCTCCTTCCCAAACTCCAGTTTGGTAAGGCAGAATAGAAATAAAATAATTCTCTTATAATTATTCTAAACGGATGGAAAAATCTTAAAATAGTGTATAAAAATATCTCTTGTATTTATTTTAAATTATTATTAATTATTGCACAGTCGTAATTCCTCAAACATATTTTTATAAATTGAAATTTAAAACTTATGGCTGTTACAAGAAAGTTACCTCATTCAGATTTTAGTCGCAACATCGCACTTAAAATTGCATACATAAAGAAAGGATTAGTTGCACCCGCGGATTTAGCAATCACTCCACAAACTATCACAAAATTAAACGCGACGCAGCCGCTTTTTTCAAACAGGATGAATAATAGAGCGTCCGCACTCGAAGCACAATCTTCCGCTACCGTTTTGAAAACGACGGCACAGGAAAAAACAAAAACAATTATTTCACATTTCATACAGGTTTTTAATCTCGGAGTTGAACGCGAAGATTATCCAAAGTCTGCACGTGCATTTTATAAACTCGATGTTAACTCAAACAGCGTACCGCCGCTTATCAAAGAATCGGATATTATTTACTGGGGCGAACAGCTTATCACGGGCGAAGCCGCACGCATAGCTGATGGAGGCGAGAAGATGACGAATCCCACGATTGAAGTTGTTATTAGCAAGTATGAAGATTTTATGACGCAGAATAATATTCAATCAACCATGAAGGATGCATACGATACAGCACAAGAACAAGTAAGCAGCATGCGCCCCGATGTCGATGGTTTGATTTTGAAAATCTGGGATGAAGTGGAAACTTTTTATAATCAAGACCCGCCGCCCAGTAAGCGCCGCTACGCACGCGAATGGGGCGTCGCCTATGTCAGCACACAAAAAGCAACAATCACAGGCACAGTTACAAAAGCTGCCGATGACACTCCGCTTGCCGGCGTGAACGTTGCACTCATCGAATCCGAAGATATTGTTAAAACTGATTCAGACGGCAAATATAAACTCACGACAGTCTTCACCGGCGAAGGCACGCTGGAGTTTTCACTCGAAGGTTATGCGACGCAAATCTTCCCTGTTGAAATTCCGGAAGGCGGCTCACTCGTTAAAGACGTAGTGATGGCAACTGTTTAAGAGGAAAAATAATTTTATCACTCCTTCCCAGTTCCAAAATTTGGGAAGGAGTGAAAGCTTCATTTATACTGATGTGATTTTACTGGAATGATGTTACCTGAATTCCATTGTTGTGCAATTTTTCGAAAACGCACTGAATGAAAGAACTTTTAATTTTCGTATGCCTGCTGATATCATTTACCCAGAAACTCAGCTCCCATTTCTGCTGACCATTTATGTAAGAAATAATATTAATCTGTAGTTCCGAAATATTTTCTTTTACATCAGATTCCTGAATCGCATCGTTTACTATCTTAATGAAATCTTCATCCTTCATATCGGAAGTTATTTCAACATTGAGTCTGTCCTTTCTTAGTTTATTATTTGAAGTCCAGTTAATAAGATTTTTTGAAATTAAATCTCCGTTGGGAATAATCAGCTCGGAACCTTCTTCCGAAGTTATGACCGATGACCTTAGACCAATAATTTTTACAGTACCTTCAATGCCTCCGAAATTAACAAAGTCTCCAACGCGGAAAGGTCTTTCCACAGCTATGACAATACCTGATACAAGATTGTTGATTATATACTGAAGACCGAAACCGATACCGATACCGAGCGCGCTTACAAGAATTGTAATTTTATCAAGAGGTAATCCCGAAACTGCAATCGCAAAAAGAAATCCTAGACCGACTATAAACAATCTTAGAATCAAAAGAATACCGCCTGCATTGCTGCGGTATGTAGCTTCCTGCGTTTCATCGTTTACTTCAATAACCTGCTTGATCATTCCTGAAATGTAGAATGAAAGGAAGAGTACCAGCGGAAAAAGCAGAAGTGAACTGAAACTGAAAACAGTAGAGCCGACCGTTCTTGGCTCAGTCATAAAAGCAATAATCGAATCTGAGAAAAAAGCGTGAGTGTTCATTTCCTTCAGGTAAAAAGTGAGCCAGATGAAAGATGCAATAACCACAAGAAGCCAGGTCAGCTTCGATTTGATTTTGCCGATATCCAGCTTTAATGAAGGATTGTGAACATCATAATAATTCGCAATAACGTATATCAAATCCAACCCTGCATAAACTGCTATAGTCATGAAAATAGCCATGAAGAAAGAACTTATACCGCCCGATAAAAATATTTTGCTCAGCGAAACATAACCTAAAATGTTCAGCACAAATCCCACAATCAAATGAACGATAAGAAATAAAAAAAGTGTCTTGATGAATGCTGAATTCCCGAAAGGTTTTTTTGAATAATCCATGAGTGCCTTTACGAGAAGCGCCGCAGGAATAATGCTCAGGAAATAAAATATCCTTTCATAGATGGTAGGTTCAAGAATAAAATCATTTATTTTAATGAGTAAGTAAAATACAAATACAACTAAATATGTTATACGATATTTCCGTCTAATATATTTCCTGAATACTATGAAGCTGACTATTAATAAAGTAAGCAGAAGATTTACCTGCACAAGGATAACGGGGGGATATACAAACATGTAAATAGAAACTTTAAGCAGAATAAGGAACATAATAAGCCAGGGGAATTCATTAATGTACTCAAGTTTAATATCTTTAAATCCATTGAGTTTTTTCCTGAGCCTGAAATTAACTATATAGAACAGAACAGAAACAAAACTAAATACAAAGAGCAGTCTTAAGAAAAGCTCGGAAGTCCAGGAATTTTTAAAATAAATTGTGAAAGAATTATAAACAAAGTTAAATGAATTAGATGCAACAGTCCCGAAGTCAGGGTAATCTTTATCGAACATATTCCATAAGTAAGGATGATTCTGTGTAACAACCTGTACATGCCAATTTAAAGATTTCCTTATCATAACTTCCTGACCTATTGCTAAAGTAATTGCCAGCTCATTCCTTCTGTTCTCACTGACGGTAAGGTTTTGAATCTGTTTCAGGTTAATAGTTTTAATCGTATCGGCAGCATCCTTCAGAGATTTGAATTCGTCATTAAAAATATCTTTCAGGGAAGAGTCTGTTCCAATAACTTTAAGGAAGGACTTTTCATTTATAAGGGAAGCAAGAGAATAACGGCTGACAAGCTCGGTTGATGAATTCTTAATGTCTTCGCTGTAGTCGTTGAGTTTAATCTTTAAGTTGAACACTCTCGATTCAAGGTCATTTATTTCTTTAAGACTAATATTCAGTTTATTTATCCGTACGACCTCCTGCATTAATTCCTGTATTTCCTTGTCAAGGTTTTGGAACTCTGCTTTCCATTTGACTGTATCAATTTTCTGAACTGACTTTATGAATAAATCATTTATGATGACGCTTGCTATTTGAATCCACTCGGCAGGTGTTTTGGCATCCGAAATCCCGAAATCATTAATCTGCACTTTCGTACCAGAGGTTGTATCCTTATGTGTCTGTTTTGGAGCGAATGAAATCTGAGAATAGGATTCAGATGAAATGAGTAAGCACAAGAATGCGGTTAAAATAAGCCATTTAGAAATCATAATCTTCATAAGTTCGTTATATCTGTTAGTATATTGAATTAATAAGTAAAGAAGTATAAATATTGATTCAATTAAAAGGGGAAAACGATAGCAGGATGCTAACGTTTTCCTTAAAATAAAATGGCGTATTGAATAATATTACCTAAAAACTCAGGTCGGAAATGTAATAACGTTCGTACTTTTTAAGATTCTTAATTACGTAATCCACGAGATTGGAAATTTTTTCATCGGTAAGCTCGCCTTTACCTTTTGCTTTAAATTCATTTGTCAGGTTTTCCTTCGTGGTCAAGGTAATAAGGTCTTCTTCATTCCATTTTAAATTAATGTTACCCTGATTGGAGTAGTTGTAAATATCGTTATAGAGTTCAACAAAAAGACCTTTATCATCTCTACCAATCGTATAAGTTTTATAAATAATTCTAACGGGAAACTTATCTATTTCTTCAAAATCATAAATCACACTTTTCTTGCTGTCAATCAAGTAAGTAAGATCTTTCGACTTAATAACACGTTTTAAAATGAACTCCTTCATCTTTGCAATATTGTCATTATCATTCCTTACGCATCCGTGCGAAAGATGGCGTTTCTCTGCGGTTAGAAGATGGTTCTTGTTCGTGCCATGAAAATATCTCAGTGAATTTTCATCGTAGTGAACAACGAAAAGTCCAAGCGGATTGCCCGGTCCCGGCGGTGTTGCGGGTAAATGTTCTTTTCCTTTTGCAGGATCTTTGTATGTCGGGTAATTCCTGATTCTGAACGCCTGAAATCTTCCGGTGTATGTTTTATCGGAAATGGTTCCAACAACGTTATTCCATGTATCAACGTAAGATGTGTCATTATTATCTATAAGAAATATATGCGAGCGGTATTCGGGGATATTAAGTTCCCAGAGAATTTTCATAGTATCACGAAGAAACTTTTCTGGAACAAAGTAATTAACTTTGAAATAGACGCCGCCTCCCGCTTCAATCGGTTTCTCAACTTGCTCAATACTTCTTTTATCTGTTATTTTATTAACGATGTCATCCGATATTAACGGAAAATGGTCAGTTAGAAAATCAGACAATGACTTATCCGCACCATCAATACTTTCAGCTTCAATGTTTAAAGTATCAAAAGTCTGCGCACTTAAAAAAGAGGCAGTTACTAAGAATAAAGAAATAAGTAACAGACGTAGTTTTTTCATTTAGATATTATAAATTAATTAATCTTAAATATATGAAACAAATATTTAGCGATATTGTTTCATAAAAACCAGAGTTCTGTGAAGAAAATATTTTCACAGAAAAGCTTAGAGAGTTTTTATAATTTTAACAAGAATCTTATTAAGTTCAGTGTGAGCATATCTTCTGTTGTTCTGTTCTTCCTTTTTCTTTTCATCAGCAGAACGCTTGTCTTCGAGCATTCTGTCAGCTATAAGGTCTCTGGTAATAAGTCCGATTGCTGAAAACTTAATCCCTGCATGGACTGATGTAATGTTTTCGGGAGCAAGTGTATATCCGAGAACGTCAGAGCCTATATCCCTGTAGAATCTGGTCTCGGCTTCGGTTTCCGTCTGAGGTCCGATAATACTTAAATAAACCGATTCATTAATTTTAACTTTATTCTCCTGGAATATCTTGTAAATTCTTTCAAACAGTTTACTGTCATAAGCATTGCTCATGTCAGGAAAGCGGATTCCAAGCTCGTTGTCATTTTCACCAATAAGAGGATTATCACCCATCAGGTTTATGTGGTCATAAATCAATGCAAGCTCGCCGCACTCGAACCTTGGGTTTAGATTGCCGACTTCATCAATTGAAAGAATTTTTTCTATTCCCAGTAAGCTCATAATGTATATAATGTGTCCGATATCACGCATCGAATATCCTTCGTAGAAAAAGAACCTGCCCTTGAAGATAAGAATATCGCGTGACCCTGCTTTAGCAAACAACAGTTTACCAATGTTCTCCTTTTCAACATTCTCGAATTTGGGAGGTATCTCTTTATAATCCAGCTTTTTAAGTACATTGATGCCGTATGGCAGTCCATAGTTTTCATCAATGATTAATGCAGCTTTTGGTTTAAGCTTAGCAGGTATGTTATGCTTAATGTACTTCACGGATTCGAGAATCCTTTTCCTTTGTTCAGTCATAATTCTTATAATTCAATTAATAATTTTTTAATTAAGTTAACGAGTTTCGGCTCAGCGATTGCGGCTGATTCAATTATATCCTTTATCTTTGCAACCTTTAAAGTATCCGGAAATCCGAGGTCAGTAATTATGGAGAGCCCGAGTGTTCTCATTCCGAGTTCTCTTGCGACGATTGCCTCGGGTATAGTTGACATTCCAACTGTATCCGCGCCAATTCTTTGCATAAGCCTGTATTCAGCCCGTGTTTCAAGGTTAGGTCCCTGAACAGATACATAACTTCCTTTTTTAATACTTATATTATTCTTTATTGCTGTGCGCTCAGCAAGTTCAATAAGCTCCTTATCGTAAATGAAACTTGCCTGACCGTCGTTTCTGATATTACCGTTAATCGGAGTTGCAAACTGCATGTTTATATGAGATGTCATTATCATCAGGTCGGCTTTATTCAGTTTATTGCTGACAGCACCGCAGGCATTTGAAATGATAATTGTTTTTACTCCTGCATACTTAAAAACATAAACCGGAAATGTTATGAGGTCATGATTGTATCCTTCATAAAAATGAAATCTGCCTGACATGGCAATAACATTCTTACCTGACAGCTTTCCGAGAATCAGTTTACCCGAGTGTGATTCAACGGTTGAAACCGGGAAACCAGGGATATCCCTGTAATCTAACGTTTGTTCTATATCGATAAACTTCACAAGTCCGCCAAGCCCTGTTCCGAGAATTATTCCAATCTCGTATTGATTGTCGTTGATTTCCTTTATGAAGTTATATGCATTTTCGTGTTTATTATTCATTTTCTATTTCTTTATCTCAAAACTTTCGTCGAATGTTCCCGGTCTATCGTTCTTAGGCGAAGACAGAGTAATATTTTTTAGTGGTTTAATGTCATTCTCAATGTCAAGGTCTGCGTCGTCTGAGTTAAAGTTTAAACTCGTTACGGAAGAAAGGTCCATTGTAATAATTTTCCTGTTCTTAAAGAATTCATCCAGTTCGTTTAGCTTGTCTGTGAGGAAGTTTCTTAGGTCGTCGAAAGTTTTTTCGTTTTTCTGCTTTATACTTTCAAGCTCATGTTTCCTCGCGAGAATCTCGTCTTCAAGGTTGTGTTTTACGTTGCGTGCGTTGAGTTCAGCCTCGCGGACTATGAGTTCTGATTTTCTCTTAGCATTCTCGACTATCTGTTCACCAAGGTCCTGTGACTTTATGATAGCCCTCTGGAGGTTAAGTTCGTTTTCTTTATAGATATCAATATCCTGAAGAAGCGACTTAATGCGTTCCGCCTGATTTCTGTTCTCAACGATTAGTTTCTCATAATGATTGCTTACAGTTTCAAGAAATGCATCCACCTCATCTGTATCGTAACCCCTAAGCGACTTTTTAAAGTCTCTTTTCTTAATATCTTTTGAAGAAATAATCATAATAGTATATGTTTAGTTTTTAATTTTAAATCAGATAATTCCTGCTGCCGAAAATTGCACTTCCAATTCTCAGCATGTTTGCGCCTTCTTCTATAGCTATCCTGTAGTCTGATGTCATGCCCATAGAAAGATATTCAAAAGTACCGAATGTAACCCTGAGGTCCATGTAAAGATTTCTCAGCATGCTGAAATTCTCTCTTATTATCTTTTCATCGTCAGTGAACATTCCAATAGTCATTAGACCTCTAAGCCTTACGTTTTCGAGTTTACTTATATCCTCGCAGAGATTCTTAGCGTCATATGGCTCGATGCCCGATTTCTGGTCTTCATTGCTTGTGTTGACCTGTATCAGAATATCTATAACCCTGTTGTGTCTTTTTGCTTGTTCATCTATAACCTGAGCAAGTTTAAAGCTGTCAACCGAATGTATCAAATGAACAAAATCAGCAATATACTTTACCTTATTAGACTGCAAATGTCCGACAAGATGCCATTTAATGTTTTTATCTTTTAAGTTATCGTATTTTGATTTTAATTCCTGAACCTTGTTTTCTCCGAAATCGAGATGCCCGAGTCCGTTAATGAAAGCAATATCGTTTTCAGGAAATGTTTTGCTGATTGCTACTAATGTTATTTCACTAAAATTTCTTCCGTATTCATAACATACTTTCCTGATATCAGCTAATAGAACGTCGTAATTTTCTTTAAGGTAGTCTTTATCCATAACTTTAAAAAATATGCTTATTATAGATAAAATTCAATATTATTGGAATTACCTGAATTTCTGATTTATTTATCTGCATTTACAAAACTTGAAACAGAAATAAAACATCTATTTCCATATCGGATTTATTTTTATTTCATTTAACATTTCCTATTCGGCTGAAAATATTTACATTTGCAGAATTGATTTTTATTAATTTACAGAATCACATGACAGTCAGTACAGAATTGAAAAAACAGCCATCCGCATTCATCCGCTGGTTTGCACTGATTTTAATCAGTCTTGCCATGTTCGGAAACTACTACATCTATGACAGCATAAGTCCGCTTGCCGACCTGCTTAAAGAGCAGCTTGGATTTTCGGATTCAAATATCGGACTGCTGAATGCAATATACAGTTTCCCGAATATTATAATGGTTTTGATTGGCGGTTTAATAATAGACAGAATCGGCACAAGAAAATCTGTTTTAATTTTTACTGTGCTGATAATGCTTGGAGCCGTTATAACAGCTCTAAAGGGCGACCTTGTTACGATGGCAGCGGGAAGGCTGGTTTTCGGGCTTGGTGCTGAATCGATGATAGTTGCAATTACTACTATCGTTGCAAGATGGTTTAAAGGGAAAGAACTTTCTTTTGCGTTCGGGATAAACCTGACAGTTGCGAGACTTGGATCATTCCTTGCTTTAAACTCACCTACTATCGCTAGATCACTTTTTGATGACTGGCAAAAACCCTTGATAATTACTGTTGCCGCAGGAGTGTTTGCAGTTATTTGTATAATATTTTATTATGTGCTTGATTCATACGCATCGAAGAAATACGAAATGCCGAAAGACGGTTCACAGGATAAGATTGAGTTTAAAGAAATTTTCAGGTTTGGTGTTTCATTCTGGTACATTACTGCCTTGTGCGTAACTTTCTATTCAGCAATGTTTCCGTTTCAGACATTTGCAATAAAGTTTTTCCAGGAAGCACACGGAACTTCACGCGAAGTTGGCGGTAACCTTTCGAGCATTCTTACACTTGCCGCTATGGTATTTACACCTTTGTTCGGACTGCTCTCAGATAAAATCGGCAAGAGGTCTCTGCTTATGATGCTCGGTGCACTAGCTATAATACCCGTTTATCTGATTATGGCATACAAGGTTGACCTCGCTTCAATAGTAGGACTTCAGGGTGGCATACATTTAAACATTCCATTCTTTGGGATTGAAGATTCAATAATCCCTTATTACCTGATTTTTCCGATGGCGATGATGGGATTTGCATTCTCATTAATACCCGCAGTGATGTGGCCTTCGGTAGCTTTGGTAGTTAAAGAGGAAAAACTCGGAACTGCCTATGGACTTATGACGATGATACAAAATATAGGATTATTCCTTTTTAACATTATGATAGGATGGGCAAATGATTTTTCCGGAGCGAGTGCAGAGAATCCAACTGGTTACAGGATGGGGATGTGGATATTTTCAATACTCGGATTCCTTGGTTTATTCTTTGCGTTCATGCTGAGACGGAATGAAATGGGTCCGAATGCACACGGGCTTGAACTCAGCGCTAAAGAGAAAGCAGCTTTAAAATAGAAACCGAAATAATAATATAATTTATGGACAATACACAGAAACTTAAGCACCCGGGAGGACTTTACCTGCTGTTCTTTACTGAGATGTGGGAGCGTTTCAGTTTTTATGGAATGCAGGCAGTGTTTTATCTTTACATGATTCAGGCATTGAGTTTTGATAAGACGTTTGCTGACCTTATCTACGGAAACTATACGGGTATGGTATATATCACTGCACTCATAGGCGGATTTGTTTCGGACAGGTATTTCGGAAACAGAAAATCAATTGTAACAGGCGGTGCATTAATGGCATTGGGACAGTTCGTACTATTTACGAGCGGTATGCTGTATGCCGATAAATCAATGGCTTCAGGATTGCTCTATGCGGGGCTTGTGCTTCTGTGTCTTGGAAACGGATTCTTTAAACCGAACATATCTTCAATGGTTGGACAGCTTTATCCTGAAGACGACAAGAGAATTGACAGTGCTTTCACAATATTTTACATGGGTATAAATCTCGGAGGATTGCTTGCTCCTATTATATGCGGATTCCTTGGCAATACAGGAAACATAGCAGATTTCAAATGGGGTTATTTTGCTGCAGGTATCGGGATGATATTAAGTCTTGTTATTTTTATTCCTTTAAAGAATAAATATGTTGTAAAACCTGACGGTACACCGGTAGGGGATATACCGCCTGCTAAGCTAAAGTCTGAGAAGACTGATATAACAGGAGTGAGCAGGAAACAAATGCTTGTGAACGCAATAGTTTTTGCAGCCTTGTTCGTCGTGTTTAAGTTCGTACTTGATTATGATACAATTGGTTCATTTATATACTCAACATTTTTTACTGCGCCTCTTTCAATAATAATGGACAGGAGTTTAACTAAGATAGAGAAGCAGAAGATACTCGCAATGTTTATTCTTATCGTGTTCACAATGATATTCTGGATAGCATTCGGACAGATAGGTTCATCGCTTACATACTTTGCCGATAATCAGGTTGACCGTACATTCTTCATTTGGACACTTCCTCCCTCTGTCTTGCAGGCGTTCGGACCGTTATTCATTGTCTTGTTTGCACCGCTCATGGCAATTGCCTGGACGTTTCTTTCAAAATCGAACAAAGAGCCGAGCATACCTTTTAAACTCGCACTTGGTTTGCTGCTGATGGCACTTTCATATTTAATACTGGCTGTTTCTGTAAGTGTTCTGGCGCCCGGTGTGAAAGTAAGTTTGCTCTGGCTGATAGTTATGTATTTTGTGCTGACGATAGGGGAGCTTTCATTATCTCCGATAGGACTTTCCATGATTGTAAAGCTTGCACCAATAAGATTCGGTTCCGTGCTTATGGCAGTATGGTTTTTATCACTCGGAACTTCATTCAAGCTTTCGGGTGTGCTGAGTGCTTTCTTTCCGACAGAGAATCATAAGCCCGTATTAATCGGTTTATTTCCAATAAATACGACAGTTGATTTTTTGTATATATTTGTCGGTTTGGCGGGTATCAGTTCCATAATACTGTTTGTATTAATTAAACCAATGCTTAAGATGATGCACGGCGTGAGGTGATTGGTGTTATCACAGCATCTTCATGGAGTTTATAAGACAGATGTCATCCTTGTATGCCTTTCGCGGGGATTTCATCTTTTTGGTAATTTCCATTCCGGCTTCTTAACACAAAGTACAAACCTATTAGTGCAGCCACAAATCCGAATATAAAAGCAGCTTTGAATCCCGATAATAAAACAAAAGGTTCAACTCCGTTCTGTACAGGATTTTTTACAGGCACAAAGTACGAAAAGACAGCTCCAAAAATCACTACACCAAGAGCCGAACCAAGCCTGATTGAAGTCGTCATAAAGCTTGAAATAATTCCCTTCTGCTCAGCGGGAGCGGATGTCATAATGTTGTTTGTGTTGGAAGGTATAAAAAATCCTATTGCAAACCCATAGAAAGAAAGAATCAAAATAATTATATATATATCAGTATCGGGTGAAATTAAAATATACAATATTACCGAAACAGCAATTGATATAATTCCGATAATTCTTACAATTCCCGAATTAATTTTATCTGAAAGGTATCCTGAGAGATAACCCGAAAAGAACTGGAATAAAGAAGGAACAGCCATCAGCAAGCCTGTTTCCTGCTTCGCCAGACCTTTTATCCAGAGCAGAAGGAAGGGAGTGATATAAATCATTCCGTTGGTAATAATATACACGAAAACAAATGACAGAACTGAATACGAAATATTTTTATCTTTCAATATTCTCAGGTTTAAAAGGGGATAGCTAATCTTATACTGACGTATTAAAAACGCTCCAACAAATAAAACAGACGATATGAACAAAGAGACCGTTGTTAATGAAGTCCAGCCGAAGTAATCACCTGTATTGATACCGTAAAGCAAAAGGAAAAGTCCGAGGAAAACAAGTACGGTTCCCGTAACGTCAAACTTAGATTTCACGTTTGCGTTTTGATAGTTATCCAGATATTTGAACGTAATAATAAGTGCTATTATGCCAATTGGGATGTTGATTAAAAATATTGAATTCCATCCAAGACCTTCTATCAGGAAACCGCTTGCTGCCCTGCCTATAATTCCACCCAGTGCTGTGAATGAATAGTTAATGCCGTAAACTCTTCCTCGCATTTCTTCGGGAATGCCAGATGCGATTATTGCAGGAGTCAAAGCGAAAAGTATTGCGCTTCCGAAAGCCTGATATATCCTGAAAACTACGAGCAGATTAAAGTTGTTTGCAAAATAACAAAGCAGACTGCCGCTGAGAAATATGAAAATACCCGCGATGTAAATCTTCTTGAATCCTTTGATGTCACCGAGCCTGCCGAAAGCAAGAAGAAAACAGGTTAATACAAGAAAATACACCCAGACCACTCGAGAGACAACACTGACTTCAACGTTGAAATGTGACGAAATATAAGGAAGCGAAACGCTGACTATGTTTATATCAAGTCCCAGCAGGAAATGTATGAGGCACAGATTTATTATTAATGCAAAGTATTTTCTCATTAAGTAAAAATATAATATGATAAATGAGATTTAAAGGGAAAAGAAAAGGATTTATAAAAGAAATTTATTGTAATTTTAATGCTATTTGTGGGGGCTCAATATGAGCCGGAAATTCGGTTTCATAAAGCAAATTATTTTAACCGAAATTTAACCCTAATTAAAGCGCAAGGTAAGCGCAAGATAGAGGAAATTTGAAATCGTTGAGAAAACAGGATTTTATTTAAATAAAATATTCACCCCTAAAAGCATCAAAACTTAAAGAGGTTAAGCCCCGTAGGACTTCCAACTGCAGGCAGGGACGATATATTTATTATTAAGATACCCGTTGCTTGTGGCGGGAGTTTCATTTTAAATTAATTTTGTTTTGGATTTAAGTTCAATTTTAAATGCATTATTTTGTATTCTTGACTAATTAAAGAAAGCTATGAAACTCATAATTACAATCGTATTTTTACTTTTTGTATCGTTTAATATGTATTCTCAAACTTTGTCGGTGAAAGGCGTTGTTACTGACTCGGAATCAGGGATGTACGTTCAGGGTGCGGGTTTCACATTATCTCCTGTGGAAGTAAATGATAACAATAAAATTCAGGATGAGCAGTTAAAAGCTGTATCAGACGCAAGAGGAAATTTTGCATATTACAACCTTCCCGAAGGAAGCTATTCATTAAATTATTATCATGAAGGTCATAAGTCAGGAATAGTAAAATTTGAAGTTAAAAAAGGTCAGACAACATCTCTGGATATAAAACTTACTGTGAGCGAGATAACAACAGGAGAAATAAATGTTTCTTCTGTCAGGTATCAAACCCTTCTGAAAGATGTGCCGCTTCCAATGGAAGTTGTTACGGAAGATGAAATTCTAAAAAGACAGTATCAAACGATTGGTGATGCGCTTGAATACAAACCGGGTATTTCAGTTACTAAAGACGGTACATGGGCAACAGACGTGAGTATTCGCGGCCTGAGCAAGGCAAATGTTGTTATGAACATTGACGGCAACAGGGTTGAGACTGCTAACGACCTTGCTGCAAGACTTTCGCTCGTTGACCTTAATGACGTTGAGAGAATAGAAGTTATGAAAGGAGGGGTTTCTTCCCTTTACGGTACGGGAGCATTAGGAGGTGTTGTGAATGTGTTTACGAAACATGGTGACTTCAGCAATGATTTTATCTTTGGCGCATCATTGATGGGCGGATATAATTCAGTAAACAAGAGTCCGAATTCTTGGCTTTCTTTGTTTGCTTCAAGCGATAAATTATTTGCAAAATTAAGCGGAAGCATAAGGAATGCTGGAAACACAATGACACCAAAAGGTGAACTGCCGAATTCACAATTTAAGGATAATAATATTAGTTTGAATCTTGGATTAAGACCCGTAAAGAATCATGAGTTTAGGTTCTCGTATCAGCGCTACAGAGCAGTAGATGTAGGGCTTCCGGGCGGCGGGACGCTTTTTCCCGTGAATGCCGTTGTAACTTATCCAAGGGAAGACAGGGATATGCTTTCGGGAGAATATAAAATAAAGAACTTAATAAAACCGCTTAAAGAATTATCGGTAAAGTACTTTTATCAGTCAATTTTGAGAGACGTTGAAAATATTCCGAATCAGATGCAGACTATAAAAACTCCGTCGGGAAAAACCAAACAGAAAGTTTATGTATTAAGCATTACTCCTAATGCAAGGCACTACACAAACGGTGTACAGTTTAAAGCAGACTGGCAGATAGGGAAATATAACTACCTGATAACGGGAATTGATTTATGGATGAGAGCGCTGGATTCAAGACGGGAACGGAACCAAAGAATTGAGAATTACGATACTACATCCGGCAACTTAACAAGCACAATTCTGAAGACAATCGGCGAGAAACCAATACCAGATGCTGATTACAGAAGCTTAGGCGCTTATGTACAGGATGAAATAAAAGCTTTAAACGACAAGCTAAAGATAAGTATAGGCGGAAGAGTTGACCAGATAAAGGTTACTAATTCTTTAGCAAGACAGCCCGCTTACGATATTACAAACGGTGTAATTAATTATTCACCCGCAGGACAGAAAATTATCTGGAATTCAAAGGAAGTTTACGATGTATCATGGAGTGCCAATGCAGGTGCGATATATTCAATAACAAAAAATTATGATGTTACTTTAAATCTGTCTCGTTCATTCCGTTCTCCTTCGCTTGAAGAAAGGTACCAGTACATAGATCTTGGCAGCACAATAAGAGTCGGCAACCCTGACCTCGCTCCCGAAAAAGGATATTTTGCTGACCTTGGTTTCAGAGTATGGAGGAATAAAGTAACTTTTACAGGAAATGTTTTCTTTAATTCTTTCGAAGACCTTGTCGCAGAAGTACCGGGCACATATGACAACAGACCTGCATTTATAAAAACCAACATCGGGAAGGCAAGACTTTACGGATACGAATTTGAAGTAATGTATAATTTTTACAGGTCGTTTGTTGCATACGGAAACCTTGCATACGTAAGAGGCGAGGATACGGAGAACAATACCAACCTGCCATTGATACCGCCGTTAAACTGCAAGGTAGGAATAAAATTCTCGATTAAGAACTATGTTAATTTTGATATTAATACAATCCTTTATGATAAGCAGGAATACACTGCTGCGGGCGAGATGAATACACCCGGCTATGGAGTGTTCAACATAGGTATAAGTTCTTCACCGTTTAAAATTAGTTATTACGGACTGCAGCTCTTTGCGGGGGTTGAGAACATATTCGATAAAGAATACAGGAATCATTTGTCGTCAAACAGGGGACTTATAGTAATTGAACCGGGAATTAATTTCTATGCAAAGCTTAAACTTGATTTTTGAAAGAAGAATTTAAAAATTTTAAATGTTGTTTGATATTTAGACTTCAAAACAAATATTCTATAGTTTATCTTACGTTTAAATAAAATCTTGGAAATAAAATATTGTAAAATGAAAAAAACAATTCTTGTCATTGCAATTCTTGCAGCATTTTTCGCATCAGGAAATGCACAGTATAAGTATAAAGTAAGCGTGGGTATCAATGCAGGATACAGCATTCCTGTGACAGAGCTCGCAAATGTGTATAAACCGGATTTCTCAGGTGAGTTTAATGTGGGTTACGTCTTAACTCCTGAGCTTGAACTGCTTCTCACAACAGGTTACAGTAAATTCACGTTCAGGAATGAAAATCTTAATGACGATCTGGCACAGTTAAGTCCAACCACAACCATGAATGATGTCTGGACATCTTCAATTATTCCCATCACTGCCGGAATCAGGTACAAATTTGATAAGATTACCCCAACTATAGTTCCATACGGCACTGCGGAGCTTGGTGCTTACATAACTAACTTTGATAAAAGACTCGGCGGCAGCATTGTAATAACAGGCTCGCAAATAACATCGAATTCGTCCTCAAAGGAATCACAAACAGGATTCGGACTTTCACTCGGAGTCGGTACTTTTTTTGAAGTAACGCCAAGATTGTCTGTTGATGTTGTTGTGAAATATAATTTTGTTAAATCAGATTTTGTAAAGGATTATACAATAACCAAAGATACTCTCGCACCGGTCAATGTTGCAGGAATAAGCACGGGCATGTATCTTACAACACGCGCAGGAATAATATACAAGTTCTAAAAGTTGAATAAACTAAAGAACTCTTCGAATATTATTCTTGTAATATCGGTTGTAGCATCATTTACAACTTCATTTATGGGCTCTGCAATAAATGTTGCACTGCCCTCAATATCTTCTGAGTTCTCGTCAAGTGCCGTTCTTCTCGGCTGGATTGCAACTGCTTACATTCTTACAAGTGTTGCTTTTCTTATTCCTGTCGGAAAACTTTCTGATATTCACGGCAGGACAAAATTTTTCAAATCGGGTGTTTTGCTTTTCGCGATAACCTGCCTTATTTCTGGATTGTCTAACTCTGCAGTCATGCTGCTGGTCTCAAGAGCGGTTCAGGGTATAGGGCTGTCTTTAATCTTCGTAAACTCATTCACCATTATTGTTTCTGCTTTTCCTGTGAATAAAAGAGGAAGGGTGCTCGGAATTCTGATAGCTTCAGTCTATACGGGACTTTCAGCGGGACCTTTTCTCGGCGGAATAATCACTCAGCAGTTCGGCTGGCGCTATATATTCTTTTTCAGCTCTGCTGTCTCAATCGTTGTTTATTTCCTGATGTTCTTTTTTATCACTCAGGAATGGAAGGTTGCAGAGGGACAGAAATTTGACCTTCGCGGTTCGGCTATATTCGTTACGGCTATTACATCTTTGATGCTCGGCATTTCTTTCCTGCCTAATGTATCGGGATTTATCGCCGTCGCATTTGGTGCAGGAATGTTTTATTATTACAAGGTCTTTTCTGAAAGAACAGAATATCCTGTTCTTAAGCTCGATATTTTTCAAAGAAACAAAGTGTTCACATTTTCGAACATTGCTGCACTAATAAATTACAGTGCTACGGCTGGAATAAGTTTTTTAATGAGCTTGTATCTTCAGAATGTAAAATTCATGTCTCCCCGTCAGGCAGGTACAGTATTGATTGCACAGCCGGTTTTAATGGCTTTGTTTTCACCTTTAGCTGGCAGAATATCTGATAAAATTGAACCGCGATATGTATCATCCGCAGGTATGTTTTTAATTTCTGTCTGTCTTGTCATGCTTTCTTTCGTCTCAGCAGAAACAACCTTGTTATACATAATATTAAACCTTGCCGTTCTTGGTATCGGTTTTGCGCTTTTCTCATCACCGAATTCAAATGCTATTATGAGCTCAGTCGATAAAAAAGATTATGGAACAGCGTCAACGATACTTGCACTGATGCGGAATACAGGACAAATGCTGAGCATGGCAATTGTAATAGTGATATTGTCTGTATTCATGGGTACGTCGGAAATTAAACCCGATAACCATTCTGAACTTATTCTGTCTGTAAAAATTGCGTTCGCTCTTTTCGCTTTTCTTTGCTTCCTCGGTATCTTTGCTTCTCTTTCAAGGGGTAAAATGCATATTTGAATTCTTATCAATATGGCATGAAATTTGTAGAGGAACTAATTCTTACTATAGATAGTAAAATTAAGTACATTGATAGTCTCTTATTAAATTATGAAATTTAAAAAGAACAAATTAGCTTTATGGTTTGTTTTTGTTTCTTTTTGAATTAAATGTAATTGTAAAATTAATACTATTGTCGGGAGGTATCTCACGGCAACATTTGTAAAAATATTTTCCCTATAAAATTAAATTGATAAGTCAATTTTAAAAAAATCGTCTACCATGAAAAAGACAGTTTCTATCTCTGCAATTCTTGCATTTACTTTTTTATTATTATCGTTTCCCGTTAATTACGTACATTCGCAATGGGTAAAGTCAAACGGACCTTACGGCGGCATAATAAATTGTATCACTTCTTCAGATGCTAACATTTTTGTAGGTACTTCGGGAGGCGGAATTTTTCTATCAACTAACAACGGAACCAACTGGAATGAAGTAAACAACGGTTTAACAGATTTAAATGTGGACGCGCTTGCAGTCTCAGGTTCATACATCTTTGCAGGAACTAACAGTTCGGGAGTCTTTTTAAGTACCAATAACGGATTAAACTGGACAAATGTAAGCAACGGTATTATTATCCTTGATATAAACGAACTTTTAGTTTCAGGGTCTTATATTTATGCTGGAACTGAAGGGGGGGGAGTTTACCGTTCAACTGACAACGGTGCAAACTGGAATTATTATAATATTAATCTTGGAAGCACTTTTATTACAGGACTTGCTGTACTTGGTGTAAATCTTTTTGCAGGAACGTACGATACAGGTGTTTATTTTTCATCTAATAACGGTTTCAGCTGGACAGCTGTTAACAGCGGACTAACTGATCCTAATATTTTATGCCTTACAGTTTCAGGTACAAATCTTTTTGCAGGTACACAATCCGGAATATTTATATCAACCAACAATGGTTCGAGCTGGACTGCTGTAAATAGCGGACTTACATCGACATACGTCAGAGCACTAAAAGTTTCCGATGCAAACCTATATGCAGGAACACAGGGAGGTGTGTTTTTATCGAATGACAATGGTGCTAATTGGACTGCTGTAAATAACGGAATAACTAATCTTCAGATTTATTCTTTAGGCATTTCAGGAACTAATGCATTAGCAGGAACAGGTGGTAACGGTGTATTCCTTACAACTAATAACGGTACAAACTGGTCTGAAGTGAATAACGGAATTACAAGTTTATCAGTTTATGCTTTTGCGTATAATGAATCTAACTTATTCGCCGGTACGTATGGAGGAGGAGCTTTTCTATCAACAAATTACGGATTAAACTGGAACACGATAAACTCCGGATTAACAAATAAAACTGTAACATCATTTTCATACTCAGGATCGAATCTTTTTGCCGGAACATACGGCGGCGGTGTATTTTTAACTACAAATAATGGAATGAATTGGACTGCAAAGAATACAGGGCTAGTTGGAAGTACTGTTAATGCTCTTGCAGTTTTGGGAACAGATATTTATGCGGGTATTGGAAATAATGGAGGAGTATATAAGTCAACAAATAATGCTTCAAGCTGGACTGCTGTAAATTCCGGTTTAACAAATAAGTATCTATCTGCTCTTGCTGTTTCAGGTACAAATTTATTTGCGGGTACTACAAACAACGGTGGTATGTTTTTAACTACTAATTCTGGTGTAAGCTGGACTGCTGTTAGTTCCGGATTATCTAATAGAAATGTGAAAGCAATTGCAATAAATGGTACAAACATATTTGCAGGAACCCAGGGCGGCGGAGTATTCTTATCAACAAATAATGGTACAAACTGGTCTGCAGTAAATAGCGGCTTAACAAATCTCCAGGTTTTTTCACTCGCTGCTTCAGGTGATTATTTATTCGCAGGTACAGTTAATGGCGGAGTGTTTGTATCAACAAATAACGGAACCAACTGGACACAGTTTAATGATGGTTTTACGACTATACCGTCTGTATATTCATTATTACGCGTGAATGATTTTGTCTTCTCAGGAACTATGTATAAATCTGTATGGACATTTAATCTGGCGGCAGTTCCCGATACTCCTTCTCTTGTAAGTCCTGCACATAATTCACTGGAAGTTTCTACAAGTCCTGTCTTAACATGGTTAAGAGACAATACTTCGTCTTTGTATAATGTTATCGTGGCAACTGATTCAAATTTCACTAATATAATATTGAACGATTCATTATTAACGGATACTCTGAAATCAGTTATTGGACTTTCGGAAGACACCTATTATTTCTGGAAAGTGCGCGGCAAGAATTCAATGAGATGGGGCCCGTTCAGTACTTTCAATAAAATCAAGACATACTCTTCATGGATTCAATTAACGAACGGTATGGGTGAATTTCTGGATGTATATTCACTTACTAATAACGGTAATTATATATTTGCGGGAACGCTAAACGACGGAATTTACCTGAGCACAAACTTTGGTACAGAATGGTTCAGTGCAGATAACGGTGTTACTACAAACAGTATCCGTTCAATGACATCTTTTAATGGTAGCATTTTCGCAGGAACAGTTGATGCCGGAGTATTCAAGTCAGCAAATAACGGTATAAACTGGAGTGCTTCAAATACCGGATTAACGGGAATGAATGTTACTGCATTGATAAATTCAGAAAACATTCTTTATGCAGGCACATGGGGGAGCGGAGTGTTTATTTCATCAGACTATGGTGCTAACTGGTCAGCAATTAACAGCGGTTTAACGAACTTGACGATTTACTCTCTTGCTAAGAGCGGAAATAATTTATTTGCAGGAACCTTCAACGGAGGAGTTTTTCTTTCTGCTGATAACGGCGGAAACTGGACTCAGGTCAATAGTGGATTAACAAATCTAAGAATATGGAGCCTGACATCAGACGGAAGTAATGTCTTTGCAGGGTCTCTCGGAGGCGGAGTATTTCTTACAACTAACAATGGACTTTTATGGAATCCTGTAAACAGCGGTCTGACAAATTTTAATGTTACATCTCTTTCGTACAATTCAGGTTTCTTATTTGCAGGAACTTCTGACGGACTCAACATTTCTACAAACAGCGGAACCAACTGGATTCCCATGAATCAGGGACTTGCAG
The DNA here is from genome assembly GCA_041675325.1 of Kapaibacterium sp. (SeqCode). Classification (GTDB taxonomy): domain Bacteria; phylum Bacteroidota; class Ignavibacteria; order Tepidaquicellales; family Tepidaquicellaceae; genus CAIKZJ01. Next base: position 65,562 of record JBAYUG010000003.1, read on the forward strand.
TAAACACATCTATATATTCTCTATTAATGACGAACAATTATATTTTTGCGGGTACAGGCGCTAAGTCAGTCTGGAGAAGGGATTTTGCTTTAGTTGAAATAAATCCTCCTGTCCTTGTTAGTCCTGCTAATTATTCTTTAGGTAATCAATTGGATTTAAACTTAGTTTGGACAAAACCAGCTTCGTCAAACGGTTTTAATGTAGTTCTTTCAACAGATTCTTTGTTCAGCAGTATAGTAATTAACGATTCGCTTTTAATTGATTCTGTAAAATCTCTGACAGGGCTTTCACCTTTGACAAAATACTTCTGGAAAGTTCGTGCAAAATATTCAGGCAGGTGGAGTACATTTAGTTCATATAATTCATTCAAAACGCTTGGGTCTCCGACTCAGTTGAATCTGATATCTCCAGAAAATTATGCAGTTGAACAACACATAAATATAAATTTTCAATGGAGTAAAGCTATTGACCAGACTCTTAAGATTCAGAACACTAAGACAAAAAATCAAAACGATAAGCAAATTGACCAAACATTGAAATCCGGAGATTCACCTTTGACGATCTCTGATTATTGGTTTGAATACAGTCCTGATTCTTTATTTGTAATCAGCGTTTTAAGAGATTCCACTCTTTCCGATACTGTAAAATCCGTTTACGGACTAAATACCAATTCCAGATATTACTGGAGAGTAAGAGCAAAAAATGAAACCGGGTGGGGTGCATTCAGCTCGGCGTGGAGCTTCAGTACTACATATACTACTGACAGTATTAATCCTTCATTTAACAAACTAAATGTGCCATTAACATCCGAAGTTAAAGCTTTCTTTCATCAGAGTATTAACAGCTTGTCAGTTGACACAAATAATGTAACTCTATTCAGTTCGATGTCCGGTAAAAAAAGGACAACAGTTCTATTCGATTCCCCCGGAAATTCGATGCTGTTAACATCAGTAAGTCCTTTCAAATACGGTGAGAATATCACCATAATACTCGATTCCGGTATAAAAACCGGTTCCGGAAGTTCAATTGTACCGTTTGTATGGAGCTTCAAAACGGCATCTTATCAGTCAAATTTTATTCTAAATCAAGCAAATACTTTCTCAACAGCAGCAAATCCATATCGCATAGCTACAGGAGATATTGACGGCGATGGAGACCTTGATATGATTGTTCTTCATGATGGTTCTGCCGGAAATGTTAGAGTTTACAAGAATAATGGAAGCGGAGTTTTTTCGCAAGCGGCAACTTTTTCTGTCGGCGGTAATATATACGGAATGACAACAGGTGACATTGACAGCGACGGAGATATAGACCTGGCTTTTACAAATAATTATACCCGGTACGCTGCAATTTATAAGAACAATGGAACAGGAAGTTTTTCATTATCTTCAACATTATCATTAGGAAATAATCCTTTTGGAATAGAAGCCGGCGATCTTGACGGAGATGGATATTTAGACCTTGCTGTTACAAACTCAAGTGCGAATACAGTTATGATTTTGAAAAATAATCGTTCAGGTGATTTTACATTATACTCGACGCTTGCTTTAGGTGGTTCTCCTAAAAAAATTAAGATAGGGGATTATGATAATAACGGCAGTCTTGATATTGCTGTTACTAATACAACTGCCGGCTCTGTTTTAGTGCTGAAGAATAATGGATTAGGAGATTTTTCTATATTGTCTTCAGTCGCTGCGTCCAATACTGCCGGAGAATTAATATCAGATGACCTTGATGGTGATGGTGATTTAGACCTTGCTGTAACATACAATGTAGATGCAGGAACACTAAAGATTTTAAAAAATAACGGTGTTGGGACGTTTACTGTCTCTTCAACAATTGGAATAAGTCATCCGACGGGAATAGGTGTTTGTGATTTAGACGGCGACGGCGATCTGGATTTAGGTGTTACTAACTCCTGGGGTTCAACTGTATCAACCTTTATAAACAATGGAACAGGTAGTTTTTCGTTAGTATCAAACGTAGTTGTTGGTTCGAGTCCTGAGGCAATTGCATCAGGCGACTTTAATAATGACGGTGTTATGGACATGGCAGTAACTAACCGTAGTTCCAGTTCTACAAGCGTACTTATTAATTTGACTCCACCGAATCTTTTATCTCCAGCGGATAACTCTACAGGGCAGCCGAGTACGGTTTTATTTACATGGCAAAGTTCCTTAGGAGCTTCAAATTACAGGTTCCAGCTTGCAATGGATTCTTTGTTCACTAATTTAATTGTCAATGATTCTTTACTCACATCAGGGGATTTGTCAAAAAATATAACAGGGCTGAATATTCTGACAACCTATTACTGGCGGCTGAATTCGAAATCAGCTAACGGCATTAGTCTTTGGAGTGAAGTGAGAGAATTTAAAACTATGGGCAGTCCTTTGCTGGTTAATTTAATATCACCTGTTCAAAATTCAGTAAATCAACCGGTTAATCTCATGTTTAAGTGGAATAGGACAACAGACCAGACCTTAACTAAAAGCAAAAAAGATGAATCGGCAAAAAATGATAATGCTGATGATTTTTCTAAATCCGTCTCTAACTACTGGTTTGAACTTGCTTTCGATTCGTTATTCGTAAATGTACTTATTACTGACAGTACTCTGACTGATACTATAAAAACAGTATCGGGTCTATCTAATAATGCTGATTATTACTGGAGAGTAAAAGCTAAGAATGATGTTGGGTGGAATGACTTTTCATCATTTAGTAAATTTTCAACGATTAAACAACCTGATATCTCTCAGTTTGCAATTCCTCTTTCGGGGCAGGGGACTACGAGTTTTGGGAGTACATTCTTATTGTTTATTTCCAATGTCACACTTCCAAGATACATATTGGTTTCATATTATACTGTACCTCCTGTAACAGGTTTATTGCCCGACGGTATAAATTCAATAAGCAATTATTTCTGGAGTATTGAAGACTCGGGAACAGTATTTACCGGCGGCTATCTTAGAATACCTCTTTCGTTTCTTGGAGGTATCACTGATCCTACAAAATTGAGATGGCTGAAGAGAAGTTCTTCAGGTGATAACTGGATTGATATTGGAGGAATAATTCAGGATGGTTATTTGGTAAGCACTGTTCCATTCAGTTCTTTCAGCGAATTCGCCATTGGTTCTCAGGATGTTCAGCCTCTGACAAGCACTAATATTAAAATAATCGTGATACCAGAGGGTTTCTATGATGCAGTTAACAATCGCTTAAATTGTAAGGATACATTCAAAGTATATCTGCGGGAAATAACATCACCTTTTGCTTATGTAGACTCGGCTGTTTCTATAATTGATTCACTGAACTTTACAGCATTTTTCGAATTTAAAAATGCACCAACAGGGACGTATTACATAGAAATTCATCACAGAAATTCTTTACAAACATGGAGCAAGTCAGGCGGTATGGCATTTACAAAAAGCACCTCAATGACGTATGATTTAAGCACAGGACAAAATATGGCATTCGGGGATAACATGATATTGAAAGGAACAAAGTGGTGCATATACAGCGGGGATGTAAATCAGGACGGGTACGTTGATGCAAATGACCGTTCAATTGTCTGGAACGACAGAAACAAGAGCGGATACTATGCGGCTGATGTGAACGGCGACGGTGCGGTGGATGCATTAGACAGGTCGATATGTTGGAACAACAGAAATAAGGCTGTTCAGAGACCTCCGAGCGATAGTTTTATATTTGAGCAAAACAAACTACGAGAAAACTCTGAGAATAACACAGAAAAGCAAAACAAAACCAGTGTAAAACTTGACGGCTCAAATATACATAAACGGACTAAAGAAAATCTTAAACTAGATTATTAAATTTGAAAAGTTAAATATATAAATATTATGAAAAAATTAAAATTATTTCAGTTTGCATTAGTTATAATAATATTACTAAGTGCAAATTTGTATTCGCAGGTGCTTTTTAAAGCATATGTGAAGAACCAACTAGTCGTACTCAATGACCCAGCCTACGCAGGGGCAAACACGATTTACTTCGATATGTATTTACAGCAAAATGGGGGACCGGGACCGTTATACCTTGCAGATTCAGATTTCAAGTTTACTTTTAATCATGCTTTTTTTACAATGATTAATGGAAATGCAGATTTCAAAAGGGTCAGCGGGTCAACTCAACTTTATAATTCCCTAGGGGTACAAATTTCACCTTCGATGGGTCCGACTTTTCAACTTTCATCAAATACCCTTATTATTAATTTTCAACCACCGGCTATTTTTGATCAAGAAGAATTTGATAATCTCATACCAAAAATTGACGGAATTTTAGATAAGCATAAGCTCGGTAGATTTGTAGTAAAAACAATTAGTAATACAAGCGGAACATTTGGATTAACATGGCTTTCAGGTGTGGGAGGTACAGCAGTAACTTCGTTTGATCCACTCGAACCCTGGAATTCAAACCCAGCAACGGGAACACTTGAGGTAAATGAGGATACACCTCTTCCTGTTCAGCTTGCATCGTTTATTGGCAATGTTGAAAATAAGAGAGACGTGAAACTTACATGGAAAACTGAAACGGAGATAAATAACAGAGGGTTTGAATTAGAAAGAAAGTTCAGCGACGGAACGTGGTCAAAAGTGGGATATATTGACGGAAAAGGTACGACGAACACTCCCGTAGATTACAGGTTTGAGGATAGGAAACTAAATTCAGGAAAGTATAACTATAGACTGAAACAAATAGATAACAACGGAAACTATGATTATTACGACCTTGAAAACGTGATAGAAGTAGGTATCCCGACAAAGTATGACCTGAGCCAGAACTACCCGAATCCGTTCAATCCGACGACTAAGATAGACTTTGCTATGCCTGTTGATTCAAGAGTGTCATTAATAATATATGATATGACAGGTCGAGAGCTATCAAAGCTGATAAATAACGAGTTTAAAAAAGCAAGCTATTATACCGTTCAGTTTAACGGACAGGGCGTATCAAGTGGTGTTTATTTTTACAGGATTATAAGTGATAATTTTGCGCAGACTAAAAAAATGATCCTTGTCAAATAAAATTGTATTATTTTTAACTTTCTTTGTAAAATTATAAAATCATGAAACAGTTTAAAATCTTTTTACTAGCTATATTGGTGATATTGCCATTAGTTTTAAATGCTCAGTGGGTTCCGCTTGGGGGGAGTGTTGGCGGAGATATAATGAAACTGACTGTATTCAATTCAAATCTTTATGCAGGAGGTACAGCAACACTATTCCGTTCAACAGATGTTGGAATCAGTTGGACTTCATCTATGCCTCAATATTCTTACGTATGGTCAATAGCAACATCAGGGTCTAACATATATTGCGGAGTCTGGTCGGGAGGTATAGGAACTACTTCGGGTGTCTATAAATCAACTAACAACGGACTAAATTTCAGCATAGTCGGTTTAAACAATAAAAACATTTCTGATTTGGCTGCTGACAATCAAAGGATACTCGCCTGTGCTTTTGTTGAGAACGAACTTTTTCTTTCTACTGATCAGGGGTCAAGCTGGAATAATATTAAAGGTTCTCTCTCGTACGGGATTTACTATATTGGTATGACAGGCAGCCGGATATACGCGGGGTCTCAGGGACTTCACATGACTACAAATAACGGCGTAAGCTGGACACCTGTTTTTATGACTGATAATTTAGGTTCTCTTTCTGTTACTGAATCAGTTATTCTTGTCGGAACGTATTCTAACGGGGTTTACCGTTCAACTAATTACGGGCAGACATGGACAAAAACCCTGAATACTGCAAAAAGGGTTAATAGCTTAGACCAGTTCGGACAATATGTCTTTGCAGGCGTCGATACAGGATACTTTGTTTCTTCTGACGGCGGAATAAACTTTGTCGATAAATATCAGGGACTCGGTTTATCTTCTATTTCTTCAACAATAGTTTATAATAATTATGTTTACACTGCAAACTCAAATTATTATGCTCAGGAAGTTTCTGTCTGGAAGAGACCTTTAAGCGAAGTAATCGGAATAACTAATATTAGTTCTGAAATACCGGTAGGTTTTTCATTAAAACAAAATTATCCCAACCCGTTTAATCCTACGACAAAGATAAAGTTTTCAATAGTGTCATCTCCGAGTCCCCGCAATGTTCTTGGGCGGGGATCAAGCGGTGATATCGTTCAATTAAAAATCTATGATGTGATGGGTCGCGAAGTTCAAACGCTTGTTAATGAATCGCTAAAGCCAGGAACGTATGAGGCAACATTCGACGGGAGTATGCTAAACAGCGGAGTCTATTTTTATAGATTAATAGCAGGAAATTTCACAGCTACAAAAAAACTAACACTATTAAAATAATTATTATCAACATGAAAAAACTAATCGAAATATTAGTTCTTATACTTATTATGAATTTAGCACTATTAATTCGGAATTGTGAAGCCCAGTGGATTCAGATGACAGGCGGGATTGGCAATTATCAGAATGTTTATTCTCTCGCGAATATTGGAAATAATATTTTTGCAGGCACGTCATTAGGTATTTGGCGTTCTACTAATAATGGTACAAACTGGACTTTAATAGGGCTTAATACAAAAGAGGTAAGATCTCTTGCTGTATCCGGTACAAATATTTTTGCGAGCATTGTTGATTTAAATAATCCTGTTGGTGTTTATATCTCAACTAACAACGGCACTAACTGGACTCAAACTGCTTTGAATAATCTTGATGTTGATGCTCTCACTGCAAGCGGAACTAATATTTATGCAGGAACAGAACAAGGAGTTTACCATACTTCAAATAATGGTGCAAGCTGGACCTTTCTTGGTCTGACAGATCAATATGTACATGCTATTTTAGTGGTGGGTTCAAGTATTTATGCGGGTTGTGATATGTGGGGAGGCTCATATGGGGGTGGAGTCTATGCTTCTGGGAATAACGGCGCCAGCTGGAGTTTTATCGGTTTATATAATTCTGATGTTAATGCTCTTGCCGCAGTTGGAAACACTGTATTTGCAGGTATAGATTACATATATCCTAATCAAGGAACAGGAGGAGTTTATGTTTATAATAACAGTGGAACGAGCTGGTCTACACTGGGTTTAGGTAATGAATGGGTTTATGCTCTTGCTGTAAGCGGGAATAATTTATTTTCGGGCTCTAGTGCCGATGATTTTCCAACTTTTGGAACTGGAGGTGTTTACCTTTCAACAAATTCAGGTTCTACCTTTATCAATAAAAATCAGGGATACTATAATGAAGATATGAGGATTGCTTCTTTGTTAATCGCAAATAATTACATTTTCTCGGGTTGCAGCTGGCGCGGTGTCTGGCGGCGCTCCCTTTCTGAAATTATAAATGTTCAAAATATATCAACAGAAATTCCTTCAAAGTATACATTATCACAGAACTACCCCAATCCGTTTAATCCGACAACTTCCATAGAATTTGATGTTGTACAAACTGCAGAAGTAGTGATTTCTGTGTTTGATGTATCAGGAAAAGAAATTGAAATTCTTGTGAATGAAAAACTCCAACCCGGGAAATACAAGACAGAATGGAACGGTACCGGTCATTCAAGCGGAGTCTATTTCTACAGAATGCAGACGGGCAATTTCAACCAGTCAAAACAGATGTTGATGATTAAGTGACGGGAGTCACTTAATCAGAAATCCCGTTAGCAAAGCGTATCTGGGATATTATTAAAGTGATTCTATAAATTACTGCTAAGATATTCTGCAAAAACAAAAAGCCAGCACTTATCTGCGGGCTTTAATATCAGAAATGTTTATGATGGCATTTGATTAATTGAATATTCTCCAGACTTGTGTTATTAAAAATGTTATGGAAAGTCCCATTGCAATCGGAAGAAAAGTAGAAATCATAGTCCATTTCCAGCTTCCCGTTTCTTTGTATATTGTGTAAATTGTAGTTGAACATGGATTATGAAGCAGACTAAAAATCATCAAATTGATTCCTGTTAAAACAGTCCATCCGCCCGAGTGCAAAACCGTTGCAACGTCAGCGGCATTTTCCATTTCAAACATTACTCCTGTATCGGCTCCTACACCCTGCATTCCGACTGTTAAGACAGTAAGCATTAATATAGTTGGAATTACGATTTCATTTGCAGGAATAGCGATTATATATGCCAGAATAATTACTCCGTTCAAACCTAAGAATAATGCATATGGATTTGTCCAATCAACAAAATACTTCGCCAGACTTAAATCATTAAATTGTATGTTTGCTACCAGCCAGATAACAACTCCTGCCGGGGCTGCAAAAATTATCGCCCGCCACATAACAAAAATTGTTCTATCGATTAAAGAAGTATAAAGTGTTTGCATTATTCGGGGCGGACGGTAAGGTGGCAATTCCAGACTAAACGCTGACGCTTCTCCTTTTAAAACCGACTTCGAAAGTCCCCATGAAACAAGCAAACTAAAACCAATGCCGAGTATTGCTATAGCTACAACTGCCGCAGCGGATGCAAACCCTGCCAAATAAGCCGGAACCAACTGTCCAATAAAAATTGTTGCAATTAAAATTTGCGTAGGCCATCTGCCATTGCATAATGAAAAATTATTTGTGATTATAGCAATCAATCTTTCACGAGGACTATCTATAATTCTTGCTGCTATTACACCCGCAGCGTTGCACCCAAATCCCATACTCATAGTTAAGGCTTGTTTACCGTGTGCCCCGACCTTTTTGTAAATACCATCCATATTAAATGCAACACGCGGCAGGTAACCGAAATCTTCTAAAAGAGTAAATACCGGAAAAAATATTGCCATAGGCGGAAGCATAACACTTATTACCCATGCCATTGCAAGATAAGCTCCGTCTATCAATATTCCGCTTATCCACCATGGAGTGTTTATTCCATCTGCAATTTGCTTAAGCCACGGATGCATCGTATCAACAAGCAGGGATGCAATCATCGCAGATGGAACGTTTGCTCCGACAATTGTTATCCAAAAAACAGCCGCGAGAATTAAGAACATAATAGGAAACCCGGTCCATTTGCTAGTTACTAATTTATCTATAAACCGGTCAACATCAAATTTTGGCTTTTCTCCTGAACGCGTCACAACTTTTGATGCAATCTCTTCTGCGTCTTTATAAATTGATTCAATAATTGAATCGTGCAAATTATCACCTATCTTCCAGCGCATTCTGTTTGCCGTCGCTATTATTTCTTCCTTCTTATTTTCGATTATAAGTGTCTTCATTTATATTATCTTGGATTTAGAAATTCAATACTAATTATTCGCCTGTTCTTTCCGCTGCCTTCAAATTTCCTATTTCGCCCGAACGTACTGCGTCAATTACGCTTTGGTCCCCTTCGAGTAACCTTAAAGCTATCCATCGGGTATTAGGTAAATCGGGAAATTGCACTGAAAGCTTTTGGTTTAACTCATCAACTGCACTGCTTACATTTTTAATATCATTACTTATTCTATGCGGTTTGCAAACATACTGTCCGGTTGCTACTTCATTTATTGCTTTTAACAGTTCCGGAATCCCTGTGCCCTGTCGTGCCGCAGCGGGTACTACAGGAATACCAAGATTCTTTGAAAGCAATCTGTCGTCAACGATTAATTTATGTCTCTTCGCTTCATCAATTAGGTTCAAACATAAAACAGCTCGGTCGGTAATTTCCAATACCTGTAAAACCATGTTTAAATTTCTTTCAAGTCGGGAAGCATCAACAACTATGACTGTAACGTCAGGCTGACCGAATAAAATAAAGTCGCGGGCAATTTCTTCATCGGTGCTTGTTGAAAGCAGAGAATATGTGCCCGGCAAATCAACTATTTTAAATCTTTTATTTCCGTACGAATACGCTCCTTCTGTCCTTCCCACCGTTTTACCGGGCCAATTACCCGTATGCTGGCGAAGTCCGGTCAAGCTATTAAACACAGTGCTTTTACCGGTATTCGGATTGCCGGCAAGAGCAACTACGTAATCAGTTTCTGACATATCAATACCAAGCTTTACAAGATTGGCAAGATTGTGAGCGGGACACGTTACGCAATTTGAATTCATGTGTGTGATTTTATTATCTAAGGTCATACTTCTTTCATCGATTGATTTCTTTTTACATACACAAAGTCCGTTTGATTCTTTCTTAAAGCAACAGTGGTTCCCCTGATTTCATAGGCTGTAGGGTCGCCGCCAAGACTACGAAGTTGTGCGCGGATTTTAGTTCCGGGTACAATCCCGAAATCGAGCATTCTTCTTCTTTGCTGACCGCGAAGAGCGCGTGAAATACCGGCTACCACAGCTTCCTCTCCCTGATCTATAGAAGATAAGGTTTCAAAAAATTCCTGAACTTCTTCTTTGTTGGAAATCGGAACTACGGTTACGTTCGATGCAATCACTGGCGCTAGCAAACATTCTTCTCCGTTTGCTTCAAAACGGATTCTCTCTTCATTATTATAGAGCATCCTAATCTGCATTCCCGCATGTAATCCTTCTGCGGACAATTGAGCATAAGTCTCTTTTGGTTCGTCTTCTATATGAACAATCGTCGCAAACATTCCTTCTTGCAGGTCAGTCAAAAGAATTCCATTGTATGATGGCATCTCACCGTCTTCACTTGGTATTGGGTCGCCGTGCGGGTCACGAAGCGGATTGCCGAGCTTTGCAGCAAGTTGTTTTATGGTATCCTCATCAGTTTGATGCTCTCTTTCTTCGGCAATTGAATGCCATTCGGTTTCTGCAACGCTTGTATTATCCGCGAGATGTAATTCCCACAATCGGTGAATGCGTATTACTTTTAATGCATAAGATCGCCCATTAGCTGTCAATTTTATTTTACCATTCTGAGATTGTATTAATCCCATTTCTTCAAGACGTAATACAAGTCGTGATCCCTTACCCTCTTTTAAGGATAGATTGTCCCGCAGACTCTCTAATGAACTGTCGAGCGAATTGTATTCGTAGTTGTAAAAGTGCTTTAAGGCATCTTCGACAAAAATGCGTTCACCCTGAGATTTTATTTTTCTCCATCTTGGTATAATGCCTTTGCCTGGTATAAACAAAACAAGAAGCACTATTATTGCAGTAAAGAAAAGAAGTAATATTATTAATGGTTCAGCCATTTTTCTCCCGCACTTTTTTAATTTCTTTTAAATAAATGCTGTTGGAAATTTGTTGGCTTAAAGAAAGTGTTTTGTGTCTAAATTTAATTGTGAATGATTTATCATAATCAAGCTTATGAATAACTTCAAATTCAGTATTTAAAACAAATCCTACCTTGGATAGATAGTCTATTAAATCCTTGTCACCGTCGTCAACTTGCATTAATCTATAAAATGAACCTTCAACAGCTTCTGCAAGAGTAATAAAATGTTGCATTTCTGGCAATACACCGTTTTTCTTCGGTATCGGATGACCATGAGGATCGAATTCTGGAAAACCGAGATATTCATCTATCCTGTCAATTAGATTTTCTGAAGTGTGATGCTCAAGGATTTCGGCTTGTTCGTGAACTTCACTCCACGGCAAATTGAGGACCTTATTTAAAAATAATTCCCATAATCTATGCCGGCGGATTACATTAAGAGCTATGAGCTCGCCCTTGTCTGTCAATTCCATTCCTTTATATTTTTCATAATTTACTAAACCCTGTCTTGATAATTTTTTCGCCATATCACTGATAGCGGCGTTGGATACGGATAATTCCTGCGCCAGTTTGAGGGTATTTATGTTCTCACTGAAAGATTGACTGTGATTATAAATCTTCTTCAAATAGTTTTCTGTTGAGATTGTTGTCATATTATATTCTTTGTATAAATTTAAGTATATTTAAACAATATATCAAGTCTACCTTACATATTAAGTAACATTCCTTAATTATTATAGTTCACTATTTTATTTGAAGTTAGTCTATTGAAAACATTTTGAGTAGAAGTATTAGAAAAAGAAATTATTAAAGAAGATCTTTATGAATTGAAACCCTCTGTTAGATGTGATTTTTGAGCATTCTGTGTAAAAACAAAAAACCCGCATTTATCTGCGGGCTTTTTTAGCTTAATCCGTGGATATCAGTCTCATCCGTGAATATCTGTGTTCAATTTTCTAACTTTTCAGAGTGTCCTGATTGGTAATCCAATAGAACAATACCTACTTAGTATAAGGCAGATACACCGTAAACGTAGAGCCTTTTCCGTATTCCGATTCCACTTCCACCTTACCTGAATACGACTCCGCAATTCGCTTCACAATCGATAGACCAAGCCCTGTACCGCTTATACTCCTTGTATGCTCGTTCTTAATTCTGTAAAATTCCGAGAAGAGTTTTTCCTTTTCCTCCGGCTTCATTCCTATACCTGTATCCGAAATCCGCGTCACTATAAAGTTACTTGATGCGGAAACATTTATGTCTATCGAACCGTTATCTTTGTTATATTTAACCGAGTTGCCGATAATATTCGTAAACAGTCTCGTGATTTCATTGTTATCCGCAAGAATATCTGGCAGGTTATCCTGATACTTACAGGTAACCGTTATGCCGCGTTTCTTTGTTTCAAGCTCAAGAAAGTCCGTTGTGCTTTTTACAATTTCGGCTACATTAAGTCGTTTCAGTTCACGTTGTTTCGCCTTCATTTCCATTCGTGAGATATCAAGTAAATCATTCACCATCTCAAGCAAGCCCTGAAGCCTGTTCTTCGAGCGTCCGAGGTAATCCTTCTGCTGTTCGGGAGTTATCTGCAATGATGGATCAAGTATAATGTTCAGAAATCCGAGTACCGCTGCCATCGGCGTCTTCAGCTCATGTGCAACCATCGAAACAAACTGCGACTTGATGTACTCTACCTTCTTCATTTCCGTTATATTCCTTAAAACTGTAACTACCCCGGCAAGCGAGCCGTCTGGATTCGGTACAGGAGAGCATTTTATTTCAATTACAAGTTCTCTGTTCGCTTTAAGTTCTACTTCTGCACTGTGTGTTTTATTCTCAAATACATCCGAATCAAGAATTAACTTAATTAGTTCTGCAATTTTTACAGGCAAAATGCTAAGTATCTTCTCCCCGAGTATAATTTCATTCAGTTCAAGGTATTTCACAGATGCAGGATTGAAAAGTACAAGCTCGCCGTCTTTGTTTACAACAAATACTCCGTCCGCGAGTGAGCTTACGATTGTATTAAGTCTCGATTTCTCAGTTGCAAGTTCAAGCAGCCTTTCTTCTCTTTCTTTCTTGAGTTTTTCTGCTTCAAGTATCAGCATTCTTCTCTCAAGTCCCGCTCTTAAATTCTGCAGCAGTTCATCAGGTGAAAAGGGTTTCGGTATGTATGAGAATGCGCCAAGCTTTGTTGCTTCTATCGCTGTCTCGTAACTTGCATACGCTGTCGCAATGAAGCAAACCGTGTTCGGTCGTGCTTTCTTTATTTCTTTTAGTACCGAAATACCGTCTATGTCAGGCATCTTAAGGTCGAGTATTGCAAGGTCGTATTCCTTTTCCGTACCCATTTTTATTCCCGTCATTCCGCAGTCCGCTGTCTCTACATCGTAATTCTCACTTTGCAGTAGGCGCTGAGTTCCAATACGCAGGCCCTTTTCATCATCAACTATTAGTACCTTTGGTCTGTATTCTTCCACGTTTTCTTTGTTTGTTATCACTGTTTCTTTCTTTTCTCAAAACACTCTTCAAGCTTATTTGAAAGCTCGTCAATATTTATCGGTTTGTTAAACCATGCATCGCAGTGTATCCATTCCTGCTCTTCTGATGTGGTAATTCCAAACTTCATTCCTGTTACGAATGTTGCCGATGTCAGCAAAAATACCGGTATTGTTTTTCCGTATTCATCCCGTTTTATCCTGTGTGATAAAATAAACCCCGAATCATGCTCCTCCATGATAAGGTCCAGTACTGCCGCATCAGGCTTCTCGCGCTTAAATGCTTCCCATGCATCAGGTACATTGTCCGCCGTTACTACTTCATATCCTTTTGAAAGAAGTAGTGTACTGTTCTGTTCAATCAGGTCCGGATCGTCGTCCACCAGCAATATTTTCTTTTTAACTTCAGCCATGATTTCTCCTTTTGTTTGTATATCTTTTATTTAATTGTTTGTGTTTTTAATGGGCAGCTTGATTATAAATGTCGAGCCCTGTCCCGGTTCGCTTACAGCCCTTATCTCTCCTCTGTGCATTTTAATTATTCCATAAACAATCGCAAGCCCAAGCCCCGTCCCTTTTCCCATCTTCTTTGTCGTAAAGAACGGCGTAAAAAGTTTGCCCATGTTTTCTTTTGGTATTCCTGCACCCGTATCGCTTATCTCAATCGTAAATTCCGATTCCGTGCTGCTTATCTTAATGTTTATCTTTTTGATTTCTGCTTCAGTCAGTGCTTCGCATGCATTATTTATCACGTTTATAAAAACTTGCTTCAGCTGGTCAGAGTCTCCCTCAATCGTCGTATCGTATGCCGTGCATTCCGTCGAAAATAAAATCCCTTTGCATTCCGGCTTAATCCTTATCGTCCTAAGAATAGAATTAATAAGATCTGATATGTCAAACTCTGTTACGTGCAGCTTACCCTGCCTTGCGAAGTTCAGAAGGTTTGAGACGATGTTCTTGCATCTGTTAGTTTCTTGTGCTATAAGTTCAAGGTCTTCGAGCGATTGCGAATCATCACTGTTATTCTCAACTTCCTTTTTCAGCAGTGAAGTGTAAAGAAGTATCGTACCAAGCGGATTGTTAATTTCATGCGCAACTCCTGCTGCAAGCTGACCTATTGACGCAAGTTTTTCCGCTGACTGCAGCTGGTCCTGAGTTTCCGAAAGTTCTTTGTATGCTCTCTCGAGTTTTTCTATCAGGTACGGAAGGCACATGTCGTTCTCAGCAAGTCCTTTAGCAATTGCTACTGCATAATCTCTGCAAGTCGGATACCCGCATGAACGGCAGTTAAGCTCATCCTGCTTCGAAAATTTATTCGTCTCTGCAAGTATTGCCTTAATGTCTTCCTCTGAAGGGTCATCCATTCGCATATTTCGGTTTGTAAATTCACGTCTTAGATCCACATTCCTGCTGTTGTAAATATTGCTCTTCCAAACCTGCTTGTCAGCAGCTTTTATCCCGTCGTTAATGTAATCAACAACCTTCTCTCTTCTTGCGTAGTAGTTCAGCTCGCTGTCAATTGCTGGACCCTTTATGCATCCTTCGCAAAAAAGTATATCTATAAACTTTGCATTTATTTTCCCGTGCACAATTTCGTTTAGTATTTCCTCAACTTTTTCTCGCCCTTCAACTACTATTATCTTCTTCTCGAGTATGTCGTCTGAGATATCAGCTGTCTTAATCAGTCCTCCCGCAAGTGGAAACGATTTTCCCATTAATCCCCTTGGAGGGTCAAAGTCAATGTCTTCAAGGGTCGAGTATGTTATCTTGCTCCTTTCAAAAATTTCCTTCAGCTCTGCAAATGTCAGAACCGCATCAATTGCACCTTCAACCTCTTCATCTTTATACTCGCTCTTTTTTGCAATGCATGGACCTATGAATACAACTTTCTTGTCTTCACCAAAATGATCTTTAATGTACCGCCCCATCGCTATCATAGGTGAAACTACGTTAGCAAGATTCGGGATTAACTGTGAATAGTACATTTCAATATAATTGTAAACAGCCGGACATGCGGAACTTATTATAGTCTTACTGCCCCCGCTTTCAATTTCGGTTAAATACAAAGGACTTACCATATCGGCACCGAAAGCTGCCTCGCATGCTTTTTCAAAACCAATCTTCTTCAATGCTGCTGGTATCTTGCCATAAGTATCCGGGAACGATGCAGGAAATGATGGTGCTACAAGCGCTACCACGTTTCCAAGCGGTAGTATTTCATTTATCACTCGGTCAACGTCGCTCTTCGTTGCTTTGGCATTTTGAGAACATACCGTTACGCAGTGTCCGCACGAAATACACCGCTCAGTTATTACTACTGCCTGTCCGTTTTGTACCCTTATTGCAATCGCCGGGCACTCTCTGATGCAGGAGTAACACCTTTTGCATAAATCTGGTATTGTCTCAACTATGCCGTGCACTATTTCTTTCTGCTTTTATAATTTGTGTGTAAAATCTCATGCGATTTATGACTGTTCGGCTCTCCAAAAAATTCCTTGTAAAGATTCTTTACAGATTCATTTTCATGCGATTTCCTGTGCATCATTTTTGAGTCAATTTCATACAACGCCTTCACGCGCTTTATTACTTTCTCGGGTTTTTGATGTATCGGCTGTCCGCCGCCGTTTATGCACCCTCCGGGACATGCCATCACTTCAACAAAGTGATATTTGCTTGTTCCGTTCTCTACTTCTTCCAGTACTTTTGCTACATTTCCGATTCCGTTCACAACGGCAAAGTTTAAATCCATTCCTTTAATATTTATTGTCAGCTCTTTAATTCCGTCAAATCCGCGTATCTGTTCAAACTCAAGTTTTTCGAGTTCATTGCCTGTAAGCATGTTGTAAGCAGTTCTTATAGCCGCTTCCATAACGCCTCCTGTTGTTCCAAATATAACTGCCGCTCCCGTTGATTCTCCAAGAGGATTGTCAAACTGTGTCTCAGGTAAATCGCAAAAATCAATTCCTGCTGTATTAAAATATCGAACAAGCTCTCTCGTAGTTAATACTGAATCAACATCTGGCATTCTTTCTTCTGCGAGTTCAGGTCTGGTCGATTCAAACTTCTTTACCGTGCATGGCATTATTGAAACTACATATATATCTTTCGGGTCAAGCCCCATCTTCTTTGCGTAGTATGTCTTCAGTACTGCTCCTTCCATCTCATGCGGTGATTTGCATGTTGAAACGTGGTCAAGCAGTTCAGGCTTTCTGTGCTCAATGTATTTCACCCATCCGGGACAGCAGCTTGTAAACATCGGCAAAAGTTTATTGTTCGTTATCCTGTTTACTAACTCCGTCGTCTCTTCCATTATCGTAAGGTCAGCCGCAAAGTTTGTGTCAAAAACTTTTTTAAACCCAAGCCTCTTTAGTCCCGTAACAAGTTTTCCCGTTACGTCAGTGCCGAGCGGCATGTTGTACTCTTCTCCCAGCGATGCTCTTACCGCAGGGGCTATCTGTGCAACAACAAACTTTTTCTTGCTCGCAAGTGCGCTTACTATTTCTTTCATGTGGCTCTTTTCTCTCAATGCGGCTGTCGGGCATACGAGTATGCACTGACCGCAAAGTATGCAGTCACTTATATTCAGCCCTTTGTTGTAAGGCGTCGTTACAATGCTCTGAAATCCGCGCTTCGTAAAGTCAATCGCACCGACTTGCTGTATCTCATTGCATACCCTCACGCATCTTCCGCAGAGTATGCACTTTGCCGGGTCGCGTTCCATCGATGGACTTGAAATGTCTATCGCATGGTCTTTTGATTCTCCCGCAAAACGGTGTTCGCGCAGTCCGTACTGTGCTGCTAAATCCTGAAGTTCGCAGTTCTTGTTCCTTACACATATTAAACAGTCCTGTGGATGATTCTCAACAAGCAGTTCGACTATAGTCTTTCTTGCTCTTCTTACTCTTGGGGAATTTGTCTCAACAACCATTCCGTCTGAAACAGGATAAGCACAGCTTGGAATCAATCCTCTCTGTCCCTCAACCTCAACCGAACATATTCTGCATGCGCCTGTTGGAAAAAGGTTCTTCATGTTACAAAGTGTCGGAACAGCTATGCCTGCTGATTTAGCCGCGTCAAGAATTGTCATTCCTTCTTCAGCGTTTACCTTTATATTATTTATTGTTAGTTCTGCCATATACTTTTTCTCAATTTTTATTTAAAATATTATGAAACGAGCACTGCTTCAAATTTGCAATTATCAACACACATGCCGCATTTGATGCACTTGTCTTCAATAATGTAATGCGCCTTTCCTTTCTCGCCAACTATCGCCTCTACTGGACATTTCCTCGCGCATAGTCCGCAGCCTTCGCAGTCATCATTGTTTATCGTGAATGTCAGAAGTTCTTTGCAGACTCCCGCCTTGCACTTCCTGTCGTATAAATGCTCTTCGTATTCATCCCTGAAGTATCTCAGCCCTGAAAGAACGGGGTTTGGTGCTGATTGTCCTAGTCCGCAGAGTGATGTATCTTTAATAACGTCTGCAAGCCTGTTCAGGTGAATTATTCCCTTGAACCTCTGCAGTTGGTCCATCTTGTTAGCCGTATTCTTGTAGCTGTGCGGTATCTTCTCAATTATTTCAAGCATTCTCTTCGTGCCTTCGCGGCAGGGTACGCACTTTCCGCATGATTCATTCTGTATAAATGTCATGAAGAATTTTGCTACGTCAACTATACATGTCGTCTCATCCATCACTACAAAACCACCCGAACCCATCATCGCACCTACCGTCTTCAGAGATTCGTAGTCAACTACTGTGTCGAGTACTTCATCCGGTAAACATCCGCCCGAAGGTCCGCCAATCTGTACTGCCTTAAACTTTTTATTGTCTGGAATACCGCCCCCGATTTTAAACACTATATCGCGAAGCGTAACGCCCATGGGGATTTCCACGAGACCCGTGTTTACTACTTTTCCGCTTAATGCAAATACTTTCGTTCCTTTGCTTGTCTTTGTACCGACCGATGCGAATTTATCAGCACCCCATTTAAATATTTGCGGTACATTAGCAAAGGTTTCTACGTTGTTAATAATAGTAGGTTTGTTCCATAATCCTGATACTGCCGGATAAGGCGGTCTGGGTTTTGGCATCCCGCGCTTGCCCTCTATCGATGCTATTAAAGCCGTTTCTTCTCCGCAGACAAACGCTCCCGCACCCTTCTTTATTTTTAGGTCGAATGTGAACCCGCTGCCGAGTATGTTTTCTCCCAGCAGTCCGTATTTCTTGCAGTCGTTCATCGTGTTTTCGAGTCGCGCAATCGCAAGAGGATATTCAGCCCGGCAGTATATGTATCCGAGCGATGCTCCTATTGCAAAACCGCCTATTATCATTCCCTCAACAAGTTTGTAAGGGTCGCTTTCAAGAACCGACCTGTCCATAAACGCTCCCGGGTCGCCCTCGTCTGCATTGCAGATTATATATTTCTTATCAGATTTTTGTTTCATCGCAAATTCCCACTTCTTACCCGTCGGGAATCCGCCTCCGCCGCGTCCTCTCAGCCCGCTCGCAAGTATGTCTTTAACAACATCTTCCTGTGTCATGTGGCAAAGTACTTTATCCAGCGACTTAAACCCTCCGTTTGCTATGTAAGCATCTATTGAAGTAGGATTTACAACTCCGCAGTTCTCAAGTACTATCTTTAACTGATGCTTGAAAAATGGAGTCTCGTTTATATTAATCACTTCACCGTTAGTCTTGCCGTAAGTTCCAAGCAGGTTATCCTGAAACACATCTTTATCAACGAGTGTTTTCTTTATCAGCTTTGAAACTATCTTCGGAGTTACTTTGCAGTATGAAACCCTGTCTTTTCCCGGCAGCTTTATGTCAACTATCGGCTCTGATGCGCAGGCTCCAACACATCCCGTCGTTTCAATCTTTGCCTCTATGTTCAACTTGCTGAGCTCTGCCCTTATTGCATCTTCTACCTTCTGTGCTCCCGCAGCAAGACCGCATGTTCCTTTTCCGATTATGATAATCGGTACGTCATGCTCTTCGTACCTTAACTGTCTGTTGTAACTTTTTATCTTCTTCTCGCATTCGGGACTGTGATGGCAAAGAGGTCCTTCCGTACAACATCTTACAAATTGGTCGCATGGCTTTTCTTGTGAATGCCAGCATTCGTCGCAGCAAAAATCTAAGAATGTACTCATTTCACTCCCTCCTTCTTCGTCTCGGCAACTGGTTTCTGAATGTTAAATTTCTTCAGTATCCCGGGGATTTCTTTTACCGTTATCTTTCCGTAATATTCATCGTTGACCGTAATTACCGGTGCAATGCTGCAAGCGCCTATGCATGCTACGGTCTCAAGCGTAAACCTCTTGTCCCGTGTAGTCTGCCCGGCTTTTATGTTCAGGCTCGTCTCGAGTGAAAATAATATGTTTGCTGAATTGCATACGTGGCATGCAGTCCCTCTGCATACTCTTATTACATTCTCTCCAAGGGGTGTTAATCTGAACTGGTTGTAAAACGTCGCAACTCCGTAAACGCGGCTTAGCGGGTATCCTACGAAATCCGCTACTTCCTGAAGCGCTCCCTCGGGTAAATAGCCGTAAACCTCCTGCACCGCTTGTAATAATGCTATAAGATTACTCTTTTCGTTTGCAGGATACTTTTCAAAAATGTGTTTGTGCATAAATTGTATTTATTTAAGATCGAAAGCCAACAGGGCTTTCGGGGAAACAATAATTAGTATTTGCTTTTTTCGTGTGAGCAGATATTAGTAATTGTTTAAGGGAATTCATTTTGTTTTTCTTTATACAAAATACTTGTTTTAAATATCTCTTTCAATGATATAATAAATACTTTGAATAGGGAAAATTTTTTGAATAGATAATCAATTTGCCTTTAGCTATTTTGTTATTAAATCAAAATTTTCCCGGAGGAATAAATGGCACTCATAGCAGTAATCGATGATGACTTGGATATCAGAGAAGCCAGTGAATTAGTTCTCACATCTAAAGGCCATAAAGTCATCACCGCAACAAATCCTAAAGACGGTTTCGATATCATTATGAATAATAAACCGGATTTAATTATTCTCGATGTAATGATGGATGAACCCGACGACGGTTTCTTCCTTGCTCAGAAACTGCGCAAGAATAACATCAAGACACCTATTATTATGTACACTTCTATTTCAAAAGCAATCGGTCTCGATTTCGGAGCAGGTGACCTTGTTCCTGTGGACGACTTCGTTGAAAAACCGATTACTCCTGAAGTATTAATTCAGAAAGTCGAATCATTTTTAAACAAAAAGTAGAACTATATGCTGGTATTAGAAAAGAATTCTATAACTGAAGAGCTTGAAGCACTCGTAAATATGCACGGAGCAAAAAGAGCATCATTAATGCCCATTCTGCAGGCAGTTCAGGCTAAACACAGATACATTCCTGATTTTGCTCAGCAGGAAATTGCAAGACTCCTCGATATACATCCTGTCGAAGTTTTCAGCGTTATCTCATTTTACTCTTTCCTTCACAGCGAGCCGCAGGGAAGAAATATCGTGAGACTCTGCAGAACTATCGTATGCGATATGGCAGGAAAAGAAGAAGTTGAAAAAGCTGTTTTGCGCGAACTGAAAATCAATGTCGGCGGTACAACAAAAGATAATAAAATTACTTTCGAACATACCAACTGCCTCGGCATGTGCGACCAGGGTCCTGCTATGATGGTGAATAATAAAATCTATACAAAACTTACACCCGAAAAAGCAGTCGAAATTCTTAAAAAAGTAAACTAATTTAAGATTGTATCTCTAACTCTGCTCTTTTCAGAACAGATAGAATTATTTGTAAAATTTTTGTCTTTTTAAGGTTTGTCATCCCCGCATTTTCTTGGCGGGGATCTAATCGTGGATCTTAATTAAATCCCCTCTGTACTCGCTACAGCAGGGGATTTCTATTAATGAAAAAATGAATTGCCATCCCACTTCGTCTGTCATTCCAGCAAAAGTCGCAGATGCGCCGTGGCGTACTGGAATCCAGCGTCTTCATTATCAAGTCCCAATTCCTTTGTGTACGCATTCACTCTCAAATTATTGTTACTCATTAGTAAAAATCTTTTTTCTCTTTTCAATAAAAATAAATAAGGCTCGTCATCCCCGCTCGTAAAATTTGTCATCCCGCTAGTAAAATTTGTCATCCCCGCTCGTAAAATTTGTCATCCCCGCTCGTAAAATTTGTCATCCCCGCTCGATCTTGGCGGCCTGCCTGCCGCAGGCAGGGGATTTAATCTAAGATCTCCTCTATTCGCTCTATCATCTCCGTTCTTTGCATTAAAAAACTTCTTTCTTAACAATAAATACAAATCTCTTCTTTGCGTTCTCTTCGTACTCTGCGGTTAAAATATTTTATACTCTTGCTCTTAACATCAATTCAATTCTTATCAGTGTAAATCATGTTCTTTCAGTTTAAATCAGTGTGCAGCTCTTTGAAATAAAAATGTCTTATTCCTTCTCTGTGCACTCCGTTCTTCCTCTGCGATCTCTGTGAAAAATCTTTTATTTAAGTTCTTGCTCTTAACAAATATTTATAGCCAAAACATTAAAAATCTTTAAGTCCCGTAGGGACGAAATCTCAATAGCAAATAATATCAAATAATCTTTAAGTCCCGTAGGCATGCCTACTGTTGGCAGGGGATCTAACTCCTCTGTATCTGTGCTAATCCGCTTAATCAGCGAAAATCAGCGTTCTATTATCTTTATCAGTGTTCATCATAAACAATCCGCTCTTTCAGTGTGCAAATCTCTTAGCAATAAACTAATTTTTTCTCTGTGTCCTCTGAGCGCTCTGTGGTAAAAATCTCTTCAATAAAACCCCCAACATCACCGCCCCAAAAATCAGCACCGCATCTACATAAACTCCCAGCTTAAAAACTCCGAACAACCCGTAAAACAATCCAAACACAACAAGCATCATCATCACATACTTTGAACCCAACCCCCTGTAAACCAGTATAAACCCTATAACCACGGACAATGTCGGGCACGGAATCAATCCAACATGTGAAGCATACAGATATTTTATAATATTATCAGTCTCAAGAAAATGAGGATACACCATCCCGAATGCGACCATGATTATTCCTGATACAGTAAACATCATTTCCGAAACAACAATCTTTTCGTTATTCGTTCTAATTCCGGAAACCAAAACAAACACTGCTATTACTGTAAACAGTATTCCGTTAAAAGGGTTACCTGCACTCCACGCAAACCCGGCAACAGAAAAAAGCGGCAGCGAAAGCAAACTTAGTAATAACCTGTTCGAAGGCTTCCTATTTACAATAGCAAGCAAAAATAATACTACATAAAAGACCGCATGCCAGCCAATTGCAAATATTTCATGTCTGTTCGTTATTGCTTGCAGCCCCTCAAGAATTTCATTCGATGTTGGCATATTTATATAAGTTAATATTTTTTAAGTCCCATCAGGACGAAATCTCAATAGAAAATAACATCAAAAGATCTTAAGTCCCATCGGGACGACATATTAAATGACTTCTTCTCTGCGTTCGAGTCGCAGATCCGACGTCTTTTTGGGCGGACGTCCCCTGCGGTTAAAATATTTTTAAACTCTTGTTCTTAGCAACTATTCAATTCTCTTCTCTGTGTCCTCTGAGCGCTCTGTGGTAAAAATCTGAATCTCTATTGTAAAAATCTGAATCAAAATTTATTCCACCGGCAAACTAACTATAAACTCGCTTCCTTTGCCTTCTTCGCTTACAATCCAAATCTTTCCATAGTGCTTATCCACATACTCTTTGCACAAAACTAATCCAAGTCCCGTGCTCGGCTCATTATCGGTACCCGTGCGGTTTGTCTTTCTATCTATTTTGAATAAGTTATTTATTAAATCATTACTCATTCCTATTCCTGTATCTTTTACTGTAATCAAAACATTATTCTCAAATATATGATCTGATATTGTTACACTTCCTCCTTTGTTCGTAAACTTTATAGCGTTTGAAATTAGATTTCTTAGAACCGTTGCA
Organism: Kapaibacterium sp. (SeqCode); assembly: GCA_041675325.1. GTDB lineage: Bacteria > Bacteroidota > Ignavibacteria > Tepidaquicellales > Tepidaquicellaceae > CAIKZJ01. Next base: position 89,162 of record JBAYUG010000003.1, read on the forward strand.
AGCATTGCTTTATCTGCCATTACATACACATCATCCTTTATGTCTTCAATTATTTCTATCTCTTTATTCTTTGCTGTCTCATTAAATAATTTGATGTTCTCTTCCTCTAAACTTTTCAAAGATATCTTTTCAGGTTTGAATGCTATCAACCCTCTTTGCATCATAGACCACTCCAATAAATTTGTCAATAATCCAAATAATTTATGTGCATTTCTATTCATACTGTTCGCCATATCCTGAAGTTCTATTATAGACATATTTTGTATATCTGTTTTCAGTAAATCAGTAAACCCAAGAAAACCCTGAAATGGACTTCGCAAATCATGCGCTATAATCGAAAAGAACTTATCCTTTTCATTGTTGATTTTGATCAATTCTTCGTTCTTGATATATAATTCCTTCTCTGCTTTTTTCCGCTCTGTTACATCTCTTATTATACCTTCATGAAGAAGTATATTTCCCGAACCGTCTTTAATATATCGTGCATAGTCTTCAACCCATATTTCCGTACCGTCTTTCTTTTTTAATCTGTAAACATCAGTATTATGTTCAAAATCGGGACTGTATATAACAACGTCATCTCTATCATTTTTTGTGAAATACAATGTTTCTGGGATGTAAACTTTCATTAATTCTTCTTTGCTGTCATAACCGAGCATATTTACTAGCGCAGGGTTTACTTCAATAAAATATCCTTCTGCAGTTGAACGGTAAAATCCTTCGGGCATAGTTTCTATTAAGTTTCGATATTTTGACTCGGATTTTGTCCGTTTCTCTTCCGCCTGCTTCATATCTTCAATATCTGTGCATGTTCCAAACCATTTTAGAATTTCTCCATGTTCATTTATCTGAGGTATGCCCCTTACCAGCCACCAGCGGTATTCCCCATCGAACCTTCGAAGTCGGGCTTCAATAGAATAAACATCGTTGTTCTTAACCGCATTTTGCCAGGCATCCCAGGCACGTTGCTGGTCGTCGGGGTGAAAAGGTTTGTTCCAGCCATGACCGTTACTTTCCTCCAACGTCATTCCGGTATAATCCATCCATTGCTGATTGAAATAAATATTCCAGCCATCGGGGCGTGTGGCCCAGACAATTTGAGGCATTGATTCAGTTAAAATACGGAATTCTTGTTCGCTTTTCCGTAACGCCTTTTCCGCCTGCTTTCGTTCAGTAATGTCCTGACCTTGTGCAATTGTAGCAATTTGTGTCTGTCCGTCCTGTCCATAAATTGGTGCTGAGTTCCATAATACAATTCTCCGGCTCCCGTTGGCTTGAAGAACTGGAACTTCCACAAGATTGAATCGCTCACCGTTTTGTGCTCTTTCCACTATATCCATAGACCTTTCAACTTCATCTTCAGCAAAAAACATTCTGAGTCCTTTTCCAATAACCATATCTGCTTTTAATCCTAATAGTTCCTCAAAAGCCCGATTGATCTTGGTGATTTTTCCGTTAGTACTCCAAACTATAATTGGTGCATTTGCGCAGTTAAAAAGGTTTTCAAGGTATTCATTTGTTTCGCGAAGAGTTTCTTCTTTCTGTTTTCGTTCAGTAATATCTAAAATTATTGCTATAAAAACATTTTCCTTTTGATTAATTGATAAATGCACTTCTACCGGATATGTTGTGCTGTCTTTTCTTTTGTGATTAGTATTAAAAGAGATTAATTTAGATGTATTATCTACAAGCGGCTTGATAATCTCCTTAAACATAGCTAAAGTAAATTGTGGTTTTAAATCCAGTGGAGTCATTTTTTTTAACTCATCCATTGTATAACCGACATTATCAATTGCGCCTTTATTTACGTAAACAAATTTCAATGTTTGAATATCGAAAATATAGATTTCGTTTAAGGAATGCTCCAGTACATTTCTGAAAAGTTGCTTTTCTTCTGGCTTACTCATAATTTAAAATGGATATAATTATATAAAGAATCATATTCTATGATCTAAAATTAAATATTCTAAAAAATCATACTTATATGAGGGGAAATGGTTTTCATCTGAACAGATATCTTATCATGAGGTATTCTAAGTTTCGTATAATCTTCAAACGAAACTTTGCTTTCTGTATTAAATCAATCGTTTCGACTATTTAATAGTACTTAATTAGACAATTAGAATAACAATAACAATTCAATTTCTCATACTCAAACACAAAAACCAATATTATCAGTCATTCGGGAAATATATGTTACATTAAATGTTATGCAGCTCTTTGAAATAAAAATGTCTTTTCCTTCACTCTGCTTCTATCCGAAAAATGTTGTAATAAAAACAAACTTTTTACAAAATATAACATCCTGATTTTCCGTATTTTCCCGCAAGCAATAAATCTATCTTTAAATCCGTGTGTATCTGTTTTATCCGCGAAAATCAGCGTTCTATTGCTTTTCTCTGTGTCCTCCGTGACTTCTCTGTGGTCTCCGTGAACCAATTCCTATAAAATTATTTATTT
>JBAYUG010000004.1:0-85389 GCA_041675325.1 Kapaibacterium sp. (SeqCode)
GGAAAAGTTCTTGACACAAAAAGAATGATGATGATAAAGTGATCCGCCGCGGTGGATCACGTTATCAGAAATCCTCGATAACGAAGCGTATCGGGAATTTACATAAAATGAATTAAACAATAATATTAAAACAAAAATAATAAACTCTTTTATTAATAATTTTAATTATAAAATTTATGAAAAATTTAAACTCAATCAGAATAAAACTATTAGTTCTAACAGTTACAGCATAAGAGAAAATTAAAGGTGCTGAATGCATAAGTCGAAAGCAAAGAGGTATCTTTAATTATAGATTTAAATTAATAAGATTATTGTATATTTTATTTCTAATAAGAATATTGATTAATTTATTTAATTAATTATGAAACATCAAAAAACTCTTTCCCGGATCCTTGATGGATTAATATTGCTTGTATTTATTCTTTTCTTTTCGTCCGCCGGATTTCAGGACAGAAACACGTCCGGCTGGTATCAGCAATGGTTTCCGAACTTGAACGGAAGCACGATTCAGGATATTACTTTTCTTGATAGTCTTACGGGGTTTGCTGTAACAACCCCCGATGCATCGGACATTGGATACATTTTAAAAACGTCTAATGGAGGTGATAATTGGTTTACTGTTCATACTTATCCACCACCCAATGGAAATGTTGGATTTACAAGAATAAAGTTTGCAACAGATAGCATTGGTTATGCTTCTACCGATTATCTGCACTTTTTTAAGACAACAAACGCAGGACTGAATTGGAATAATATTTCCGAGCCTCCATGGGGATTAGCAGATATGTCAGTTGTTAATAAAGATACTATATTGAGCGTCAGTAGTAGTGGGTTTGGTGGTGGTGTATTCCGTTCAATCAACGGCGGTCTAAACTGGCAGTATATCTGGAATAACAGTCCTAATGGCAATCCTGACCATATATATATGTTTGATAAGAATTTAGGATTTACACAAGATGGTTCAAATTATATGCGAAGAACGACTAACGGTGGATTTAACTGGGACTTAGTCTCGGGAGAATTTTATGGAGCTATTCAATTCTTTGACGGCAATACAGGGTGGAAGATATATGACAGTTTAAAGAAAACAACAAATGGTGGTATAAATTGGTTTACACAAAAAACTCCAAATATATCTTATAGCTTTTCATATCCCTTAGGATTCTCTGTTTTAAATAAGGATACAGTTTGGATGGTAGGAGCAAGAAAGTGGCAAAAACCACCAGTTTATAAAACAACTAATGGAGGTCTAAACTGGGGATATCAATATCCCGACACAACATTGCAGATTTATAAATTTGGTTTCATTCAATTTGTGAATTCTAAAGTAGGATGGATTAGTCCAGCCAGCCCTACATCTTTAATGCACACTACAACAGGAGGGAATGATACAACCATAATCACAAAAATAAACAGTAATGAAAAGGTGGAACTATTAGACTATCAATTATATCAGAACTATCCGAATCCGTTCAATGCAAGAACAGTTGTTAGTTGTCAGTTGTTAGTTGTTAGTAATTTGTCAATTAAAGTTTATGATGTGCAGGGACAAGAGGTACAAACTCTTGTTCAAGGAAAACTGAACCCGGGAGTTTATGAATATTTTTTCAATGGTAATAATCTTTCAAGCGGGATATATTTCTATTCAATGATTATCGACGGAAAAGTTCTTGACACAAAAAGAATGTTGATGATAAAGTGACGGAAATCACTTTATCAGAAATCCTCGATAGTTCGCCGTGGCGAACGTATCGGGAATGTACTTAAAATAAATTAGACAATTATATTAGAATTAATCAACAAACTATTTTATGAAAAATTTTAAGTATAAAATTTATGAAAAATTTAAACTCAATCAGAATAAAACTATTTATTCTAACAGTTACAGTTGCACTATTTTTAGCCTCACAGTTTACAAGCCCAAGTGCAGGCGAAAAGGGTGTTTCAGATACAATAACTAATCCGGTACCTGACAGTCAGTTTATAATAGGGGCATTTCACAACGGAACTGATTTAGATTATGAATATCAGGATAGTTTAAGTTTAAATACATGGCATCATTATACAGCTCCAACAGGATGGGGCTGGCCGGGAACAATCAATGATAATTATAATGGCGACCCATTGGAGTACGGTCCGGGGGTTATGTCAAGAATTGATAATAATAACAACAACAAAGGAATGCGCACTCTCATGAACAGGCCTATAATTGAGTATTTGGTAGGCGGACAAAGGATAGATTATCAATGTGAATTTATTGATTCAAATTTTAATGCAAGCCGCTATTGGTATTATGCGTACAGATATTCAGATAGAGCGTCAAATATTGTTGATATTGTTGACAGTTCCCGGTATGGTGATAGCATAGAGATGGTAAAACATTGTATAAGAACAGAACAAAGCCAGACAAACGGATTTGTAGCAATAGATTCCGGTTTAAGAGCAAACCGAGAATTAGCCTTTATCAAAACGAATGACTGGATAAGAGATGATGCTTATGAATGGTACATTATGCCAAGAATAAGAATAGACTCTGCGTTTGCCGCTAATGGCAATAATGACTCGATTACAGTTTGCATAATTGTTCTTCATGGATGGAATGATACTATTGTAAAGGAAATACCTATTAGAATAGAAAATTTTAAAGACAGTATCAATAATTTATATGATGGAAGTTATAGGGAAATGTATAGTTTTTTGTTAGGCCAAACAAAACTTGAAATATCATCCGCTGAAATTGATTCCTTTTTCATTAATCCGGATGGGAATACTTTTTGGTGGGAAGGTTCAGTAAATAAAACTGATATAAAAATTTATTGGTCGGGTAAATGCGATATGTGGATTGATAGGGTGAGATTAGAAAACAGACCGGCGCATCAATATATGACACAAAAAGACTCGGTGTTGATTTCAAAAGTAAACTTAGAAGTAAGCTGGGCAGGAAGAAATTACGAAGCCACAAATCCAATACCAAATTACATATACTATGAGGAATGCCAGATGAGCCACTTCCCGGCAATTAAAGCATTAAATCAGCAAATTACAACCTATCCGGGTAGCAATACTGAATTAATAATATTTCTTAACTACGACCTTTTCAAGGCACATATTCCGCAAAGCTGGAAATACAATTTATACGCAGATTTGCTTAAGAAATATTTATATGATGATTATGGGCTGAGAACAATAGTTATGGGCTCTTATGCTCTTGAAGGATGGGATGAGGATGACCTGCCAAAAGATGAGCAATATAGAAATTCATTTCATCCAATAACTCTATCGAGTTCGCCTTATGATGCAGACATCGGAATATTATCTAATACACTCTCACCCGGCAATTATGACACATGGCTTCAGGAACATTTTGATGATTCCGTGCATTTGTCCGGTGTTAATTATTCATACATTAGTAATTTGATGGATAGTTTAAGCCGCAATGGTATGAGAATAATAAACGGAACGCAGTCACATCTCTGGTTTAAAGAAGGTCATAAACTAAAAGAGCCGTCAAACGAAGAGCTTGAACTTCAGGCAAACCTTGCTCTTACATATAATGCAAAAGGACTTATTTGGTTTAATTATGTATCTGATAGAACATATATAGGAAGCTCGTATTATTGCAGAGGAGTTATGGAATACTTTCAGCTTTTACAAAAACCCGTTCCAAGAACATCCAACGTTTACGGAAAAAATAAATATCTTAAAGTGTGCCAGATTGACAGCATGCTCGCAAAACGAGGACCGTATATAATAAGTTTTAACCCCGCCTTGACAAATAATTGTATATACAGGCTTAGCAGCGAAAGAGAAGAATTTTTAACAAATACTTTTATTGGTGATGTTATCACATACAAAATAAGCAGCACAACTCCTGAATGTACGGAAGACAACCCCGGCGGCACAAGTCCTCAGGGTCTCGTTTATGAATGTAAACCGGATAGATATCTGCAGGCAGCCACTTTCAAAAAAAGTACAAGCGATATAAATAAGTATTTCATGATTGTTAACAGAAGATGCTCGCCTTATATAGATGAATCATCCGAAGATAACAGAGGCGGCAGAAGATTTGTAAGGGTAAGATTTGACGCAAACTCATCTGAGTTTGCAAACTTTAACAACTGGAAAATTATAGATATTGATTCAAACAAAACAGTAACTGTTTTCGATAAAAGAGCAACTGCCTTGCTTGACCTCGGCTGGTATAATCCGGGTCAGGGGAAACTGTATAAAGTAGCTCCCGTCATGCAGGAAGGGGGAACACTGGTTTGCGATGAGGCAGTATCTCCCTCAACATTTACGTGCAATGGAATGGTTTTCAACAATGGCTATGACCTTACAATATCTCCATATACAACAATAACATTTTCAAATTATGCGGGTATAGAAATGAACGGCGGAAGTTTTGAATGCGGAGAGTTTTCTGATGATAGCCAGGTCACCTTTAACGGTACAGATAGTTTAAAAGGAATTATACTTTCTAACTGTTCAAGTGTTGGCATTTACAACACAAGTATTAGCGATCTTAAAAATGACAGTTCAGAAACAGCAGTATTGATTTCAAACTGCATCAGCACTAACATTAAAGGCAGCATCTTCAATGCAGCAACAAACGTAGGTGGGATAAGTATATCATTTACCGATTGTCCGCAGGAGACGATGTCTTTAAACGTAAGCGAATGCATTTTTCTGATGGGTTCAAGCGGATGTGACGCATTAAGCATCTCGTCAAACGGCTCGCCGTCTGTTGCAGTTTTATTAGATTGGTGCACTTTCACAACCTCTAACGACAGTTCTAATGCATTAAGATTGATAAACGTAACGGGAGGAGCTGTAAAAAACAGCACATTCGTTAATTTTAATACTACAATAACTGCACTCGGCTCTGCTTTTGACATGTATAACAATAAAATACTCGGTAAAACTTACTCAGCGGGAATACAATGCCTGACAGGCAGCAATCTATCAATGGGACCGAACTCAGGACTTTACCTAGGAGGTTATAATTACATCAGAAACTACGGCACTTCTTCAAGCAATATTTACACAGACAATTCGTTTTTTGACATAGATTGCGGCAATAACGAATTTGATATTGATGAGACAGATTATTCAAAACATCTGACAGGAACGATGATCGATAATGGATCTGCTTATGTAATGGCATATAAAAACTGCTTCCATGAAGACAGCATTACGAACATAGAGGCTGTACACGATGTAAAATGGGGTGAGACCAATTCTGATGTAAATTTCCTATTTGAACCATACTTCTGCGATCTGACACCTCCTCAGGACTTTGTAGTTTTTGATGTTTATGGATTTTCTGATACTGTTTATTACAAATCAGGAGGAGAGGGAAGCGGAATTAATCCGAATAAAACTTTAAATATTGAAGAAAACATATACAAAAGCTTAAAAGACACGGTAAATATAAATCTCAGAAAGCGAAATTATCAAACTGTAGAAACAAGCTCGAAACTGATACTTACACAGTATCCCGACAGTCTTGAAAGCATAGGAATGGTACAGAAACTATACATGGCATCACTCAACCTTGACAGCACAAAAATAGGATTAACTAAGACATTCCTTGAAAATCTGATAACCAATAACACACAAAACCCAAGCCTCATAAAACGTGCATTTTATTTCATACAGAAATGCAAGGTGAAACTCGGACAGTATCAGTCTGCACTCGAGGGATTTCAGTATATAATGACACATAATCCTTATACATACGAAGGACTCGTCGCATCATGGGATTATGCAGCAACTTATCTTCTTATGGGAACAGGAGGAAGTATTCAAGGTGATAACGAACAAACACATGAAGATTTCAATACTCCTGCAGACACGCTATTAAGCCGTATGTCAAAACGTGATATTAATTCAGCAAAGAACAAAAACTCAAACACAAACGAACAAATAACAAAAATATTCTACGAGAAAATAAAGAACACGACAAAAGATGACAGAGTAAAACAAGAAGAGAAGATAAAAACACTTGAAAAGAAGCTGGAATCTTCAAAGAGCACATCGGAAAAGAACGAAGCCGCAAGAGAGCTTGCAACGATGAAACAGATAAAAGAAGCAGTTAAGATAAAGAAACCTAATACTGTCATGAATCATATTCAGATAATGAATGATGACATAAAGAAAGTCTTTGGAGTTGGAAAGCAAAGCTCAAAGGAATCAACAAATAGTCTAATTCCTCAGACGTATCAGTTATATCAAAACTATCCGAACCCGTTTAATCCAACGACAAAGATCGCCTTCGACCTGCCAAAAGATGCAAAGGTGAAACTTGTAATTTATGATATACTCGGAAGAGAAATGAAAACGCTCGTAAACAACGAATTCCGTTCAGCAGGGAAATACATCACCGAGTTCAACGGTTCGAACATGGCAAGCGGAATTTATTTCGCAAGAATACTCGTAAATGAGGGAAAAGATTTTATTGCAGTTAAGAAGATGGTTCTTCTCAAATAAAACCGTGATTAAAAACCTATACAAAGTCTGCCTCAATTATATGCGGCAGACTTTTTTATTTGTATAATATATAGAAACTACCAATATTGGGACAGCCTAATATTACGTAATGATTAAGAATTTATATTATGATTACATTATTTTTAACTAAGAAAATAAACTGCTGAAGAAGCTTCAAAGAAAACAGCAAAAGAATTGAGAGGTTTTAAAAAATAAATTATTGTAAGAAGGAAACTCTTCCCGTTGATACATCATAAACAGCTCCAACTATCTTTATTTCTCCTTTGTCTTCCATTTCTTTTAGTATAGGACTGTTTTTTCTAATATAATCTAAACTCATTTCAACGTTTGTTTTTGCAACCATGTCAACAAGTTCGTGATTTTTAGATGACACTTCTTCGCCGGGATTCATAGACACCGTTTTATCAACCGCGGGCATTATTTCTTTAACCACCTCTGTAAGATTTCCAAGCTCAACTTTATCTATAGCACCCTTTACGGCACCGCAGCTTGTATGTCCCATTACAAGTATTAGTTTTGAACCTGCAACTTTACAAGCGTATTCCATGCTGCCAAGAACCTCTTTTGTAATTACGTTACCTGCCAGTCTGTTTACAAAAATATCCCCTATACCTGCATCAAAAGCAATTTCAGGCGTAACTCGAGAGTCCATGCATCCATATATCACAGCCCACGGATATTGATCGTAAGAGGTCAGCTCTATGTCCACATTATAATCTATATCAGAACGCGTATTATGGAGAAACCTTTCGTTTCCGTCTTTCAGCAAGACTATTATAGAGTCAGGCGTAAGCGACTGCTGAAACTCTTTTGTTTTTGGATATATAACCTCCCAGTGCTGTGCGCTTGCACTCAAGGAAAAAAACAAACTTACAAGTAAAACTAACTGTTTCATTCGAATAAAATTAATTGTTATTTTTAATAACAATTTTAATCGGCTGAAAGTTTAAACCATTTATCTACATCAATAAAATTCTTTTGTTGATGCTTATACCTATATTCGTTCGTGTGGTTATTGTAAACATAATCTTCCTGCCATTCCTTGTTGTTTTTTCCTATCTCGCGTAATGCATTACAAACCAAAAGTAAATCTTTGTCCGTCATTGTCGGATGAAGTGAAAGCCTTACCCACCCTGGCTTTAAGGACAGGTCTCCGTTGCTGATTAAATCTGTGATATACTTTGAATGGTCATGGTCAACGTTCAGCAGATAGTGTCCATATGTTCCCGCGCAAGCGCACCCCCCTCTTACCTGAACGCCGTACCGGTCGCTTAGTAGCCTCACTATCAAGTTGTAATGTATGTTATCCATGTAGAAAGAGACAATACCAAGTCTGTGTTCAATGTTGTCGGCAAGTATATGAAGATTTGGAATTTCCCTTAATTCTTTAAATGCAATTTTTAAAAGCTGCTCTTCTCTTTTTAAAAGATTATCAATACCCATTTCGTTTTTCAGCTCTATGCATAAAGCTATTCTTATAGCCTGCAGAAATCCCGGGGTTCCTCCATCCTCTCTTGTTTCAATGTCATTTATATACATATACTCTCCCCATGGATTCGTCCATTCCACGGTTCCGCCCCCCGGCTGATCAGGGCAATAGTTTTGATATAATTCTTTGTTAAATATTAACACCCCGGATGTTCCCGGTCCGCCAAGAAATTTATGTGGGGAAAAGAATATTGCATCAAGTCTTGTTTCCGAGTCTTCAGGATGCATATTAATTTCAACGTATGGAGCAGATGCAGCAAAATCTACAAAACAATAACCCCCGTGTTTGTGCATCAGCTTTGCCATTTCATGGTATGGCGGCTGTATTCCCGTTACATTTGAACATGCGCTGAATGAGCCGATTTTAATTTTTCTGTTCTTATATTTTAGCAGCTCTTTTTCAAGATTATCTAAATCACAGTGTAAATCTTTTCCCGGCTCTATTACCACAACATCTGCAATCGTTTCATACCACGAGGTCTGGTTAGAGTGATGCTCCATATGTGTAAGAAAGACAACAGGTCTTTCCTCTTTTGGGATTACGTGTTTGTCAAGCTGTTTAATAAAATTTTTAAGCCCCAGTATTCTCTGAAACTTGTTTATAACAGTCGTCATTCCAAATCCCGCTGTTATTATCAAATCGTTCTCTCCGGCATTGCAGTGCTGCTTTATCTTTTTTTGCGCAAGCTTGTAAGCCCTCGTCATTAATGCACCCGTCTCGCTCGTCTCTGTATGCGTATTCGCAACGTAAGGTCCTATTTTTTCTGATATAATATCTTCAATCGGTTTGTAAAGCCTGCCGCTTGCAACCCAGTCAGCATAAATCAGCCGTTGCTTGCCGTAAGGACTTTCATATTCCTGATTATTTCCTGTCGTATTTTGTCTGTATTTCTCGAAATATTTTTCCATGCTTATTTATAATCTATTTAATTATCATTACTCTCCCGCTTATCCAGTTTAGAAGGTAATCAAGTAATCCGTCAACAAACTCTTTCTTTAGTGTGGCATATTCACTGGTACTGCCGGTTTTCGCTTCCTGAAATAAATGATTTGCTTTTTGGAAAACTTTTATCTCAAAATCTTTATTTCCCGCCTTGGTTAATGCTTGCCTGACAGGCTCTTCGTTCTGAAAAACTGATACCTGTAGGTCGAGTCCTCCGAATACTGCAAGTACAGGACAAGTAATTTTTTTCCGGGTTTCTGACGGCTCGTATCTAAGAAAGAATTTCATCCACGGTGTCGTCAACGTTTTATACGCATTCTCAACCTGCTCGTTTATCCATTCTGCCTTATCTGTTATCTTTGCTTTTTCAGTTTCGCCGAGATTAGCAAATTGTTCTTCTGCACTTTTTCTAATAAGCGATAGCAGCTCTTCCTCGCTTGCACCGTTTACTATCATATACAGTGCGATCCTTGTTTCTTTAGCATCCTTGTTTACTCTTGCGGAGTCTTCTCCGTTGGCAAGCGAAATTAATTTTGTCTGTTCAAGTATAATCTCCGCTCCGTTAACACCCGTACCCGCAATCGACACAATAAACGCAACGTCATTTCTTTTTGATGCCGTTAACGGCGCTACTATGCCTCCTTCGCTATGACCTATCAAACCTATTTGTTCGGCATTTATATCATTTCTCTTTTTTAAAAAATCAATCGCCTCTGATACATCCCCGGCAAACTTTTCTGACGTGGACTCGTTAACAGATTTACCCGTACTCTCGGCTACACCCCTGTCGTCATACCTTAATACGGCTATTCCGTTTGTACTTAAATGCTCTGCAATAATTTTAAAAATCTTGAACCCCAGTATGTTCTCGTCTCTGTTCTGTGGACCGCTTCCTGTTATGAGTATTGCAGCGGGGTGTCTTCCTTCTTTCAAAGGCAATGTCAGCGTTCCTGCAAATGTAATATCCCCGTTGCTGAATTTTATTTCTTCCTCTTTAAAAGAAACATCTGTGTTTTCTTTCCGTTCTTCTTTTAGTTTGTTTGATAAATAGAATCCACCCTTAAACCCTGCCTGTAAAAAGTCGCCCGAAATACTGTCCGCGGAATAAACCCCCTTGAACATCGCAGGCCCGTTTGGTACATCAAGCTCAAAAGTTATGTCAGGCGCATTGTAAACAATCTTAGATAATTTTAACCCGAAAGCCCCTTGAGCTGGAATGTCAATCGTTCCGCTGTAACTTGAACCGTCATAGTTAAAATGCACCTTTGTTTCAAGTTTGGATGTTATTAAATCAATGTACCCGCTCCAGTCACCCTTTAAGTTTGTTTGTGCACACAAAGAACTATATAGGAAAAGTATAAATATCGGATACAGAAATAATAATTTCTTCATAATCTATTAATTATATTCTTATAAAGCACTCTTCTTTACTTAAGCTTTCCGTAATAAACTCGCGTTATATATTCAACCTTTACCATTCCTCCATTGTTGTATTTTTCAAACATGTCTTTAACTTCTGTCATAATCCTCTTGTTCTCTTCCCCTTTCTCGGGAACGTATGAAATTGAAAGTATCCTTCCCTTTAGCCCTGCTAAATCAAGCATCTGGAAGTTTGGAAACGTTGTCGAGATAACTTTTTCTTTTCCGAAAAAAGTACTCAATAGATTCTTGTCAATTAAATCTTGTTGTGCTTCATGATGTTCATGCCCTAATGATTTTAATATTTTGTTCATCATTTTCATAAATGGCGTGTTGTTCTTCCTTTCGTTCCAAACGACTACAACGTCCCCATCTTTTCTCAATATTCTTTTGAACTCTCTCTTTGTTTTCTTAAGGTCAAACCAATGAAATGCCTGCCCGACTGTTATCATGTCAACACTATTATTTGCAAGCTTTGTCTCCTCTGCCGTTCCGTCCACACTGATAAAATTTATAAACCTGGTTAATAGTTTTTCTGCTTTTTCCCGCATTTCTTGGTTTGGCTCCACAGCAAAAACAAGATTTCCGTTGTTCAGGAATAATCTGCTGAGAATTCCCGTACCGCAGCCTATGTCGGCTATATCCTTAGACGAGTCAAAATCTATTTTGCTTTCCAGAAACCCGATTATCTGCTCGGGATAGCTTGGTCTGTATTTGGCATAATCGTCTGCCTTTCCGCTGAATCTTTTTGTGTGATTGTTCATCCGAATTTCTCCAGTTTTATGTTGTTCGCATTAACGTTAAATTCGTGAAGTACTTTCTCCATCGCTTCGACCATAACCGTAGGTCCAACTATATAATAAATTGGCTTATTTACATTATCCACATGTTTTAAAATCATCTCTTTGTTTATATAACCAAAGTTATACTTCCAGTTTTTATCTCCTGTATCATCTATTGTCGGAATAAACTTAAATCCGCTGCATTCCTTTGCCCAGTTCTCAAACTCATCAAAGAATGCCATAGACGATGCTGTCGGATTTGAGTAAAATAAATAGGCCTCGTATGGAAGCTTCTCAGTCACAATATATTCCACCATGCATCTTACAGGGGTTATTCCTATTCCGCCGATTAAAAACACCGCCGGCACTGATACGTCTTCATGCAATGCCGTGTTTCCCCCGAAGTCTCTTATTTCCGCCTTTGCACCAATAGGCATTTCAAGAATGTTTTTGTTAAAAGCAGAATCAAGAGCTCTCGTTGTAAACATTATATAATCCTTCTTGGGTGAAGAGGCAAGAGAAAACAAACGTGAGTTTCCCTCCGCGTCGTTATGTATTGGCTCCAACAGTGTTATTCTTGCATATTGACCCGGCTTAAATTCAAAGTCAGAACCCTTCCTGTCAAACCACATAGCAATGTTATTATTCTGTATTACTTTCCTATCTTTCAGCGTTACTATATTTTTCATATATAAAATATTTTTATCATTTGATGTAAAATAACAAAATCACGCATCAGAAATTAGTCCGTTATTCTTCACACTCCTAAACTTATAAACAATCCGCTCTTGTGAGCGTGGTTTAAATTACAGCTTTCTTTCCCTCTCTTTCCCGCGGGCAATAAATCTTTCTCTATCTGTGTAAATCCGCTCAATCCGCGCTAATCAGCGTTCTATTTTAATCATCGTAAACCTGACTGCCAAAGGCAGTTCATAAACAATCCGCTCTTTCTGTGTGCCGTTCCCCAAAAACAAAAAGGGGCTTCCGCCCCTTTTTAATAATCACCTAAATCTCTTTAAAGCTCCTTAACAGAAATCCGCTTCTTCAACTGAGAAATATGCCACGTAATATTTATCTCCTTCGGACACGTCTCAATACAATTAAAAATAGTATGACACCGCCAGATACCGTCTGGATTATCAATAATATCAAGCCTCTCATCGCCCCCGTCATCACGAGTGTCAAAAGCAAACCTGTACGTCTTCAGCAGCGCCGCAGGACCAATATAGTTTTCATTCGTCCAAGTCGAAGGACACGACGTAGTACAGCATCCGCAAAGAATGCACTTTGCCGACTCGAATAACATCTCCGCATCCTCGTTCGATTGCAGCCTCTCACTATTCGGAGGTGGTGGAGTCTTCGCAATAAGATAAGGCTTTATCACCTCGTACTTCGAAAAGAAACTCGACATATCAACCACAAGGTCTTTTATAATCGGCAAAGACGGCAGCGGCTCAATAACAATCGTCTTGCTCGTATTCATATCCTTTAAAAGAAGCGAGCATGCAAGCCTGTTCTTTCCATTAACCTTTATCCCGTCGCTTCCGCAGATACCGTGTGCACACGACCTCCTGAAAGTCAGCGTCCCGTCGTACTTCCACTTAATCTCATGCAGCACGTCTAAAAGCCGCCAGTCACCGCTTATGTTTTGAAGCGTGAAATCCTGATAGTAAGGCTTCTCGTCCTTCTCAGGATTGTAACGAAGAATCTTTAATCTAATGTCCATGTTATTTTAATTTAAAATCTTCTTTTAAAATTTTAATATATTTGTCTTTATCAACGCACTTGTAAACCTTCTCAACAAGCTCGTAACCCCTTTCAACCTGACCAAGCGAAAAGTAGTCCGCAACTATCGCCGCAAGTATTGTCTTCGCGCTTCCCGCATCCGTGTTAAACGTTTCCTCATCATCCTTCTCGGGACAGGCAAACCCTTCCTTTATAATCTCATTAAGGTCTTCTTCAAAAAATCCCAGCTCATAAAGTATATCCGCCTTAAAATTGCCCGTTATCTCAGTAAGCTTTCCGCCCTCAAATTTCTGCACCCTTAACGGGAACCTCGTCTCAGCATAATTTGTGAACGCATACGCAAACATATCATTCCCCGAAACTATCTCCTTCGTACCGTCCTTGTTCATGTCTTCTACCGTAAATCCCGAGTTCCCGTAAAACCCCGTATCAAGCACAACATACTTATCGCCACGCATCTCTGCAATCAAAAGCGATGAACAGCAGTGTGCTCCGCCCGAAAAAAGATGTATCAGAAAATACTTCTTCTCCCCCGGCTCAAACGCTTCGTGCAAAATCTCATACACATTGTCAGTCAAAGTCTCCTTGTAAACAGTCTTTCCGTTATTGCTGACTGTAAACCTCGTCTCATAATTTGCTGTGTCAAATACAGTCGAAAACTTTACGCTTCCAAAAGTAGTATCAAAATCGCTCCCGTACTGCGCCTGCACCACTGAAACATGCGTTAATAAAAAGGTTATTATTATAATGAAGTATTTCATCAATACTTTCTTTCCATAGGTTGATACCTCGTTACCGTCACGGGCTTCGTCGTTATCTTCGGCTCTCCGCTTTCATTCTTAAATATAAAAGTGTGCTGCATCCAGTTCACGTCGTCACGGTTCGGGTAGTCTTCCCTCGTATGTGCCCCACGGCTTTCTCTCCTGTTGTAAGCACTGTAAACCGTCGCCTCTGCGTTCAGCAGCAGATTCTCAAGCTCTATCGCCTCCATTAAATCAGTATTGAAAACCTTGCCCTTATCCTGTATAGAAATATTCTTAAACTTCTCTTTAAGCTCGTTAAGCTTGTCAATCATCGCCTTTAGGTCTGCTTCGTTCCTGAAAATTCCGCATTTCTCCATCATCCATTCCTGAAGCTCCGTCCTTAATGCATAAACCTTCTCACTTCCCGTTGCCGTCAAATGCTTATCCATCTGCTCCTTCGTTTTTTCAGCAGGAGAAGAATTAATCGGGGAATAATCTGTTGTCTTTATAAACTCCGCCATTTTCTTTCCGCCTCTTCTTCCAAATACCACAATATCAAGCAGCGAGTTCGTCCCAAGCCTGTTACCCCCGTGAACCGAAACACATGCACACTCTCCCGCCGCATAAAGTCCTTTTACAATCGTACCCTTCTCATCTGCAAGCACCTCGCACTCAACATTTGTCGGTATCCCGCCCATTGCATAGTGTGCAGTAGGCTGAATTGGAATCGGCTCCTTCGTCGGCTCAACACCCAAATATGTTCTTGCAAATCCCGTAATTTCAGGAAGCTTCTCGTCTATCACTTTCTTTCCAAGATGCGATACATCAAGATTTACATAGTGTGTTCCGTCACTTCCAAGTATTCCTCTTCCTTCTCGTATTTCTGAAATGATAGCTCTTGACACCATATCTCTTGGAGCAAGGTCCATTACCGTCGGTGCGTACCTCTGCATAAATCTTTCACCGTCTTTATTCTTCAGTATTCCTCCCTCACCTCTTGCTGCTTCTGAAACAAGTATTCCCAGCTTCCAGAGTCCCGTCGGATGAAACTGGAAGAACTCCATATCTTCAAGCGGTAATCCGTTCTTGTAAATAAGTCCCGTACCATCGCCCGTTCCTACGTGTGCGTTTGATGTGATTCTGAAAACCCTTCCGTATCCCCCCGTTGCAAACATTACTGCTTTTGCGTGAAACACTGTCACCTCGCCCGTTGCTATGTCAAAAGCTACAACCCCCTTGCAAACCTTGTCTTCAACAATTATATCCGTCACAAAATATTCCGAGTAAAAATCAATCTGATTCTTGATGCAGTTTTCAAAAAGTGTCTGTAACATTAAATGCCCAGTCCTGTCAGCCGAATAGCATGCACGCATCACGGGAACTCTCTTTCCGTATGGGTCGTTCGGGTCGGCAGGCTTTGTGTGTCCGCCAAATTTTCTTTGCGCTATCTTTCCTTCTGGTGTACGCGAAAAAGGAAGACCCATGTGCTCAAGCTCAATGATTGCTCTGATAGCGTCCTGACACATCTGGTCTATTGCATCCTGGTCACCTAAGTAGTCGCTTCCCTTTACTGTGTCAAACGAATGATTTTCCCAGCTGTCCTCTTCAACGTTGCCAAGTGCCGCACAAACACCGCCTTGTGCCGTACCCGTATGTGAACGAGGAGGAAACACTTTTGATAATACTGCGCAGGAATATTCCTTCGGGATTTCAACTGCCGCGCGAAGTCCCGCTCCACCTGCTCCGATTATTACTACATCATAATTTTTAATCATTTTTCTAAAATTTATATTTTCTTTAATTTAATATTATTCTTCCATTTTTTTAATTGCTTTATAAAGGGTTAATTTTTTTTCGCTTTCTTCCCTCGTGTACGTGTAAGTATTCTTCAAATCTATGTAGGCAAGCATTGCCTCCATTCTTCTGTCTTCTTTTACCGCTATCAACCCTCTGTAATAATGAAGGTCAAAGTAACTTCCGTATGAATACTCTTCAAGAAAAGTCTTCTCAAAAGCGTCCTCAATGTACTTCTTCGCCTCCTCATAATTTCCTTTATCGTAGTAAATCTTTCCAAGCTGTACGTATCCGTTCACGTTGTTGGCATCTTTCTTTATCATCTTCTTGTAAATATCTTCCGATTTCTTTATCTCTTTCTGTTTGTAATACAAATCAGCTATCTGAGAAAGTATATATGTATCTCCTGTGTCTTTTGCATAAATTTTCTCATAAAACATCAGCGCCTTCTTGTAATCTTTTGATGTAGAATATGCTTGTGCCAGAGAAGTTGAAAACGTGCTCAGCAGACTGTCCGAAGAAAACCTCTCTTTTATCGCCCCGTAAAGTGATTCAGCCTTGTCAAACTTTTCTGTAAATACATATAAGTCCATCAGACCCTGATAAACATAAAACGTATCAGGTTTCATATCAATGCACATATTATAATACTGCTCTGACTTATTGAAATGTATTTTGTTAATCGAGTCTTGTTTCACCACCATCGTGTCGTATGTCTTCATTGTATCATGCTGCTTTGTATAATACCAGTTACCGTAAAGATTTGATTTATAAGATTCTGCAAGCCTGTAGTTGGAATTAAAAAGATTGTCTTTCTTCTTTTCAAGAAATATTTCGTCATTTTCCAGCGTCGCAAAATTTATATTGCTGGCTACTCGTGTAAAGCTGTTTATGGCAATCGCAAAGTTCAGGTTTCCGTAAAATCCGTATGAATATGTCGTAATGCCTATAACCTCACCCTTCGCGTTGAATAGCGCCCCGCCGCTGTTTCCGGGCGATATCGCTGCTGTTATCTGTATTACCTTGTCAAAATTCTTTTCTATTAATGCGTATGTTGCTGGGTCGTTGAAAGATACCTTCTCGTTCTCTCTTATCGCCGCTATTATTCCTTCCGATATGGTGTACTCAAACCCTAACGGTGAGCCGACCGCAAAAACACTCTGCCCTACTTTTGGTAAATCCGAATTTCCTATTTTTACCGTAGGAAAAAGTTTATCCCCGCCGTTTAGTATCCTTAAAATTGCAATGTCATTCTTCTCCTCAACGTACACAAGCTCTGCCTCATAAAATGTCCCGTCAGATGTTTTTACGAGCAGACTGTCAAACCCGTCTATAACATGATAGTTCGTTCCCAGAAACCCGCGCGAATCAAAGATAAATCCGCTTCCGCTCAGTATGGTCGTGTCTTTTGGCAGAGAGCTGTAATAAAAGCTTGAGTAATTATCTGTATGAAACCATACGGAAACAAGAGCATCTTTATTCTGCTCAATAATCTGCTCTGCGTCTAAATCACCGTCCTTTGTCTCTATTAAAGGTGTTTTTTGTTCTGCTGTTTTCTTGTTTATATCCTGTGAATACGCCGAGGCTGCAAACATTAGCAGCAACAGAGTTATGTTGAAAATGCGCTGTGGCGTAAAGAATCTTTTCAAATATTATCCTTTCTCGTTTTTATTTTCCCTTCCATACAGGCTTTCTTTTCTCTATAAACGCTTTCATTCCCTCCATTTTATCCTCCGAAGCAAAAAGCAGGTTGAAATTTTTCTTCTCTGTTTCTATACCCATTTCCATTGTAGTGTCAAAAGCACGCAGTATGCTCTCCTTCGCAAGCTGCACTGCTAAAGGCGCCTTTGTACAGATAGTCTTTGCAATCGCAATCGCATCCTCAAGATATTTATCATCATCAGAAACTTTTGTTAGCAAACCTGCAATGTACAGTTCTTCCGATTCTATCATTCTTCCCGTAAGTATTATTTCCATCGCACGTGCTTTTCCAACTGCACGTGTCAATCTCTGTGTTCCGCCAACTCCGGGAATTACTCCAAGGTTTACCTCGGGCTGTCCGAACTTTGCAGACCTTGCAGCAACTATCATATCGCAAAGCATAGCAAGCTCGCATCCGCCGCCAAGCGCAAACCCGCTTACCGCTGCTATCAAAGGCTTCTTAATGTTTCTTAGCCTGTCCCACGAAGCAAACATATTCATGTAATGCATCTCAACCGAATTATGTGAAGACATTTCCTTTATATCAACACCCGCCGCAAACGCCTTTTCGTTTCCCGTCAGCACACTGCAGCCAAAATTCTCATCTTTGTCAACTTCAAAAAGTACCTCAACAAGTTCCGCCATCAGCTCCATGTTAAGCGCATTCATTACCTGTGGTCTGTTAATCTGTATCTGGCATACGCTAAGCCCTTTTTCGTTTGCAATTTCTGTTACAAGGATATTCTTGTAAGTTGTTTTTAAAAACCCCTTTTCACCCATTAATATTATTGTCTGTAATTAGTAGAATTATTGAATTTATCAATACTGCATAAAAATAACAATGAATTGAAAAATATAAAAGAAGACCCAAAATTGTTTAAAAAACAGGATACGCATTCACTCGCAACAATATTATAAAATTTGTCATTCCCGAATGCGCGTTCTATGTCGCAGATTCGCCGTGGAGAACGTCCGCCGTGGCGGATTCTTGGCGGGGATCTAATCATTGTTCCTTAAAACTCTCTCCGCGTACTTTTTTTATTTAAATTAGCCTCAAAAAGAACATTCATAAACTAACGAAAGCTTATAACAGCAGCTATTTCCATGTGTAAAATTTAGTACCAAAGTGCGCATAAAGTGCGCATAAAGTGCGCATAAAGTACGCATAATTACTTTCAAAATATAACCCGTTATTATCTTTTTTCTTGTTCAAAAGCACCCTCTGTTCAACCACATAAATCCGTCAGCGTAAATCTGTGTTCTATTTTCAAATCTCTATCAGTGAAAATCATACTCTTTCAGTATTAATCAGTGTGCGCTCTTTGTTCACCTTAAACAACTACACCATCATTTCTCTTGCCACCTTCTCCCTTTAATACACCGTTTTATATTCTTATATTTGTATTCATATCAAACATTATTAAATAAATCAATTATACTCTATGCCGTTTAACTTAAGAAACAGACACCTGCTCAAACTTGCAGACCTCTCTCAGAAAGAAATTAATTTCCTTCTCGACCTTTCAAGGGACCTCAAAAGAGCAAAGTACGCAAAGACAGAGCAGCAGCATTTAAAAGGAAAAAACATAGCCCTCATTTTTGAAAAGGCATCAACCCGCACCCGCTGTGCATTTGAAGTCGCCGCATTCGATCAAGGCGCACAGGTTACGTATCTCGGTCCCTCTGGCTCGCAGATTGGTCAAAAAGAATCAATGAAAGATACCGCCCGCGTTCTCGGAAGAATGTACGACGCAATCGAGTACCGTGGATACGGACAAACTATCGTTGAAGAGCTCGCCGCTTATGCCGGAGTCCCTGTGTACAACGGGCTCACAGACGAGTGGCACCCAACCCAGGCTCTTGCCGATTTTCTTACTATGCAGGAACATTCTGATAAGCCACTTAACAAAATCAGTTATTGTTACATTGGCGATACACGCTCAAACATGGGCAACACGCTCACAGTTGACGGCTGCATTATGGGAATGGACGTTAGAATCTGCGGACCAAAAAATCTCTGGCCTGATAAAGAAGTTCAGTATATGGCAAAAGAATTCGCAAAGAAATCCGGCGGTAAACTGATGATTACAGACGACCCCGCCAAAGCAGTAAAAGGCGTTGATTTCATTTACACAGATGTCTGGCTTTCTATGGGGGAGTCAGCGGAGAAATGGGCAGAAAGAATTAAACTTCTGAAACCTTATCAGGTTAATAAAAAGCTCATGGTAAAAACCGGAAACCCGAACGCAAAATTTCTCCATTGTCTCCCAGCATTTCATAACAGGGAAACCACCGTCGGCGAAGATATATATCAGAAATACGGTCTCGATGGACTCGAAGTAACCGAAGATGTTTTTGAATCGGAAGCTTCAGTAGTCTTCGATGAAGCAGAAAACAGAATGCACACTATAAAAGCCGTTCTCGTCGCAACCTTGGCAGACTAAAAACCTAAATTAAAATTCATTAAATAGAAAAGGCGGATTTATCTCCGCCTTTTCTATTATATGTTTTATTTATAGCTCTAATTAACCAGTAAATCTTACAACAGTTTTTCTATCGCCGCTGTCATTTCTTCTGATTCGGGTTTCACCTTGCTCTTGTACCTTCCGACTACGTTTCCGCTTTTATCTATTAAGAACTTTTCAAAGTTCCATGAGATATCCCCAGCCGGCTCATAGTTTATAAGCTTTGCATAAAGCGCTGACCTGTCTTCTCCGAGAACTTTTACCTTGTCAAACAGTGTAAATGTAACGTTGTAGTTTGTCTTGCAAAAATCCTGTATCTCCTCGAGTGTACCCGGCTCCTGTCCGCCGAAGTCGTTGCAAGGAAATGCAAGTATTTCAAAACCTCTGTCCTTATATTTATTGTATATATCCTGCAATCCTTCATACTGTTTTGTGTATCCGCATTTAGAAGCAACGTTTACTATTAGCACCACCTTGCCTTTATAGTCCGACAAAGATTTTTCCTGGCCGTCAATTGTTTTTACTTTCTGGTCTGAAATGTTTATTGGGTCAGTTGTTTTTGATGTCATTTTATTTGTGTTTTCTGTTTCCTGTTTCTTCGTGCAACCAGTTGTATAGATGCTGACTGCCATTATTAGTATCAAG
This sequence comes from Kapaibacterium sp. (SeqCode), assembly GCA_041675325.1. GTDB lineage: Bacteria > Bacteroidota > Ignavibacteria > Tepidaquicellales > Tepidaquicellaceae > CAIKZJ01. Next base: position 20,237 of record JBAYUG010000004.1, read on the forward strand.
AAGAGTGTTCTTTTCATGCTTTTTGTTTTTAAGTTATATGTACATAAACATAGAATTGTACAGAAAGAATCCCTTAAACAATAATCCAAACAAAAGTATTTCTTGCCTGGAATTGTTGAGTATATTTTCATGTTTTATATTTAAAAAACAAACAAGAAGGAGTTATATCATGGCAGGAAAGAATCCTATAGGATGGTTCGAAATACACGTTAAAGATTTTGATAAGGCAAGAGATTTTTACGGTAAACTTTTTAACTGGGAGTTTAATCTATCCCAAAGCAGAAATTCTCAGTACTGGAATATCTTTACAGGAGAAGGCTCAATAGGCGGCGGATTCATGAAAAAGGAAAAACCCGAACACGGTGGTCAGGCTGTAGTGCTTTATGTTTCTGTAGAAGATATTGATAGTACACTTAAAAATGTAAACGAGCTTGGAGGAAAAACTCATACACCCAAAACACTGATTAATGAAAAGGCTGGTTACTTTGCTTTGTTCTCAGATAACGATGGAAACTTAATTGGTCTCTGGTCACAAAATTAATTAATTAAAATTTTATGCTGCGTTGCTTTTTAAGCGGCGCAGTTTTCTTATTGCAAATCACTGCGGAGCAACCGTTAACTCCAGAAACTCTATCTTAGCCGGTTTTTCAACCTCCTGAATCTTTATAGGCGCGTTCATCTGTACTGTATTTGCCGTTACCGTTATTCCTTCAAAGCTTGCCTTAAGCACATATTTGCTATCATATACGGAAAACTTCGAGCCTGTATTGTTCTCATAAATGTCGCATGTAAACCCCGCAACGATTTCGTTCCCGGTTTTCATCATCTTTGATGCAATCTCCTCCGCATCCGAAAGCACCGCAAAGTTACTAAAGTAATTGTGGTCTTTTACAATTCTTGATTTCACGGGCTGTACTATTGTTTCAGTAGTAAAGTAAAAGTATATCCAGTCTTTATCAATAAATCTCGTTTCAAGGTTTGTCTGCCCGTTAACCGTTTTCTCAAGTTCTAGTTTAACGTTGCCTCCCTTCCTTGTCATCGTAATTTTGCCGCCGCCCGTTCCGGTAACGTCATACCTGATTATGGCAGAAGAAGAATCTTTTGAATTATTGTTATCTATAATTTTCACAACCCTCTTCTGTTCCTCTTCACAGCCTTGTAATAACAGAAAGGCAATAAACACAAATAAACCGAGTAATATCTGTTTCAAGTCTTAATTTTTATATCATAATAATTTAATTGCATAATTTATACAATCAAATTAGTTTTACATATATATTCAAACATTTGTCTTATTTATTCGTAAAATAAGATATTGGGAATAAAACATCTAAACCGTTTTATTTGTTATAAATTAGTATAAATAAAAATAATAATATGAAGATTAAAACATTATTTGTAACATTGTTTCTGGTCGTTTTCTCTGCAGGGTATAGCCAGAACGATATCTGGTACACAACCGTTCTGCAGGAAAAGTTTTTGGATAAAGAGGGCAGACCCGTTACCGGCAAGGGGGTCGTTGTCGGCGATATAGATTCTGGTATTGACGTGTTTCACCCATTCTTCTTCTTTGCTGATGGGGGAGAGTTTAAATGGATAGATGTAGATAAAAACGGTACGTTCACACCCGGACTTGACGCTGTGGATTATAACAACGACGGGATTGCGAGTATAGACGAGGTCTTGAGATATATAGAAATGAATAACAACACTTATAATGTTCTTAAAACCGACAAAGATAATTATAATCCCGACATGGATTTCCTTTATAACGACAAAAACGGCAACAAGAAAAGAGACCATGGAGAGAAAGATGGTTTTTCTGAGCAGGATCCCACTTACGGCGAACAGTTCTTTATTGCGATTGACGCAAATCAAAACGGCGTTCTTGAAACAGGAGAAAATATAATTGCACTTAAAACTTCAAAGGTACGTTCAGTAAGGGAAAAAGACGGAACGATTAGAAGAAGGGGGATAGACATTATAAAGACAGAACCCGATTCAGTCCAGCACGGAACAAGTGTAGCAGGTATTGTGCTTGGCGGACATTATGGCGTGCAGAAACTTCATGGCTTTGCTCCCGATGCCGAAATAGTAATGGCAAACATTAAATATGATTATACACCAAGGTTCGCAAGAAATTTTCCCGATATGATTAAGTTCTTAAGGGACGAAAAAGTTAATATACTTTTGTTTGAAGATGGTGAGTGGATGTTTGAATTTATGGACGGTTCAACAGAAGAAGAAATGCTGACAAATGAACTCGCAAGGTCAGGTATGACTATTATCGGCGGGGGCGGAAATCTTGCTTCAGGCAATATGCTTGTTCGCTCAAAACTAAAGAAGGCACAGCTCGAAACATTTAAGTTCTCCTCTCCCGCAACGGGTGAGGGAAAGAAGAACGATGGCTCTTTTGTTTCCTTTCTCTGGAAAGGAAAAGATAAAAATGCCGTCTTTACTGTATTAACACCCGACAATAAACTTTCTACTGAAATAAAAGGTGGTTCCGGTATCCTTAAAGTTGGGAATTATAATATCAATTATGCAAGAGTTGTATCGCCAAAAGGAACCGTGATGATGAAGTTTGCGTTCTCTGAAAAAGATTCGGGCACTGTAAAAGGTGATTGGCAGATAAGAGTACATGCTAAGGATGAGATCGACCTGTTCGGTTTTATTGTTGACGTAACGCAGTCATGGGGAGGAACAACCCGCTGGTATTCGGATAAAATTTCGGATGAGGGTACAGTTACTTTTCCTTCTACCGCCGACAGCTGTATTGCAGTAGGTGCTTACACTGTAAACTATGCGTGGGGTGAAAATGATGCAATCGGTAAATTATGTTACTACAGCGGTATCGGTTATAATATTTCTGGTAAGGTTGGAATAGATATTTGTGCGCCCGGACACTCAACCTTTACAAGCGGTCCTAACAATTCCTATGCATTATTCAGCGGCACAAGCTCAGCCGCACCGCATGTTGTTGGCACGGTGGCATTAATGCTTCAGATAAACCCCGCCTTGACTCACACCGATGTGAGAAACATTTTAAGGCACACCTCTAAATCAGATGAGTTTACAGGAACCGTACCGAATACAAAATGGGGAGCGGGAAAACTAAATCCCGAAGGCGCTTTAAAATATGTTTCGGAAAGGCCTTAATGAATTATAAAGAATAGTTTTAAATAAAAACGGCAGATATTTAACCTGCCGTTTTTTATAGTATGTAAGAAAACTTATTTGCTAACTTTATTGATGTGTTTTGCTAATCTTGATTTTTCATTAGCAGCTTTGTTCTTGTGTATGATTCCCTTCGTTGCGGCTCTGTCAAGTGTTCTTACAGCTTTTTTAAATTCTGCTGTTGCAGTATCTTTCTCTGTTGTTCCAAGAACTTTTTTCACAGAACCTTTTATTGTTACCCTGTATTTCTTATTCTTCTCGGTCTTTTTTAATGTTTGTCTTGCTCTTTTCTGAGCTGATTTGTGTCTTAATGGCATATTTTATCTTATTTTAAAAGTGTAAAAATACATAATTTAGGTTATAAATTCAATTCGTTTATAGTTTTGTAAGGGCATTTTTGATGTCAGAAACGATATTTTGTGTGTTACTGCTCTTTTTTAAACCTTCTTTTATGCTGTTATATGAGTAAAGTACCGTCGCATGATCTTTTCCCCCAAAGTTCAGCCCTATGGATTCCAGCGTGTATGAAGTTAATTCTTTTGCAAGATACATCGCAACCTGTCTCGCAAAAGCAATTTCTTTTGTTCGTTTTCGGGATAGTATCTGGTTCTCTGAAAGTTTAAAATACTCTGCTGTTGCAAATATTATGTTCTCAATTGAAACGCTCTTTGCTTTTCTTACATTGCCTAAAAATTTTGAAACCACTTTCTCTGCCAGTTCAAGGTTAATTTCGCCCTTGTTAACAAAAAGACTTTCTGCAATTAAGTTTACAATACAGCCCTCAAGTGAACGAATGCTGTCCTTAATATTCGAAGCAATATAATGTATAACATCTTCCGGCACATCTTCAATGTGAGCTTCCTCAAGTTTCTTCTGAATAATTGCCACCCTCATTTCCCAGCTTGGTAACTGTATATCTACCATGATACCCCACTGAAATCTCGACATCAGTCTTTCTGTAATACTCTTTAGCTGATTAATCGGTTTATCACTCGAAAATATTATCTGCTTCTTATTGTTATACAGCGAGTTGAATATCTGATACATAAAATCCTGTGTTCCCGGTTTGCCCTCAAGATTTTGTATGTCATCAAGAATCAGAACGTCAAGAGATTTATAAAAACTGTCAAGCTTTCGGGGGCCGCCCTTCTCGCTAGTGAAATCAAACCTCTCCCTTGCAATGCTTGTTGTAAACTGGCTTGTAAATTCAGGAGTTGTAAGATAGTAAACCCTTTTCTCCGGGGACCTTTTCAGAATCTCATTTCCGATTGCCTGTATTAGATGCGTTTTCCCTACACCTACACCGCCGTAAATTAAACACGGATTGTATGTTCCCCCGGGATTGTTCGCAATTGCAAATGCTGCGGCTACAGCTAAGTCATTACTCTCACCTTTTACAAAGTTCACAAATGTATGTTTTGAGTATAGATTTGAAACAAACTGTTCCTTCTGTTCTTCCTGACTGTATGATTTTGTTGCTCCGTAAGGATACTGAAAGTCTGTAATATTTGAATTCTTCGGTGTCGGTTGTTCCTGTTTTTGTTCTACATTGTCAAAAAGACTTTCTTGTGAAACAATGTAAGCAAGCTTACCGTTTTCCCCCAGTAAACCGCTTTCGATTATTGCAGATATTTGCTTGTTATATCTCTTTTCAATTATCCCGTAAACATCCTTGCTCGGTACTTGAATTGTTAATACGTTGTTTTCGAAACTGCTGGGTGAAAGAATTGAAAACCACGTGCTGATCTCCGACTGCTTTAAATTTTGAGACAATAACTCTATAAATTTTACCCAGATTTCTTTTGCGGCTTCTTTAACTTGCAGCTGTGCAGCTGTTTCTTTTTGTACGGGTTTACTTTCTTCAAACGAATTTAGTGTGGTATTACTCATCTAATAAACTTATATATATTAACAAATCAATTTTATTTAATAATTTACTTTAAGTGCCGTCTTTTGAAAACCTTTAAATATTAAGGTATTTTAGTCTTAGTATTAACAAAATTAAACATCTGTAAGCTCTATATTTTTAATACTGTTAGCTGTCTGCTTATGCGTTGTTAACATTCCCTGTTAATAACTAAATTTTGACGGACAAATAAAGATGAAATGTGAAGCTGTCAAAAAAAGTTATTAACAATGTACTAACAGAAAAAATATCATTGCTTTAGGTGTATAATATTAACGAAAGCATTTAAATAAGTCAAGTTTGAAATTAATAAATACGTGAAAATTTATTTATCAATTGTTTTATTCCTCATTGTCTTAATTTTCATAAAATAAATACGAGGATGCCGACACTTCATCGTGGATAAAAGCTGCTCGCAATTTATAAACAAATTAACCTTTAAGGTTATGCTTAAGTTCTTTATTTTTAAAAATTGGAAATACTTTCTATTTATTGAATAATCTGGATTACATAAAATTTGTTGTCTATAAGGTTGAGTCTGAGTTCATTGAACACTCAAACAGTCGTGAATATATAAAGGTTATTACCGTTCTGCATGCTTTAAAAGTATCAGACAATATCCTTAGAGATATCTATATCCTTTCCGGGATAAAAAAGTTGAGACAGCTTTCGTCCTACCTTATTTTTATTATTAAAAAAGTCGAATCGGGCAGTATTAACATAGACAATTTTATTGAAAACTACTCTACTGATAAATCCTTCATCCGTTCTTATTTTCAGACGTACTATGATCTCGAACAAATAACCGAGGAGAAATTCATATCCGAAGAGGTTGATACAAAGTTTATTTTTGATGATGATGAATCAGATAAGCAACCCCCTGTTTATTCTCTCGCTGAGTCGGACTTCAAGGTTGCTGACCTTGATAACGAGCTTGTTACAGAAGAGTTCAGGGAAAGCACTGTTATGGAAAATTATTCCGAACCTATAGATTCTTACATGAGCCTTGTAGAAGATAACAAAGAAAACTTGGCAACGGAAGATAGCAACGTGTTCTTTACCGATGTTTCGGACGATGTTTTTAATCTTCCGGGAGAGGAATCTGATTCAACACAAAAAATAGAACCAAACGAAACTGACGCAGCCGGAAAACAAGAACAAATAACGGTCGAATCTGTTGCACCAGAAGAGACAAAACCCGGCGAATTTATTGATGATGAAATTATTAACAAAGAAGAAGAAGTCGATGAAAACGAAATACTTCAAAACTTAATTCCTACTGCACCGGTAATAGCACAGGAAAAAGAAGAGCCGGCTTCGGAGATTCCGGAATCTGACAGTGAAGTTGATGAAAAACTTCAGGCAATAGAAAAGGAAACTTCTGAAGCAATAATGAATTCTGATTTTGTTATCTACGAGAAGTTTCTGTTAGAGAAAAACAAAATACTGTTCGGTCTATTTGATGATTTAATTTTGCTAAAAGAATCCTCCGATCCTGATCTTGAAAGGCGTAGTAGAATTTTCGAAGAAATATTATCCACAGTTGAAGAGCTAAAAGATTATTCAGAAAGAATGTCCTTTGAAGTTATAACTGGGATTTATGCCGCATTAGTTTATTCTTTTGATATTAAGTTTAAGGACATTATCGTTTCATTGGATAACTTCTCTGTCTTCCGAAAAGCAATTGAAGGCATTGAAGATCTTATCGGCGGCAATGACCTTACCGGGTTTGACATAGTAGTTGCCAAGTTAAATTCCTTGCGAGATGATCTTGCGAAATTACTAGCAGACCGGGAAAATTTCGAGAAGAAAAAGTACGACTTTGGCGAAGAAGAAAGCAATGTTATAAGGGAATTTAAAGACAGCAGCGAATATGATGCTTTTATAATCCTAAGAGATAAAATATCCGAGCTGGAAAACACGTTTCAGATTATTGCTGATATGAAGGATAAAACTTATCCGTTCGAATCAATAAGAAAGCTTTCCGTAACGTTTGCTCTTTTCAGGGAGATCGTTAATATAGCCCGTGTACTCGAAATGAATAAGGTTGCACACTTAGCTGAAGCAGGATACATATTCGTGAAGTTTGTTCAGAATTACCGCATTGACCCGTTTAAAGAAGAAGTGTCAGAAGTTTTTAAATATTTAATATATAGTTTTAAACTTTTATATCTTGATAAACCGGTAAAAGATTTTGATAAATTTGTGTCTTTTTTAAACGAACCAGTTAAAATATTTTACCCTAAAAACAATAAGAATGAATAATTACGCAGTGATTATGGCAGGAGGTATCGGCACCCGATTCTGGCCTAAGGGTACATCCAAGCTTCCAAAACAATATTTAAAAATAGAGAACGATCATAGTTCAATGATTCAGCAGACGTTTAAACGTCTCGAATCTGTTGTATCACCCAAAAATATATTTGTTGTTACCAACACGGCTTATAAAGCGGTAACAAAGAAACATCTTCCTAAAATACCGGAGGAAAATATTATCTGTGAACCGTTCGGAAGAAACACGGCTCCGTGTATTGGTCTGACTTGTCTTTTCATAAAGCAGTTTAACACAAAGGCAAACGTGCTTGTTGTTCCGTCAGACCATATAATAACAGACGTGGAGGAGTTTCAAAGAGTTGTTAAATCAGGGCTGGCTTATACAAATGAAAATGGCGGTATTGTAACGCTGGGAATAAATCCCTCAAAACCCGAAACAGGATACGGATATATTCAGTTTGATCAGGACGAGTATAAAGACGTAAACATCAAAATAGGCAGGAGCGAAGAGCTTACCGAAAGAGTCTATAAAGTAAGAACCTTTGCCGAGAAACCAAATCTTGATACTGCGAAAGCTTTCATTGAAAGCGGAGATTTTCTTTGGAACAGCGGTATGTTTATTTTTCGTGTTGATACAATGCTTGTTGAGATTCAGCAGTCACTACCAGAGCTCCATTCTGCGCTGCTGAAGCTTGAGAAAAGCCTCATGAAAAACGATTTTGCTAAAGTTCTCGAAAATGTTTATTCTCAGATAAAAGGTATATCAATCGACTACGGCGTTATGGAAAAGTCACAGGACGTTTATACAATAAAAAGTAATTTTGACTGGAGCGATGTCGGGTCGTGGGACGAGATTTACAACTCAAACAAGAAAGATAAGGATGGAAATGTAAAGCAGGGAAGAACAGTTACTATCAATTCTAAAAACTGTTTGATTATTAATGACCAAAAAATATCAGCACTTGTCGGCGTAGAGGATTTGCTTGTTATTGATACAGATAACGGTCTGCTTATATGTAAGAGGACCGAATCTCAGAATGTTAAAGAAGTTGTTGATTACCTGAAGAGAAAAGGATTGGATCAATATTTATAATCAGTTTACAGAAATAGTTTTTTGAAGACACTTTGATAATTCACAAAGTGTTTTCCTTTTTCTGAGAAACTAATTTGCAAATTTTAACCCTATTACTCCAATAATTATTAATCCTGCGGAAAAAATTCTTAAAAGATTTGTTGGGTCCTTAAAGAATATAATACCGATAATAAAAGTTCCTATTGCACCGATTCCAGTCCATACTGCATAAGCCGTTCCAATCGGTATGTCTTTTTGTGCAACCCAAAGAAAATACCCGCTTGCTGCCATTGAAATTGCTCCAATAACAATCCACAAAATACGGTTCTCTGTTACTTGCGAAAGCTTGAAGCCAAGCGGCCAGCCCATTTCAAAAATTCCTGCTATTACTAAATAAATCCATGCCATAAGTTTTTGGTTATTAAGTTTGAGTTATTTATCAAAATAATGAATTCAACAAAATAATTAAACTAAGATAAATAAGTTATTACCGATTAGTCTGTGTATAATCATATATCTTGTATTTGTTTCCAAGCCTTGATAAATTTCAATAAAGGAGAATAACCATGAAAAATTTAGATAGTGAAAAGCTTGTGACGGTTTTTAAAAGCGGCAACGAGGCACTTATTGCTCTTGCAAAATCAATGCTTGACGAAGCAGAAATTAAATATCTTGTGAAAAACGAGGGTATCCAGGATCTTTTTGGGATTGGGGTTTTTGGTACAGGATTTAATCCTCTTACGGGTCCGATACAGATACAAGTATTGCCCGGAGACGAAGCGACTGCAAAGGAAATACTGAAAGATGTTGAAGCAAGCGACGAGGCTTACGAAGAACCCGAAGAAAACACTTAAGTTAGAAATTAATATAGAATGAAAATTGGAATAATCGGCGGCGGTGCTGCAGGATTCTTTGCCGCTATTACTACCGCAGAGACGAGCAAAGCCTCTATAACTATTCTTGAAAAGTCACCTAATGTACTTTCGAAAGTTCGTATATCAGGCGGAGGTAGATGCAATGTTACAAATGCAGTTTCAGATATAAAAGAGTTTATTAAATACTATCCTCGCGGCAGCAAAGAACTTATTTCAACCTTCTCGCGGTTTAGTAATCTTGATACAATAGAATGGTTCAGGAAAAGAGGAGTCTATTTAAAAACAGAAACAGACGGCAGGGTCTTTCCGGTATCAGATAATTCTCAGACGATAATAGATTTGTTCACAAGTCTGGCATCTAAGTGTAACATTAATGTAATTACAGGATTTGATGCGGCGAAAGTATCTTTTAGCAATGGTCTTTTTACTGTTAAAGACAGAAGAGAAAACACGCTATCTTTTAATAAACTGCTTGTATCTGCCGGTGGATTTTCAACTCTTGATAAATACAACTGGTTAATAAACCTTGGACACAATATTATAACACCCGTTCCGTCACTATTTACTTTTAATTGTAAAGACACTCTTCTTAGTGGATTACAGGGTATAGCCGTTGAGGATGTCATGGTAAAAGTTAGTGATACAAAACTTTCTTCGCAGGGTGATATTCTGATAACGCATTGGGGATTAAGCGGACCTTCTATACTTAAGCTATCTGCTTTTGGAGCCCGGGTACTTAACGAAATGAATTACAAATTTACTCTCGTGATTTGCTGGACAAAGATTGATGTTCACAAAGAAACAGAGGGGGCACAAAAGAACAGCCCTTTAAAACAGATTATAAAACATCCTTTCAGAAACATACCTATCAGGTTATGGGAATCGTTAATTATTAATTCGGGTGTCAATCACGAAAAACGATTTAACGAGCTATCAAAAAAGGATGTTGAGGCAATTAATAATATTCTTACACATTCACAACTCAGTATAAACGGCAAGAGCACTTTTAAGGAAGAGTTTGTAACAGCAGGGGGAGTTTCTTTGAAGGAAGTAGATTTCAGGACAATGGAAAGCAAGATAGTACCGGGGCTTTATTTTGCTGGTGAATTACTCGATATAGATGGTGTGACAGGAGGCTTTAACTTTCAGTCGGCATGGTCAACAGCATATATAGCGGGACAGAGCATGGCAAATCAGGTTTAACCTCTTATCTTTGTCGAGTTTGTTTATCATAGATTTTACTTTTGTATATAGTTAATTTGTTGCACTTCAAAATTAAACAATAGCATTTCAGAGATGATAATACTTGTAGATATGGATGACGTCATTGCAGATTTTGACGGCGGTTTTTTGATTAAGTGGCGGGAAAAATTTCCGGGCGAGTTTTTTATACCAATGAACGAAAGGCAGAAGTTTTACATGCGCGATGAATATCCGCCCGAACTGCTTGATAGAGTGACAGAGTTGTTTACTGAAAAAGGATTTGTTGCAAACCTTCCTGAAATAGAAGGGGGAGTTGACGCCATCAGAAAGATAAAAGAAAAGGGGCACGAAGTATTTATCTGCTCAAGCCCTATGAGACAATATAAGAACTGTGTTGCAGAGAAATATGAGTGGATTGAAAAGCATCTTGGACAGGAATGGACAATGAAGCTTGTGCTTACGAGAGATAAGACACTTGTTCGCGGAGACTTATTGATAGATGATAAGCCCGAGGTAACGGGTGCTGCAAAACCCGCTTGGGAACACATCATTTTTGATAAGAGTTATAATTCACACATAAAGAATCAGAGAAGAATAAACTGGAATAACTGGCAGGAAGTTTTAAAAGAAGTATAACACATTATTTAAGAACATAAAGATTACAGGACATTTAAATGGATTTAAAGTACGCACCGAAGATAGCACAAGAGCTTAACTTAAAACTAAATCAGGTAGAGAACACTGCAAAGCTTCTAATGGAAGATGCTACTATACCTTTTATATCACGTTACAGAAAAGAACTTACGGGAAGCCTTGATGAGGTTGAGGTTACAGCAATAAGGGACAGATTGAATCAGCTTGAAGAGCTTGATAAGAGACGCGAAGCAATATTAAAATCACTTACAGAAAGAGATCTGCTGACGGAAGAACTCAAAGAGAAGATTGATGCAGCAGAAACAATGACAGAGCTGGAAGACATCTATCTTCCTTACAAACCAAAGAAACGCACTCGTGCTACAATAGCAAAAGAGAAGGGTCTTGAACCTCTTGCATTGACAATATTTGAACAGGGGAGTTTTAATTTATTGGCGGAAGCGCATAAGTATATTGATGCTGAAAAGGGTGTAAACACTGAAGAGGAGGCGCTTGCTGGGGCACGGGATATAATTGCCGAAATGGTTTCGGAAGACAAGACTTCAAGAGAAAAGATGAGAGAGCTGTTCACAAAGAAGGCAGTTATATATTCAAAGGTTGCAAAAGGAAAAGACGAAGAAGGAATTAAGTATAAAGACTATTATGAATGGAAAGAACTCGCATCTGATTCCCCGTCTCACAGAATCCTCGCAATGTTCAGGGGCGAGAACGAAGACTTTCTTCGCTTAGAAGTAATTCCTGAAGAAGCAGAAGCAATTGAAATACTCGAGAGAAATTTTATAAAAGCGGATAACGAAGCATCCGTACAGATGAAAATAGCAGTAACGGACAGCTACAAAAGACTTTTGTCGCCTTCTATGGAGTCAGAATTCAGAGCATCATTAAAATCAAAAGCAGATACAGAGGCAATAAAAGTATTTGCAGAAAATCTTTATCAGTTGCTAATGGCTGCTCCGCTTGGAGAAAAAGCCGTTCTTGCATTAGACCCGGGTTTCAGAACAGGTTGTAAAGTTGTTTGCCTGAACAGACAGGGAAAGCTTCTTCACAATGATACTATCTATCCTCACACAGGGGAAGCGAAAACAATTGAAGCAGGAAAGAAAATTCTTGAATTGTTAAAAGCGTTCGGCTCTGAAGTCATTGCAATTGGCAACGGCACAGCGGGACGTGAGACAGAAGATTTTGTAAAGAGAGTTATAGGAAGTTCGGATGACGATAAGATAAAAAACCTGCAAGTAATAATGGTAAACGAAAGCGGGGCTTCGATATATTCTGCCTCTGAAGTTGCCCGTGATGAATTTCCTGATTACGATGTAACAGTAAGGGGCAGCGTTTCTATAGGAAGAAGGCTTGTTGACCCGCTTGCAGAGCTTGTTAAGATTGACCCGAAGGCTATTGGAGTAGGACAGTATCAGCATGATGTAAATCAGACACAGCTAAAACAGAAGCTCGATGATGTTGTGGAAAGTTGCGTTAATAAAGTCGGCGTTGAAGTAAACACCGCGAGTAAGCAATTACTCACTTATGTTTCGGGTGTGGGACCAAAGATGGCTGCCTCGATTGTAGAATACAGAAATAACAACGGACCCTTTTCTTCGCGTGATGAGCTTAGAAATATTCCGCGCCTTAAAGGTAAGACCTTTGAACAGGCAGCAGGTTTTTTAAGAATCAGAAACGGTGAAAACCCTCTTGATTCAAGTGCAGTGCACCCTGAGAGCTATCACGTGGTTGAAAAAATGGCTGAAGACCTTGGGTGCACGATAAAAGATTTAATGATTAACCCCAAGAATCAGGAAAAGATAGATATAAATAAGTATATAACAGATACTATAGGATTGCCGACCCTTGAAGATATAAGAGCAGAACTTAAAAAACCGGGACGTGACCCAAGAGAGAAATTCGAAGTATTTGAATTTATGAAGGGTGTTAATAAAATAGAAGACCTTGCAATAGGAATGAGACTTCCGGGAATAGTAACAAACGTAACGAACTTCGGAGCGTTTGTGGATATAGGCGTTCATCAGGACGGGCTTGTTCACATCAGCGAGATAGCAGACGGGTATATAAAGACTCCTGCGGATGTTCTTAAAGTTCATCAGAAAGTAACTGTTAAAGTTCTTGAAGTCGATACTGCGCGAAAGAGGATATCACTTTCAATGAGGCTTGGGGAAGTAGCAAAACCACAACCAAAGAAACCAAAGAAAGCTACGAAAGAAGATCTCGACAACAAGCTCAAAATGCTGATTGATAAATTCGGCAAAAAGTAAAATGAACTTTGACACATTAAGAGAGTATGCATTAAAGAAGAAACACGTCACCGAATCGCAACCGTTCGGCGATGATGTTCTTGTTTTTAAAGTGATGGACAAGATATTTATGATGATGGATTTCGAGCATCCAACAAACGTGAACCTTAAATGCGACCCCGAGCTTGCGGTTGAATTAAGAGAAAGATATAATGCCGTGCTTCCCGGACATCACATGAATAAAACCCACTGGAACACGGTCGTTTTAGATAATACAATTCCCCCGAAAAAAATTCTAAAAATGATTGACAATTCTTACGACCTTATCGTTAAGGCGTTTCCAAAAAGCAAGAGAGAGAAATACCTCGGCAAGTAGTTTTTTCTCCCGAATTCAGCATTTTAAAAGTTAAAAATGGAATATAATTCTGCTGAATTAGTACTGTATTAGCACAGTATTAGCACAGTATTAGATATTGTTTAGTATATGTAAAAACAGCAATATAAATATAATAAGTTTTTTAGGGTGAAAAGAGAACTAGAAGGCTGAATAAACAAAATAATGGAACACAGATTCACACGGATTAAGCGGATGAACGCGGATAAAAAATATTGCATTTGATGTTTTTGTACAGAAGAAGAGCACACACAGAAAGAGCGAATTGTTTTTATATAAAACATGAACTAATACTATACTGCATGGAGTTATATAAATATATGTTCAGAAAGGCACTATTAATAGCGATTGCATTTATAGCCATAATTAGTTCTGATTCTTTATCACAGGAGAAGGGATATGATTTTGCGCTGCGGAAAGGCACCAAATATTTAAACTGGGGCTTGGTGCAGCTAATTCCATCGCCGTATTTTGATAACGATGCGAATGCGGATAATGCGCGGATACAGTTTGGTTTCAGATGGCAGTTTATACCCATAAATTTTTCATTTCGTGCGAACAGGTTTGTTTCGCCTGTACAGTTTTTTATGATAAATCCTGTAAGAAGATTTTCGGGTTCTGTTGAGTTGTTTGTTCAGCCCGAGGTTGTAACATCGTCATACAAATATTCGGGGTTTAACAGTTTCGGAGTTGGTACGGGCGCAAGAGTTTTAATTCCAATTCAGGAGATGGGCGAGAACATAGCCGCATCTTTGGGCGCAAAATACACGTTCAGGAAGAATGACATCACAGGTGAGAGCGGTTACCCGGGAATTGAAGCGGGAGTGTATTTTCTTGGCGGTATGGTCGGGGCGCAGTTTGTAAAGAACCTTCACAAAAACAATGAGTATTCATTCGGGTTATACATAAAATATTTTTAATGAAAAAGATTCTATACATATTAATATTATTTCTTTCTTTCTATGCTGCCGGCTGCTGGCCTGCAAGGCTTCTGGTTTACAATATAGGTGAATCAATTACAGGCGAGCCGGAAAAAATTAAAAAGTTCAGCAACCCTGTTCATGACAGCGTAAAGGTGTCGGTGCTTATGATAGGGCATTCGGCAACGCTTGTACAGATTTATGACAAGGTAATAATGTTCGACCCGTTTTTCAATAAACGATTCGGCGGAATACTTATGAGACGCACAGAGCCGGGACTGAATGTTGACAGCCTTAAACAGCTTGATGTAATCTTTGTTTCGCATTCTCACATGGACCATCTGAGCTATTCTTCTTTAGATATATTAACTGAAAAATTTCCGAACACAAAACTTGTTTTTCCGGAAGGCGTAGAAAACTATCTGCCTGATTATCATGTAAGCATAATAAGGGTAAACAAAGCAGACGCAAGGTTTAAAAATTTTATCGGCAGACCTGTATATATTTCGGGCATGAAGGTAACACCTGTCTTTGCGTATCATAGCGGCGGGCGTTACGGCTTTGATACTTACACATGGCGAGAGGAAGGCGCGACAGGATTTATTATTGAATATAAAGACGTTACTTTTTATTATGCGGGGGATACAGGTTACCACGATACAGCATTCAAGCAAATAGGAGAAAAGTTTGATATAGGGGTTTCGCTTATTCCAATCGGACCCTGCCGGAACTGCGACTCTACGGGGTTTTGGCACCATACATCATCTATTGAAGCACTTGAACTTTTTAAAGATATTAAGGCGGACTACATGATACCTGTTCACTATGGAACGGTAAAGTATTTTACGGATGAGAACAGACCCTTGCAAGTTTTAAACGAACTGGTTGATTCATTAACTGCTTACAAACCATATAAAGAAAAGATTGTTGCTTTAAAACCCGGTGAACAGAAAGTATGGAAACAAACAGGGGTTACCATAAAGGAAACACAATAACCCCCTGAAATTTTTAGAACGGCATGTCTTCGCTGTTGGCGGCGAATTCGTCGGGCGGCTCGTTTGGACTGCCTGCGCTGCGACCGGAGCCTCCTTCATCCACAGGTTCAATCTTCCATGCAACGAGTGAATTAAAATAAACAGATTTTCCTTCCGGATTAACCCATTCCCTACCGTTAAGATTAAATGCTACTTTTACGATGTCTCCTTCAGCAAACTTTTCAATCAGCGAGCATCTGTCTTTAAGTAGCTGAAACGTGATGTACTGCGGGAACTGGCCTGTTTCGTCCGCAAGAACAAACTCTCTTTTTGTGAAGTTATTTTTGAATTCCTGTATAGGAAATACTTTGTGTATCTTGCCTGTAAAGTCCATTACTATTATTTTAAGTTTATACTAAATCAAATTTTGCAGTGAAGTGCCGGAGAAACTTTGGCTCTTCGACAATCTTTATGCCTCTTATCTTATCTTTGTTTTTGCTGATTTCAATAAGCACCTCTGCGACAAAATCAATATGGCTTTGCGTGTAAACCCTTCTGGGTATTGCAAGTCTTACGAGCTCCATATCGGCAGGAATCAGCTTTCCTTTGTCGTCATACTTTCCGAACATAACACTACCGATTTCGACGCCTCTAATACCGCCCCGCTTGTAAAGCTCAACCACGAGCGCCTGTCCTGGATACTGATCGACGGGAATGTTTGGCAGAAAGCCTTTTGCGTCAATATAAAGTGCATGACCGCCGACGGGTTTTATGTAAGGAATACCGTTTGCTTCAAGCTTATCGCCGAGATACTTTGATGAATGAATTCTGTAATGCAGATAGCTTTCATCGACTATCTCTTCAAGACCCTGTGCAATGGCTTCAAGGTCGCGTCCCGCAAGACCGCCGTAAGTTTCGTAACCTTCCGTAATAATTAAAAGGTTCTTGCAGTTCTGGTACCACTCTTCATTGTTCATTGAAAGGAATCCGCCGATGTTTGCGAATGCGTCCTTCTTTGCGGACATCGTACAGCCGTCAGCATAGGAAAACATTTCGTTGCAGATTTCCATAATAGATTTATTCTCGTATCCTTTTTCCCTTATCTTAATAAAATATGAATTCTCTGCAAACCTGCATGCATCAAGGAAGAACGGGATTTTATGTTCTTTGCATATCTTGCTTACTTCGCGTATATTTTCCATCGAAACAGGCTGGCCGCCGCCGGTATTGTTCGTAATCGTCAGCATGCAGACAGGAATATTTTTTACACCTGTTGTTTCAATAAATTCGCGGAGTTTCTTTGTGTCCATGTTTCCTTTGAAAGGATGAATCACTTCAGGATGCTTGCCTTCTTCTATCACAAGGTCAACAGCCTCAGCACCGTTAAACTCGATGTTTGCACGTGTTGTATCAAAATGGTTATTGCTGGGGATAGATTTTCCTTTTCCTGAATTAACAAAGCGCCCCTCTTTATCAATGTCACTGAGCAAAAATGTAAAAAGAATTCTTTCTGCAGCGCGTCCCTGATGAACCGGGATGCAATGCTTGAAACCGAAAATCTTTCTTACTGCGGCATCAAATCTGAAGTATGATTTTGAACCTGCGTAAGATTCATCGCCGTCCATAATAGCCGCCCATTGCTTTGAGCTCATAGCAGAAGTGCCGCTGTCGGTCAAAAGGTCTATCAGTACGTCTTCGGCGTGAATTAAGAAGGGATTGTAAAAAGCTTTCTTTATAATTTCTTCTCTTTCTTTGGCTGTCGTTGTTTTAACGTATTCAACAGATTTAATTCTGAAAGGCTCGATTATCGTTTTCATGTATTTGCTGTATTTTCTTGTGTAAAGATCAATTTACAAAAAAACCGCTAAAGAATTAATTCAGAAAGGGGGAATATTAGTTCAAAAGTTTTAAGCTATTTTCGGCGTTATACACACGTCCTGCCGACGTTACCCAAAAGTTAAGGATGCTGACATTACTATTTGAATTACAAAAGTATAAAAATATTGTTATAATATTATTACAAACAACAGGAGTATATCATGAAATCTATTTCAGTTAACAACCTTAATATTAGTGCGGAAAATTCTTTTCCGTTTATTTCGGAAAGCGAACTTAATTCTTTAAAGAAAGAAACGGAAAGATGCTATAATGATTTGGTAAATCTTTCTGGCAAGGGAAACGAATTTCTGGGCTGGATTGACCTGCCCTCTGATATTCAAAAAGGAGAGCTGAAGACAATTGAAGAAACCGCACGTTATTTAAGGAGGAAGTCCGACGTTATAGTTGTTGTCGGCATTGGCGGCTCTTATCTTGGTGCGCGTGCCGTTATTGAAGCTCTTCAACACAGCTTTAAGTATATTCTTAAAAAGAAAGACAGTCTGCCGCACGTTGTTTTTTCGGGACAAAATATAAGCGAAGACTATCTTTCGGATTTAATGGAAGTTCTTGAAGGTAAGAAGTTCTCGGTTATAGTGATTTCTAAATCAGGTACGACAACAGAGCCTGCAATTGCTTTCAGATTATTGAAGAATCTTGCGGAAAAGAAGTTTGGCAAAGAAGTAGCAGCGAACAGAATTGTTGCAATAACAGATAAAGCAAAAGGTGCACTGAAAAGGCTTGCCGATAAAGAAGGATACAAAACATTTGTTATTCCAGATGATGTAGGCGGAAGGTTTTCTGTGCTTTCACCCGTAGGGCTTCTGCCTGTAGCATGCGGCGGTTTTAACGTTAAAGATTTGATAAAGGGTGCCGAGGATATGGAGACTATTTTGAAAGGGAAAGAGAAGTTTGAAGATAACCCCGCAATGCTTTATGCCGCAATAAGAAACCTGCTTTACAGAAAGGGCAAGACAACGGAAATACTTACAAGCTTTTCCCCGTCGCTGTATTGTTTTATTGAATGGTGGAAACAACTTTACGGAGAAAGCGAAGGCAAGGATGGAAAGGGGATTTTCCCTGCAGGCACAATTTTCTCAACCGACTTGCATTCAATGGGGCAGTATATTCAGGACGGAACAAGGAATATATTTGAAACAAATATCTGGGTTAAGAAAGCAGGTAAGAAACTTCTTATACCAAAAGACGAAATGAATCTTGATGAACTGAATTATATTGCCGGAAAGAACATAAATTTTGTAAACGAAAAGGCAATGCTTGGAACGATGCAGGCGCATAAAGACGGAGGAGTGCCTGCGATTACAATTGAGATACCCGCACTGAACGAAAAGGTTCTCGGCGGACTTATTTATTTCTTTGAGTTTGCCTGTGCCATAAGCGGTTACATGCTTGGGGTTAATCCTTTTGATCAGCCGGGCGTAGAAGCTTACAAAAAGAATATGTTTAAATTGCTTGGTAAATAAAAATGATTTATAATATGAAAAGAGCCATATTGGTTTTAATAGTTTTCTTAATATCAGCGTTCAGTCTTTATTCACAGGTCTTTACCCCCGAAGAACTACAGGTAATAAAACTTCAGGACGAGAGAACATTCGGGAGCAATAATGAATTAATAAATTATCTCGATGACAGAAATGATAATGTGGTTATTCGCAGCTTATGGGCAATAGGCAACGTAGGAAAAGAAGAAGGTGTAAGACCCGTCGCAGAAAAACTTTTCTCAAGCCGCTCGGAAGATATACGGATAGCCGCTGCATACGCGCTTGGGCTGTTGCATTTTGATGATTCAAGGAAAGCATTGGTTGAAATTATTGCAGATACACGAGATGAAAGAGTAAAAGCCGAAGCATTAAACTCACTGGGTTATATAGGCACGCCAGAAAATCTTGAAACAATTGCAGGCTATAAGTTTGATTCCGAAGTTTTGCAAACTGCTCAGGCGTTGTCAATTGCGAGGTTCGGAAGAAGAAACATCAAAAGCGAAAGCAGCGTAAATAAATTAATTGAACTCGCTGCATCAAAATACGAATCAACCTCAAGAGCAGCGGCTTATGCACTCGCTAACACGAGAAACAGAGAGCTTCTGACAAACGCAAGGGGCGCAATAAACTCTTTATTGGTTTCAAGCAATGCCGATACACGCATGTGGGCTTTTCTTGCAAATGGATATGTGTCTTCTGATGTAAAAAGTCTTATGAATGCTTATGAGAAAGAAAGTATCTGGCAGGTAAAAACAAACATACTAAATTCTTTTCAGACGATTAACAGATTTAATCCCGAGAAAGCCGACAATAAAGAACTTGCGTTCTTTCTCGTTAATAAAGGCAGCGGTGAAGATGTTTATCTTGCGACAACAGCTTTAAAAGTTCTCGGTAATATATTTCAATCTTCTAAAGACGAAACACTTAAATCAGAATTACTCCCGCAGCTGGAATGGTTTCTCATAAAAGGAAAAGCAGTTGATATACCAGTTATTGCAGAAGCGATAAACACTATCGGAATGATTTATAAAGATGCCGCAAAAGATGAGTTGATTGCATATTACAAAGACGTTGAAGGATACGAATTAAAATCAGCGGTTATATCTGCGTTCAAATATTTTGATGATGCCTCGGTTTATAATGATATGCGTGATATGATAACTAAGGATGTACAGGCTTATGTAGATAAGAATAAAATTGAGTCCGGCGATATGATTGCAGGCAAGGAGCTGAACGGTCTTTACCGCTCTTTTATCGAAAGTCTCGGTGAGCTTAAATACAAAGCTAATACAAAAGACAGGCACACTATGCGTCTTATATTTTCAGAGTTTGTCAGTTCAAAAGATCCGTCTATAATGGATTTATGCCTAACGTCTTTAAGCGACAGCATATACATAAATGACATTTCTGAAACCCGTGCAATACTGGCACTTGATTATCAGGACATGGTTTATCCGAAGGACAAAGAAGCGATGCGACTGATTATTCGTGCTTTTGGAAACCTCAAAGCAGAAAACGCAATTGACCTTCTTAAAAGCGGGTTGAATAGTAAAGACTACGAAATTGCAAAAGAGTCAGCCGGTGCTTTAAAGAAAATAACGAGTAAAGATTTTACTTTTACCGCGAAGCAAAGGTATTTAGAAAATCATGAACAGCTGAATTTATTGAACAACAAACAGTACGTGCTGCTGAACACAAACAAAGGTAACATCAAAATAAAACTTTATCCTTATGAGGTGCCTTATACAGTAATGAACTTCATATCTCTTGCAGAAAAAGGATTTTACAATAACACAGTTTTCCATCGCGTGATTCCTAACTTTGTAATACAGGGCGGTGACCCGCTTAATAATGGATGGGGAGGACCCGAATATTCAATACGCTCGGAATTTGCACCGCTTCATTATGAACGCGGGATACTCGGAATGGCATCCGACGGAAAAGACACAGAAGGAAGTCAGTTTTTTGTAACTCATTCGCCATTTTATCATCTTGACAACTCCTACACGATTTTCGGTGAGGTTGTTGAAGGAATGGATGTAGTTGACAGAATTTATATCGGTGATGTGCTTAAGAGCATTACAATTCTTCCTTAACAGCAGGAATTATTGTATTGATTTTACAGTATTTATACGGGAATTTGAACTTCAAATCATTTATTATCGTTTTAATGTATATACATTAAATTAAACTATTTAACGGAGATAAAACATGTTATCAAAAAAACTTGAAGACGCAATAAACAAACAAATTAACAAAGAACTTTATTCCGCATATTTCTATCTTGGTATGTCAGCTTACTGCAACTCGGTTGACCTGGACGGGTTTGAAAATTTCTTCTACGTTCAGTATCAGGAAGAAACATTTCATGCAATGAAACTATACAACTACGTTCTTGAAAGAAGCGGAAGTGTTGTCTTATCGCAGATTGACACTCCTCCGCAGAGTTTTAAATCTGCTCTGGATGTATGCGAGCAAACCTATGAACACGAAAAAGTAGTCACAAAATCAATCAACGACCTTATGGACATTGCAATAAAGGAAAATGACCATGCAACATCGAGCTTCCTTAAATGGTATGTGGATGAACAGGTTGAAGAAGAAGCAACAATCTCAAAACTTGTCAACAGAATGAAGCTTGTCGGTGATAACGTCGGCGGACTTTTTATTATCGACCAGGAATTAAAGGCGCGTGTCTTTACGCCTCCTGCGACAGCATAAGAAAAACATCTTTTATAAATACAAAAGACTGATCCGCCGCGGCGGACCAGCCTTTTTTCATTTCGAGAGTAAAATATTCTATAAGCAATCTTCCAGTTTATGAAAGAGTTTAATCGTATCCTTTTTCTCTGAGACAGTTAGTTTTTTCTGAATGGTTTGTTCACACTCGTTGAGCACAACCTCAATTTTCTTGCGTACACGTGTCCCTTTTGGAGCAAGTTTAAGAACCACATTTCTTCTGTCTTCTTTTGAAATTTCCTGATCAAGATATTTGTTTTTAATAAGCTTTTCAACAACGCGGCTTCCCCTCGAGACCGAAAGCCCCATATTTTTTGACAGAGCGTTGCAGTTGCAGGGCTGTCCCGGTCTCATTGCAAGTATACCCCTGTACTCGGCAGGAGAGAGATTAAACTCAAGCCTTATTGATTCTTCCTTATCAAGGCATTTGCTTTTTATTCCGATTATGAGGTCTATTATTCTGTCTGCCATTGATTATTAATTTTAGAGTTTATTATAATTGTTTTTAGCAGCCGCCAATTATTCTTTTTGTTTTCTTATCGTCAGTGTTTATAGACTTTTTGCTTGCTTTAATAAGAGTGGGTAATTGTGCCCGTGCTTTTTCTCTGAATATATAAGTTGCCTGCATTTGTCTTGACACAGTATCGGGTTTTTTAAAATTCATTATTTCTTCTTTGAATGCATCCATGCCGCCTTTTAAGATATACAGGTTTTTATATCCCAGCTCGTTTGCAATGTATGCTAATCCTTTTTCCTCCTGTTCATTGTTTGCAATGATAATATTTTCTATTCCTTTCGTAGAAAATTTCTTATTTATGTCTTTTCCGAATAAATCATCAGTCGTCCAGTTTGAAGATTTTGGAAGAGTTAATTCTTTGTATTCGTCTTTTGTTCTGAAATCATAAATTTGAATGTTCTTGTCGTTATCAAGAAGTCTGAAAGCAAGCTCATCAGAATCCATGACTTCATACTTGATATTGTTTATTACCGCAGGGTTTACGGATTCTTCTTTTAAATTAACCTGTCTTTCGGGAAACGCAAAAGCTGAAAGCCCAATTAATAAAACAACAACCGCCAATCCGTAGTATAATTTTAAAGGCTTCAAATCTTCTGTTAAGTATCCAACGTTTTTCTTTTCAATCATAGTAGTAAAAATAAATGCCGCTACTGCCATGAATACCATCATAAAAGCAAACATACCCTGAGAAACTCCTATCAAGTCAAAGAATCTAATCTCCCCCCATGCACCCGCTTTGTATAACCCTTCAAACAAAGGATATCCTTCGGCAAATACGAATACCCCTATAAAAGAACCTGCGACAAAGATCATTGCATCTATTTTTCCTATTGCCGCAGCACATAAGCTTGTGCCCGGACAGAATCCTCCGATGACAAATCCAAGCCCCATTATCAATCCTCCGACAATCGCCGACCAGATAAATGTCGGGTTAACATAAACCAAACTTAAATCCAGAAGACCATAATGACCAAGTATTACTACACCCATCATCGCAGTTATTCCTCCCGTGAAAAAAACTCTCAGAACCGTAAAATCATATCCGTAAAATAAACCGACAAGTTTCTTAGAGGTTGAAAATCCTGCCTGCTCGAGTATAAACCCAAAAGCAATTCCAATAATTAATGCAACTATCAGGTTTAATTCGTTTCCAATTATATCAGGTACTAATGGTGCCATTATTATACTCCTTATCTTATATCCAAAGTTTTCTGAAAAAATAAGCAAAGGCATACCCTCCGCCAAATATCGCCATCATTGTTATAATGCCGCCTGCTGACATTACTGCCATACCGCTTAATGCCGCACCGCTCGTACATCCCCGCCCGAGCTGTGCTCCAAAGCCGAACAAAAACCCTCCGATTAATGCTCCAATTATTCTAACACGTGTAGTTACTTTCTGCGGATGCTCAAGTTTTAAACTCAATCTGTTAGATACCAGCCCCGAACCAAACGCACCGATTAAAACACCAATCACTTCGAACACAAGCCAGCTTTTCAGAGGATTATCTGAATGTTCAGTTTTGTACTCTTCATAATAATGTGTGTTTTCTGTGTGAGCAGGTGCAAGAGTACTTACTACCGAAACAACAGCACTTTTGACAGCTCCGCTTGCTCCCAATCCTCTGCCTGTTATAAATATTGTTACAAGCAGAAGCAGCCCTAATAAAAATCCCGCAAGATAAGGATTCATGTATTTTGATTCTTTCATATTATATTTCACTACTTAATGTTTCCGAATTTTCTTTCTTTATTTCTTCTGTATCGTGTTCTATTTCTTCATATCCCGTTAGCATTGCCTTGAGGTTTGATGTCACGGTTGTTCCTGTTGTTATTAAGTAAAGATGTGTAACAATAAATGCCGCAAGAAGTATAGCCCCCGCTGTGTGAACAATAGCAATTATTTCAAGAGAATCTATATTGATGCTTGCTATCGTCTGGTTTTGCGGATACCTGTAGAACATGTATAAAAGTCCTGAGATAACCATTATCGGAATAACGAGTATTTTCAGTCCGAAGTAAACAAGCTTCTGCAGCGGGTTTAATTTGCTTAGCACACTTTTTTTGGTCGGATGACTTGCATTCTTAAAAATGCCGAACAAGTAATAATTTAACTGAGCTTTTATGTTTGTGAATGTCGGAACATATTGCCTCCATTCACCTGTTGTAAAATGCCAGAACACTGCAAACACAATTAATATGATAAAAGCGTATGCGGCAATGTTGTGATATGTAACAGCATTCTCAAAACCGAAGAATGAAAAAGTGCCGTGGATTTCAAACCCTGTAGCTGCAAGAAAAAATATCAGCAATGCCTGCATCCAGTGCCAGAAACGTTCAAATGATTTATATATTAATACAGTTTTTGACATACTTAAATGTTTCTCCTTTGTTTTCTTGTTGACCTGATTCTAAGTGTCCCGTGAATTACTATTCCTAAAAAAGTGATCGCTATGATAGCTGTACCGGAATAGTCAACATATTTATTGTAATCTCTTCCTGGTATATAAAAATCTTTTAAGTTGGCTATTCTGCTGTCGTTTCTTGTGTGGCAGTCTGTGCACTGCAATGATGAATCTTTTGACGAAACCATGTGATTTATTGGCCAGTACATTTCAGTTTTTATAAACGAAATTTTTCCGCTGAACGGCAGATCAACTTCTTTCATTCCAACCTCTGAAGCTCTTTGCCAGTTAAAATCTTTCCAAAGCGCCCCTTCTCCTGTTTTGTCCGAAAATAATTTCGGCTGTATTAATGTTTTATACACAGGGTCGTAAGGTTGTTTTGCTTTGTGAATTTTTACAGGTATAATTTTCGATTCTCTGTCGTTATAAGAGCCTAATAATTTATTCAACACAAGCGGGTTTGTCGTATCGCTGATTGTGTCCCCAAGCAAATAATGCTGGGCATTTCCGTTAAACCATATATAATCAGGTTTTAAATTTTTACCCCACTTAAATGTTCCTTTAATTGAAAGGTATGTATGGTTTCCGTCTGCGTCATCTTCTTCGTAAGGCTCACCGTTCTTCAGTTTTCCGGCTGTTGACCAGTCCCACTCCATCTTAGTTGCATTAACTTTTGCGTAAACAGGAATGTGGCATGTCTGGCAGGCAACCTTCATGTTGTGTTCGTTTAAAACTGAATTGCTGTGAGGACTTTCTGTATGACATTGCTCACAGGTTGAGCGGTCTCTGTTCATTGAAGACAAAGAATAAACCTTCCCAAGCATTTTATGTTTCTCTGTAAGGTGACAATCAATACACTGTAAGTTCTTTCCATCTGTTGCCATGTGAACGTCTGTTGTTTTTTCAGGCGCAAACATGGATTCTTCAAGGTCCCCGTGTTTTACGTTGTTTCCGCCGCCTCCGTAAAAATGACACACACCGCAATTTGACCTTTTAGGCTTGCCTACGCCCTGTGCAATGCTGCTAAGATTTAATTTAGGGTTGGGGTATCCTGATAATTCTTCCCCCTTGGCGTATGTCTCTGTGTTGTCGTGGCAGACAAGACAGTCAACATTATTTTCATCTGTAAATGCAAAACTCTTGTCTGTCATTCCAAAACCAATATGGCATTTAGCACAGCTTTGCTCGTTTCCGTCCACACCTATACAGAAATTATTAATAGCATTCTTCTTTCCTATTGATATAATGCCTCTTCCTTTCACATACTCCTGCCTTTCCCAGTTCCAGTGGCTTGAGTTCATTACCTCTGTATGTCTGTCTGTATGACAGGTGTTGCATACAGCCGTTACCTCTTGGGGTGTAGCAAAATTCTTTTTCAGTACATCAAATTTTGAGTGGTCAACAGAAGAAATATATTTTTCCGAATACTTCTCTTTTAACTTGTCAACCGTACCAACATCATGTTCTTTCGGTACAAGGAGTAAAATTGCAGATATTATGAATAGTATAAACAGCGTAACAGATATGAAGACTTTTTTCATTGATATAATTTAAATGTAATAATGTAGTCGTTTATTATTATTTGCTTAACCTCAGGTTCTTTTTCTGGGGAAAAACACCTGACTTTATCAAAGACAGAACGTTTGCTAAACACAACAGAATAATTTACTATTTATAATTAATTGTTATTAGCAAGTTATAAAGATTAAACCGTAAAGTCAATATCATATTTTTTCAACTTAACCGCGTAAACCAGCTTCATCCGTGTAAATCCATGCTCTATTGTGCACTACAATCAGTTTAGTTAATGTTTGCTCTTTGAAATAAAAAAACGTTAATTATCCGCGTAAATCTGCTTCATCCGCATAATCTATGTTCTATTATGCACCACATCCTATTTCCATCCTTGGGATTGCTATGAAGACTCTTTCATCACTGTTATATGTGCTGTTTTAGGATTGTCTGTTATTTCTTTTGTGATGCTTAGCTTGCTTTGGTGTGCAAGTCCTCTCAGCCCTCCTTTTGAAACGTAAGATTTAAAATTGCGGTAGTGCTCTCTTCCCGCTACAAACTCAACAATACCGTTAATCTTGTCTGTAAATCCTCCGGGTCTCGGCACAAGATAATCAACAATTATTATATTTTCGGCATGCTTCGAAAGAAGCTTCAGAAGAGGGACCCTATCGGATTCATTTATTTCATGAATAACATAAGAAAGAACGGCGTAATCATATTTTATGTCACTGCCTTTAAGATATGTATATGCATCCGCATGAATGTACTCTATTTTTTCCGAAAGTAGTTTGCACAGCTTTTTTTTTGCTGTGTCAATGTTCCTTATTGATAAGTCTATACCAGTATATTTTCTGTATTTATCCCAAAGGCGGAACGCCATTCTTCCTGTTCCGCATCCTACATCAAGAATCACGGAATCGTTACTAATAATTTCTTTTACAGTTTCAAAAGCCTTGTCCTGATTAGGAGCAATCACTTTGTCGTAAAACATTCCGTCATACCAGTGATTCTTGTTCTTCATTTACAAATTTACTATTTCGTTAAAATAATCTTTGTCAAGATGTTTCGGTGTATATACTTCGTCACGTCTGTTTATGTTTCTTGTGAAAGCTCGCAGATGATTTTCAGATGCTCTTTTCAGATTGTTATAGACCATAGCTATATCTTTGTTGTCTGTGTCTTTTACAGCGTCCATTAAGTCTTTAATATCAATCTCTTCTATCTCGGCTGCTGCTTTCAATGCGTCAAGAGCCGATTTGTTTCCCTGATTAAGCAAAGATAAATAAAGGTTCTTAATTTTTTCATTCTTAAACTCACCCGTTTTCAGACCGCTCACGGGATTTACTATTCCATACTTGTTAAGAAGAGATTCAATCGCATCCATATGCTTTTGTTCTGCTTCTTTTATATTGCCAAACGGTCTTAATCCCCACTTGTCATACATGGTTATGTAAAAATCCCTTGCCATCTTTTCTTCCTCAATCATATACAGCATTTCTTTTTCTTCTTCTGCCGATACATCCTGTTTCGGCAAATCAATAGCATAATAACACGAATGCTTATCTTGGGCTTTTGCTTCACTGATAAATATATTGCCGTTCAAAAAACCTGCAAATATTATTATTGTAAAGATGCTTGCTAAAATGTTTGTTTTCATAATCCTTTAATTTTGTTGATTACCTTTTAATCATCAATTATCATACCACTTAAATTTCTTTTTAACCTCTTTCATTTAGCTGTTTTTGCAATTTATAATCCGGAAAACAAATAGTTATCGTGTATTTTGTATAATTATCCCGACAATTATGCCGTTATTATTAAAAATGGCGGTAATGAAACCATTATTCAAAGTAATGAATGTATGTCTTCCTACTATTAATCACAACAAAAATCAAAACTAAGACACCGAAAATTTTCTTTTTATGTAAATATGCTTTGTAAACATTTGTTTTTGAGTAACTTAAAATTTTTATCAAATTTCTCGCATGAGAAAAAATGTGTCACAATTTTCATTTTTGTTGTGATTAATAGTAGGAGGGTGTGTCTGATTATTCATTTTGGTATTTCATTTTTTCGATGTAAGCAAACCTTAATTCTAAGCGTTTTTCAGGCATCCCGTTTTCTGCATTTTCGATTTCGGTTTCCTTGCGGTCACCTTGCGTCCTAATTAGGTATGAAATTTTATTTTCACAAAGATGTAAAAACAGTATGTTAGTAATTTCATTTTTATTTTTCCTTATTCGAGCAAACCCTGCCTTCTTTTTAGCAAATCGGTGTTCTATTGTTTTTTGTAAGTAATATGTTATGCGTTTTCTCTTTAACTTTTATTTTAAAAATCAGCATTAGTAATTTTATAGGTATTTTTCTTTATCCGTGTAAATCCGTTTAATCTGCGCCAATCTGTGTTCTATTGTTTTTTGTAAGTAATATGTTATGTGTTTTTCTCTTTAACTTTTATTTTAAATCAGCAAGTAATTCCATATGTGTTTATCTTTATCAGTGTAAATCCGTTTAATCTGCGCCAATCCGTGTTCTATTGCTTTTGTAAGAAATATGTTATGTGTTTTTCTCTTTAACTTTTATTTTAAATCAGCAAGTAATTCCATATGTGTTTATCTTTATCCGTGTAAATCCGTTTAATCTGCGCCAATCCGTGTTCTATTGTTTTTTGTAAATAATAAATCCGCAAATTTTTAATCCTGTTTTTCTGGTATGTATTTACTAAATTAAAAATAAATAAAAAGTAATTCACATGAAATACTTGAACTCTATCTCGTTTTTAACATTGTTGATGTTTGTAAATATTTCTCTGGCGCAAATGACACCTTTGCCCACTCAGACATCTTCTATTTTTTCCGGCTCAGGCAACTGTGCAACTTGTCATACCGGAAACGGAATTGTGCTTACAGAAAACGGTGTTGATATTTCCCCTATCACTCACTGGCGTTCCTCTATGATGGGTAATTCATCTAAGGACCCTTTCTGGCGTGCAATCGTTGCAGAAGAAATTCACGAGCATCCTCAGTTTCAGTTTATAATTGAGAGCACTTGTACAAAATGTCATGCACCTATGGGACACAGACAGGCAATTCAGAACGGTGACTCAGGATACACTATGTCACAGATGAAAGCAGACCCCCTCGCAAACGATGGTGTAAGTTGTACATCCTGCCATCAGATTAAAAATACAAACTTCGGTTCTTCCTCAAGCTATACCGGCGGATATAACATTACTACTGAACGAATTATTTACGGTCCGTATCCGAATCCCCTTGTACAGCCGATGATTACATTTGTTAACTATACCGCCGTTCATTCTACATCAATGAATAATTCAGAGCTTTGTGCGACCTGTCATACATTGTTTACACCTACTGTAAACTACTCAGGACAGATTGTGGGCTCTTTTCCAGAACAAACACCTTATATCGAATGGAAGAATAGCAATTATAAAACTTATAACGTTCCTTGTCAGACATGTCACATGCCTATAACTAATACACCGATAGATATATCTTCTATCCCTCCCTTCGATACAACAAAGCGAAGCCCGTACTGGAAACACCTTTTTGGTGGCGGCAACACTATGCTAAATAGAATCATGAGAAATAATATTGATTCACTACAACTTTCTGCTTCTGCTTCAAACTTTGATACTACATTGGTCTATACAGAGAGAATGCTTAAGGAAACCGCCGTGAACCTTACTATTACACCGGCGTACAGCTCTGGCTTTATAAATATTGGCGTTACAGTTGAAAACCTCGCTGGTCATAAATTACCAACAGGAATTCCGTACAGAAGAATGTGGGTTCATTTTAAAGTCAAGGACCAAAGTAACAATATAATCTTTGAATCCGGAAACTGGGATACTCAGGGTGAAATCATAGGGCTGGATTCTTTATATGAACAGCACTATTCTGAAATTACAAATACGAATCAGGTTCAGATTTACGAAGGTGCCTTTAAAGATATTAATGGTAACTTTACGTTTAACCTATTAAGATCAGCCGCTTTCTTAAAAGATAACAGACTTCCCCCTAAAGGTTTTAACACTTCTCATCCAAGCTATGACACAATAGCGATTGTAGGCGGTGCTGTCAGCGACACTAACTTTAACAGACAAGGAACAACTCAGGGCACGGGCAGGGATATTATTTATTATAAAGTGCCTGCTGTAACCGGGTCACAGTACACGATTTCTGCTGAACTCTGCTACCAAACTATTCCGCCCCGGCTTGTTACTTATATACAGGGTATAAGTTCTCCCGACATACAAAAGTTTGTATCCCTTTATAACACAGCTGATAAGTCTCCTGTAATCATGAAAACTGTATCCGTTCCATTCTTAACAGGCGTTAATCCTATCGGTAATATTACACCCGCATCATTTAAACTTTATCAGAATTATCCGAATCCGTTCAACCTCTCAACAAAAATTAGATTTGATGTACCAAACGGTAATAAATTTATTAGTCTGAAAATATATGATGTGCTTGGAAAAGAAGTCCGGACGCTTGTTGCGGGATCTTTGATACCGGGTTCTTATGAAACAGATTTTGATGCCAAAGACCTTTCTTCGGGAATGTTCTTCTGTGTTTTGCGCTCAGAAAGTTTTTACGAAATCAAACGTATGATGTTTATTAAATAACCTTTTAAGTATTGTATTTGTTTATATAAAATAACACGTTAAATAAATATTAGTATATATCACGTGTGATTGTGATATATACTAAGAACAAACAACAAGGCAACACCTGCCAAGAATGCCAGACCATGAATAATATTATTTTTTAGAGTAGTGTGTTTATTAACTTCGGGAATTAAATCTGTTGCACCAATATACAAGAAGTTCCCTGCTGCAAATGGTATAAGGAATGACACATTAATTTTGTCAGAAATAAAATATGTAATCAAACCACCAATTAAAAACGTAGAAGACGAAAGCAAATTATAAAGAATAGCCTTCTTCTTTTCCCAGCCGCTATGTACAAGCGCCGCAAAATCACCAAGCTCTTGTGGAATTTCGTGAAAGATTGCACCTAACCATGCGATTAAACCAAGATTAAAATCTATAAGGAATAATCCGGATATCGAAAGACCCCCTATAAAATTATGTAAACCATCACCAAGCAATATTAACACGGACATAGGCTTTCTGCAGTCGCTTTCGGCTTTTTTACAATGGTGGTAATGCAGATACTGTTCAAATATAAAGAACAGACTAAACCCTGCGACGAATATAAGAAAGAATGTTCTAACATTCTCAATATGTTGTAAACCCTCAGGAACCATCATAAAAAAAGCACCGCCAATGAGTGAACCCGCAGAAAATGCTACAAGCGGCGTGAGAAGTTTTAATTGTGTTTGTTTTGTAAACAGCATTATAAGTCCTCCCGAAAGAGAAACAACGCTCATTAAAACCCCAAAAACTACAATCACTAAAAACGCACTCATCTCTTTGTAATTAAATATTTAAATAATATATTTTTACACTTCTCATGTTTGTATTAAAGAGAAACATTATTTGTCTCATTATTTGTCGGTTACTTTGCCTTGGTTCTGTTTGTAGCCATGGTAATATCTCTTTAAAATAAGTGCTACTACTTAAAAACATCCGGTAATATTATATTCGTACATTGTCTGTTACGGTAAAAGTTTTGCTCTTGACTTGTTTAAAATATCTTTATACTTTAGTTATGAACATTAGTTCATAATATAACAAGTTTGTTATTATAATTAAATGACAATATGAATAGTTTTAATTCAGTAAAATCATAGAAACAAACTAATAAAGAAAACGCCTTTTTGTTAAGGTTATCAGGAAAGGGGCAAAGAATGGACAACACAAAAAAATGGTTAAGAAGGAAAATCGAAACCTTTTGTGCAGCGCTTGAGCGGAATATCTTGTTAAATAAATCTCTTAAGTGTAAGGTGGTTTTTGGTCCTGTACATTCAAGAAGACTTGGTCTTGTTATTGGAGTTAACAATATTAAACCAAGCACCTGTTCCTACAATTGTATATATTGTTCATCTGGAAATAAGACCTGTTGTTCTGTCTGTACTTCAAATTGTATTTCTCCTTACGAACTTCATGCCTCCATGAGAAATAAGTTAACAAACATTGATCAATTAAAAAATAAAATTAATTATATCGTTTTTACGGGGAGTGGAGAACCTGCTTTAGATACAGAGCTATCGAAAGAGATTACCATACTGAGAGAATTTGGATATAAAATTGCTGTTTTTACAAATGCTTCGCTTATTTGGAATGCACATATACGTGAAAATTTAATGTTTGCTGACTATGTTTCATTAAAAATTGACACAGTAAATCCGGAAACATGGTTGAAAATAAATCGTCCTCATAAAAGATTAAGTTATGACTTAATCTTAGATGGAATTAAACAGTTTTCAAAAATATATAAAGGCAAATTGTCCACAGTGACAATGCTAATAAAAGATATAAACGATAATAAGGAAGAAGTTGAGAAACTCGCAAATTACCTTAATACGATAAATCGTGAGGTTTCGTATTTTACAACCCCTGTGTTTCCACCCCAAGAAAGTTATGTAACGAGTCCCGATTCAAATAACCTCGATTTTTTAAAAAGCCTGATTAAAGAAAAGGTATCTAAAGCAGTATTGTTATGCTGCCCTGATAACGAAGAATGCTTTACATTGAACGATTTTAAAAATGAACTTCTGGGTTTGCTTGCTATTCATCCAATAGGTGTGGAAACAGTTAAACAGTTTGTTAAAAAAGAAGTTGACACAATAATGCTTAACGAAATGATTGAGAGAAAGATTATTGAAGAAGTGGATTTTCACGGTAAAAAATATTTTAAGGAATGTGCTGCTTTGTAAACAAGCCAAGGTTTACATTAACAGAAAAATGTGAAAGCAGATAAAGGGAAAAAGAGTTTTATTGAATTATAAAAAACATTAAATCATTAAAAAGTTCATGAAAGAAAAAGTAAATATTGGTATTATAATTTGTGACAGGTATAAAAGCTGTGCAGGTGGTAAATGTTTTAGAGCAATTAAAGAAAGGTCAGGTGCTTTTGATATATATGCAGATAAAGATGTAGAAGTAGTTGGATACACTTCCTGTGGCGGATGCCCGGGAGGAAATATTGAAAACAGTATGGAAGAACTAAAGAAAAACAATGCCGCTGTAATTCATTTTGCAACCGGAATGGTGGTTGGCTACCCTCCTTGCCCATACATTGATCATTTCAAATTATTTATTGAGAATATACACCGAATGAAGGTTGTTGTCGGTACTCATCCTATCCCGGAAAAATATTATTTAGCTCACAGAGAAATGAAAACCTGGGCATCAGAGGAGTGGGCTGATTTGTTAGAACCAACTTTATGTAACAAAGTAACAAGAGTATATTATGACTAATTAAAATGAGTCCTGAAGTTAATAATACGGAAATTGTATTCGGTCCGGTACCATCTAGAAGATTAGGAAGAAGCATGGGAATCAACAACATCCCTCTGAAAACCTGTAGCTATTCATGTATTTATTGTCAGATTGGTAATACAAATATATTATCAACAAAAAGAAAAGAAATTTTTAAACCCAAACGAATCTATCATGAGGTATCCGAAAAGGTGATCTTTTTAAAGAGTCTTAACGAGCAAATAGACTATTTAACATTTGTTGCAGACGGAGAACCCACTCTCGATTTTAGTATTTGCAAAAGTATAGAAATATTAAAACCTTTAGGAATTAATATCGCTGTTATAACAAATTCTTCTTTACTTTGGGACAAAGACGTTAGAAATGATTTAATGAAAGCTGATTTAGTCTCAGTCAAAATAGATACGGTTATTCCTGCCATATGGCATAAAATAAACAGACCTCATGGAAGCTTAGAACTTGATAAGATTATAAATGGAATCAGAGAGTTTGCCGCCGAATATTCAGGAAAATTAGTTACTGAAACGATGCTTATAAAAGATGTTAACGATGATAATAAATCGCTACAAGAAACAGCAGTAATTATTAATAGTCTAAGTCCCGCCAAGTCATTTATTTTAATCCCAACTCGTCCAACTGCTGTAAAATCTGCTATAGCACCAGACGAAGAAATTATTAATATTGCTTTTCAAATATTTAACGATATTATTAAAAATGTGGAGCTCGCAATTTCGTATGAAGGAACAAACTTTTCATTTCTGTTAAATTCAGAAAAAGAACTACTTAGTATCCTTGCTGTTCATCCAATGCGATACGATGATGTTGAAGAGTTTTTAAAAAAATCAAATATGGGCTGGAACACATTTAATCAATTAGTAAATCAACGAATCTTAAAAAAAGTTAAATATCAGGGTAATTATTTCATAATGAAAAGTAATCTCAATATATTGTGACAGTATATATTTTTTTAAAAACGTTTATTTAAGTCTAAAATAGGAGATTAAAATGCCAAACTTAAACGGAACATGTCCAATTGGAAATGGACCAATGACAGGAAATAAATTAGGGAAATGTAACACCCCAAAATCTACTGTAACTGATAGTTCGGTATCCGATAACAGTGCAGCTAATTTTGAAGTGAGAAAAAGTGCTTTCAATCGTTGGAGAAGATTTGGCTTTGGAGGCGGTAGAGGCTTTGGAGGCGGCAGAGGTTTTGGAGGCGGCAGAGGCTTCGGAGGCGGCAGGGGCTTCAAAGGTGGCAAAGATTAAATTATAAATGTACTTTATAGTTTATTTTATCTTGCTGGTTACATCCATTATTATCGATGTATCTGCTTCGTAGCTTAAACCGGATCAAAAATTGAAAAACACAGAGGGATCTTGATTGGTAAAAACTTTGCTCTTGACTTATAAAACAATTATCTTTAAATTTATTATGAGCATATGCTCATAATAAATAATTAATATTAATAAAAAACCAAGTGAAAATTGCAGTAGCTTCAGACAACGGAAAAACAATAACAGGTCACGTTGGGAAATGTGAAATGTTTATCGTCTTTGATATAAACAACAAAGAAATCACGGGCATTGAAAAAAGAATAAATACTTTTACAATGCACAAAAAAGAAGGTCATCGGCACGAACATCATCATGATGAACATAATCCCAACCAGCAAGGCGTTGGAAAGCATTTAGGAATTATTGAAGGTCTAAAAGACTGTAATTATCTTTTTTGTTGTTCTGGTGGCCAGGGATTAATGAGTGATTTAAATGCAAATGGTATTCAGACGATATTTACCGACGAAGTAGATGCAGAAGATGCTGTTAAATTGTTTCTGGCGGATAAATTAAAAAGTGACCCTAATAAACAATGTAGTGGACATAGTCACTAAATAAATTGTTCGTACCCACTAAAATATTTTTCACAAAAGGTGTAGGCAGGCATATAGAATACTTAGCCTCCTTTGAATCTGCGTTACGTAGTGCAGGAATAGAGTTTTGTAATCTCGTAATGGTGAGTAGTATCTTTCCGCCAAATTGCAAAATGTTATCGAGAGAACAGGGTATTAAAGAAATATTACCGGGACAAATAACATTTGCAGTAATGGCTAGAAACCATACTAATGAACCTAATCGTTTAATCGCTTCATCAATAGGCGTTGCCATCCCCTCTGATAAATCGCAGTATGGTTATTTATCTGAATACCATCCTCAGGGAGTCAATGAAAAAACTTGTGGCGACTATGCCGAAGATTTAGCCGCTCAAATGCTTGCTTCTACCCTGGACGTAGAGTTCAATACGGATACCGATTGGAATGAAAGGGAACAGGTCTTTAAAATGTCAGAAAGAATAGTTAAAACTTTTAATATTACTAAAACTGCCAAAGGGGACAAAAACGGATTGTGGACTACTGTTATATCAGCCGCAATTTTGTTACCATAATAAATATTATTAGACTTCATTAATTACAAATTTGTTTATAAATTACATTTAAGTATGAACAACAAAGGGCATGCTAAGTTTTGTCTGTGGGAAAAATGAATTCTCGAAACAATAGTAAAAATTAGTCACCGTAATGCAATAGTGTTGTACTAAAATGTTTAAAATATTTGAGTATTTATAGATTATGGCAAGACCTGTTAAACAAAGGAAGATATTAGCGCCACATTCAGACATTTGGTTTTTTCCGGCAGGAAATAGAAATCCCGATGCTGATAGCCTTTTATTCCTTGCCGAGGAATTTGAGGCTGTAAAATTAATAGACTATGAGGGCTTAAACCATTCTAAGGCTGCAAAGTTGATGAAAGTATCCAGACCTACATTTACAAGAATATATAAACGGGCAAGAATTAAATTATCAACATCACTTGTCGAAAAAAGAACTTTGAAACTCTCTGGTGAAAATATTTATTACGGTGATAATTGGCATAAATGCCAAAACTGTGAATGTATTTATAATGTTGTAAAAAAATCAAATCCGGAATTTTGTCCGCTTTGTAAGAGTACTAATTTTATAAATATACTAAACATTGATTAATTTGATATGAAGGTAGTAACCGTAAAAGAAGACAATTTGAATTCCCCAATCGAGGATTGCTTTGGAAAAACAAAGTTTTTCTGCTTTATCAAAGATGATATTAATAATATTGAGTTTGTATCGAATCCCGGCAATGATTTTTTGAAAAACTCGGGCAAAAAAGCAGTAACATTTTTACACTCAAGGGGTGTTACCTCTGTTATGTCAGGAAACTATGGAATGACTGTAAAAAAAATGTTCGATAAACACAAGATCCAGACTATTATTATACCTGCAAAATATAAAAACCTAACCCAGCTTTTAAAAATATTGAAGTAAAAAACTATTCTTAGATGTTAATAGAACAAATAAAAGCAAATAGAATTTCTCAATATCTCTTTTCTTTAATCAGCACCATGTGTTTTAGGGAAAAAACACATGGTGCTGATTTAATTTATTTCTTCACTAATTTATCGAGTATTGTCTTCTCAGGAATTTCTTTAGTACAGAAAAACCAGTCATAACATTTCATCTTTTCTTTGCTTTCCATGCGTTCTTTCGCTACACCACAGGATCCGGCTGTAGGCACTATAACGTCGTCACCAGGTCTCCAGTCTGCCGGGGTTGCTATCGAGAATTCGTCAGCAGCCTGCATTGCAATTAAAGCTCTGTAAAGCTCATCAAAATTCCTTCCAAGACTCAAAGGGTAATATATAATTGCCCGGATTATTCCTTTTGGGTCAATAAAAAATACTGCTCTGACGGCTTTTGTTGAGCTCTCGCCCGGTTGTATCATTCCATACTTTCCTGCTACTTCCATTGTAATGTCTTCAATAAGAGGAAACTTAACTTCTACGTCTTTCATGCCTTTGTATTCTATCTTTTCTTTGATGGTTCTCAGCCATGCTATATGACTGTATAATCCGTCAACCGAGAGACCTACAAGCTTGCAGTTTGCCTTTGCAAACTTGTCTTCCATCGTTGCAAAAGTCATGAACTCAGATGTACAAACAGGAGTAAAATCTGCCGGATGACTGAATAAAATTACCCAGCTTCCCTTGTAATCTGATGGAAAATTTATATCTCCCTGAGTTGTTACAGCTTTAAAATCAGGGGCTTTTTCGCCGATTCTCGGCATTGCTATTGCTTTGTTTTCTTCCATGATTATTTATATTTGGTTTTTAATAAAAAAGGAGTTTGTTATTCTTAATACAACCATTAGTTGCAATCTGCTCCGTGTTGATGTCTGTGATTGTGTTGATGGTTGTGTCCATGATGATGCTCATGCTCCTTGCACATTTCTCCGTTGTCTTTTATGTTACCGTTTAGCCAGTCATTTAATACGACTTTTACGTTGCCTGAACATCCTCTTACGACCGCAATACCGTTATCACTTAACTTGTTAACAGCACCGCCTCCGATATTGCCCGCTAACATTACTTTAACACCAATTTGTGTTAATTTTTCTACAACATTAGATTTGCATCCGCAGCTGTCAGGAGAAGAAATTATTTCTTCGTGTATGATTTCTTTCTTGTCGTTCGTTGTGAAAACCATAAAATACTCGCAATGACCAAAGTGGTCATCTACTATACCCGAATGTGTTGGAATTGCTACTTTCATCTTATTTTTCCTTATAATATTTTAAAAAGTAATTCTGTTTTAATTTAAATAATTCATTCATATAAATCATGCTCTCTTAACCAGTCGTCATTATGATACTTCGATAAATATCTCTCCCCTGTATCACAAACGATAAACACTACAACAGCATTTTCATCAAGGTTCTTTGCAATTTCAAGCGCTGCATAAGCGGCCGTTCCCGAAGAAGCACCGCAGAAGATACCTTCTTCCAAAGAAAGCCTCTTGCACATATTAATAGAATCTATGTCTTTTACACTTACAATTTCATCAACATAATCGAAATTTGTTATCGGTGGAATAATATCTGTTCCCAGACCCTCAATCTGGTGAAGCGTCGTTTCTCCTATCTTTCCCGTATCTTTGTATCTTTTAAAGTTCGAACCAATCGGGTCTGCTCCCGTCACCTTTATATTAGGATTCTTTTCCTTTAAATATTTTGAGACACCCGTTATTGTTCCTGCTGTTCCTACTCCGCAAACAAAATGTGTTATATTTCCGTCTGTATCGTTCCATATTTCTGTACCCGTACCGGAATAATGACTAAAAGGATTTGATTCGTTGGCATATTGATTTAAATTTATTGCATTAGGTATTTCTTCAGAAAGTGCTTTCGCTTTATTCCTGTAATAATCTGGTGAGTCAGGCAGAGCCTCTTTTGGTACTATCACAACTTCAGCGCCAAGAGCTTTTAGATAGTTTCTTTTCTCCTGTCCGATTTTATCTGTCATTACAAGTATTACCCTATAACCTTTAACACGCCCGGCTAATGCAAGACCTATTCCTGTGTTTCCGCTCGTAGCCTCAACAATTGTTGACCCGGGTTTTAATAAACCCTTACTTTCAGCATCCTCTATCATTGCAAGCCCAACCCTGTCTTTAACACTTCCGCCCGGGTTTGTAAATTCGATTTTAGCAAGTACCGTTGCTTTAATTCCTTTCGTAAGATTATTTATCTTTACAAGTGGTGTGTTGCCTATTAGTTCAAGTATATTCTTGTAATACATATTGTTTAATTTGTTTTGTTAGTTTAATCTGTCTCTTCTTTTGTACTTATAAGCTTTATACATTTTGGACAATTATTATTATTTAATATTTTGTCCGTAAGTATAAAGTTGTTTTTACAAATTTTACATCTGGACTTATTAGTTTTTCCAAAAGTATAACTTCCGCCTTCAATTTTTATTGCTTTCCCGAAAAGAATAGCATCTGTAATTTTTGAATGTGCCTTTTCAACAATGCGCCCAAGCGTCTGTCTCGAAATTCCCATTTTCTCAGCTGCTTCTTCTTGATATAATTTCTTTATGTCAGTTAATGTTATCGCTTCCAGCTCGTCATAGGTTAATACAACTTCCTCAAGATTTCCGAGAGGAATACCTCTCGGCTTGAAATAGCTGGACTCAGGGCTGAACGATACTTTCCTTATTTTTTTAGGTCTCGGCATAATGTACAAAATGGGCATATGCTCATAATAAATCAAGCCATTTATAAGCAATAAATTATGAAATAAATTGTACTATATTTTGAAATTATTTCTTTATATGTTTATATCAACCTTATTCAATAGAATGGATACTGAAATATTATCAAGAATTCAATTTGCTTTTACAATTGCCTTCCATTACATATACCCTCCGATAAGCATTGGTCTTGGGGTGCTGCTTGTTATTATGGAAGGTATGTATGTTAAAACAAAGAATAAAACGTATGAACATATAACAAAGTTCTGGATTAAAATATTTGCGTTGGTCTTTGCTATGGGAGTTGCCACCGGAATTGTCATGGAGTTTGAATTCGGCACAAATTGGGCGACTTATTCAAGATTTGTTGGAGATGTATTTGGAAGCGCTTTGGCAGCTGAAGGAATTTTTGCTTTCTTTCTTGAATCGGGTTTTCTTGCTATTCTTGTTTTTGGCTGGAACAGGGTTTCTACTAAAATGCATTTCTTTTCAACCATCATGGTTTCTTTGGGTGCCATGTTAAGCGCAGTTTGGATTATTGTTGCAAATTCCTGGCAGCAAACCCCCGCGGGGCATCATATTGTTAATAATGCCGGAATCCTGAGAGCAGAAATCATCGATTTCTGGGCAATGATTTTTAATCCTTCCTCTGTTGACAGGCTTACTCATACTCTATCCGCCGCTTGGTTAACAGGTGCGTTTCTTGTATTAAGCGTCTCTGCATATTATCTGCTTAAGAACAAGCATCTCGATTTTTCCAAAAAATCTATAAAGATTGCTCTCGGACTTGCAATGTTTGCTTCTCTTTTTCAGCTCTTTACAGGACACCAAAGTGCTGTTGGCATCAGCGTGAATCAACCGGCAAAACTTGCTGCATTTGAGGGACATTACAACACTTCTCCGGCTCCTCTTTATTTATTTGGATGGGTTGATGATAGTCAACAAAAAGTAAATTTTGGAGTTTCCGTCCCTGGTATGTTGAGCTATCTTGTTCACGGAGATTCGAAAACCTCCATTGTGGGTTTGAATGAATTTCGTAAGGAAGATAGACCGCCCGTAAATCTTGTATTCCAATCTTATCATCTTATGGTTGCAATAGGTATGATTTTGATTGGAATCAGTTCTCTGTCAATAATAATGCTCCGAAAAGAGAAGTTGTTTAAAAGTAAAATAATGCTTAAGGTACTGGTTTTGTCTGTTCTTCTCCCGCAGGCGGCTAATCAACTCGGGTGGATGTCTGCCGAAGTTGGCAGGCAGCCATGGATAGTTTACAACCTGCTTCGTACTAAGGATGCTCTTTCAAAATCAGTTACAGGAAGCGAAGTGTTGTTTTCTCTTATATTGTTTCTGTTAATCTATGCCCTGCTGTTTATATTATTTTTGTTCTTGCTCGATAGAAAGATTAAACATGGACCCGATATAAGTGATAATTCTGACGATGTTTATTCATCTCAGAAAGGAATGTTAAACAAAAATTAAATCAAACTATGGACTTAAATATTATCTGGTTTATACTGGTTGGGATTTTGCTTACTGGCTATGCTATCCTTGACGGATTCGATCTCGGTGTCGGTGCCTTACACCTGCTTACGAAGAGTGACCTGAACAGAAGGATATCAATTAATTCTATCGGACCGGTATGGGATGGAAATGAAGTTTGGCTCGTAACAGGCGGAGGTGCTCTCTTTGCTGCGTTTCCGGATGTTTACGCAACAGTATTCTCTGGTTTCTATATTGCTTTTATGCTTCTCTTATTTTTTCTGATATTTCGTGCAGTTGCGATTGAATTCAGAAGCAAGCAGGAAAGTAAACAATGGCGGGTTTGGTGGGATAGAGCATTCAGCTTTTCAAGTATTTTAATAGCTTTATTGATGGGTGTTGCATTAGGAAACATAATCACTGGAATCTCTATTGGTCCGGATAAAGAATACATGGGTACTTTTCTTGAATTATTAAATCCCTATTCGATACTAGTTGGAATAACCACTGTCTCCTTGTTCATTATGCATGGTGCAATATATCTGGTTATGAAAACCGAAGGAGAACTGCAAATTCAAACAAAAAGCTGGGTTAATAATACGATTATTTTCTTTACCATTTGTTTTGTCACGACTACCATGGCGACATTAATATATTATCCTGGTATGGTCTATCATTTTAAAGATTTTCCCCCGTTCTTTCTTCTGGCAATTATTACTATGCTTGCAATTGCGAATATACCCAGAGAAATTCATCTTGGCAGAGAGTTCAGAGCGTTTCTGTCATCTTCTGCAACAATCGCTTTGTTGCTGGTTTTATTTGCTGTAGGAATATTTCCAAACCTGGTTTTATCAAACCCTAATCCGGAATATAGTCTAAGCATTTACAACGCAGCATCATCACAGAAAACATTAATGATTATGCTTATAATGGCGATTATAGGAATGCCTTTTGTGATAACTTATACGATAATAATTCAAAAAATATATAAAGGGAAAGTAAAAATTGATGAAATGAGTTATTAAAACACACTCATCTAAACATTATAAAAACCAACTTGAAGGGTAATCACTTTTAACTCTTTCTATTTGAACATTGCCTTTACTTTAAATGCATCCATATTTATAAACTCATTGTAAACCTTCAGCGCCTCCGGTGATGAATCAACCCGCATATTAGATATAGACCCGTCTGCATTATCAAAAGAAGAATGCCAGTAAGATATAGCTTTTACTCTCGGAAACTTTCCTCCAAGCACCGTTTCAAAGGCCTCTCTTATCCATTCCGCCTTTTTTCCTGCGCTCGGATCTTCGACAACTCCGAACTCCGCAATTGCTATCGGTTTTACTTTAGAAATCTTTTCCATTTCACGGTAGGCGTTTCTGAAGTAGGGAAAGAAATTTGCCCAGGGCCACCCTACTTTCTGTGAGCCATAAACGCTCATTCCTAACCAGTCAATATAATCGTCTCCCGGATAGTAAGATTGAAATCTGTTCCATTCAGCGTTAGGCTCTGAAACTGCATTCACATGATACATCCATGTTAAATTGTCCGCCCCCGCTTCTCTCATCAGCTCCACAACGTGTCTGTGTGCATCTTTGTACAAATCCGCACCTTCTTCTTCGAAATTAAATGTTCCGCTCCAGGGAAACCAGTTGCCGTTCATCTCAGGTGCAAATTCTACAAGTATAGGCTTACCGAATTTCTTTGCATCTTTTGCCCACTTTTCTAAATCTTCATCAAAGTCTCCGTTAGCAATTTTATCTAAACCATAAATTGCATCAGGTCTTCCCATTCCCCAGTCGCTTCGTGGCATTATTCGTATATATGGTATTGAGTTAAACCCTGCTACCGATTTCGCTTTATCCATTGGAAATTTTATTCCGTAAAACCAGCTGTTTGAAAAACATATCCATACAGGCTGCGCTCCAGTTATATTTAGGTATTCCTGAATTCTTTCCGTTGTTAAGCTGTCTTCTGTATTTCCCATGTCTGGAAATATTCCTGCATATATACCACTTGTCGGTGGCACAAGTTTCTTTCCTTTCTGAGCTATGGATAAATTCGTGAGCGTAAGTATAAATAGAAACAAAATCAATAATCTAATCATTGGTGTTCCTTGCCGTAAAGTTAAGAAAAGCGTCTGCACTGAAAACATTAAATATTATTTTTGATAAGTTGTAAAAAAAGTTTTTGTTGGATAGCGGATATGAAAAATTTATTCTTTTAACGTTCGTAAACCCGCTTTTGTTTAAAGTCTCGCTCAGCGATCTTGAAGTGAAAAAACTTCTGTGGTACAAAGGATGATTTCCACCCTTCCATTTTTTCCCGCTCATTCTAAACTTAATGCTGTTTAGATTCGGTACCTCAATCAATAGATACCCGTTCGGCGAAAGCAGTTCCTTCATCCTACTTAATTCAACTACAGGTTCCGTTATATGTTCCAAAACATGCCACATCGTTATCATGTCATATTTTTTTCCTTCGTTTATCAGGTCTTCTGTTGTTTTGTTGTAAACATTCAGTCCGAATTCATCTCTTGCAAAGTTTAACGCATTGTTTGAAACATCAATTCCTTCTCCTTGTAATCCCGCATCCTTACATGATTTTAAAAATAGCCCCGAACCGCATCCGATATCAAGTAATTTGAAATTCTCTGAACCATTCACAATCTTCTTTATTAGCCCGGTACGCTGCTCGTTTATCTCATATATCTCTCTTAAATGAGCAAACGAAGAGTCTTCACTGTAATCATCGCCTTTAAACTCAATTTGATAATAATCTTCATATATAATGCTCTCGTCAGGCGGGTTCAATAGAAATGTCAATCCGCAGGATTTGCATCGGACTACGAGAAATTCTTCCTCTTTAATCCTCAGTGTATTTTCCCTGCTTTTGCAGTTTGGACAAGGTCTCAATATAGATGAATTATTAAATTTCTTTGATTCTAAAAATAGCTTATTTTATAAAAATAATTAATATATGATAGAAATAAAATTCAAGACAAACATTAATTGCAATCATTGTATTAGCAAGATTACCCCTGTTCTCGATTCAGATACCGGTATTAGTGAATGGAACGTCGATTTAAAGAGCGAGGATAAAATATTAACAGTGAAAGGTGAAAACCCTGATACAGGCAGGATTATAGAATCTCTTTCGGGTGTGGGATATATTGCCGAGAAGGTATAAGTTAAATAAACCCTAACTCGTACTTTGCCTCTTCAGACATGTTGTCAAAGCTCCACGGAGGGTCAAAAGTTATTTCTACTCTTGCATCGTTTACCATTGGATGCTCTCTGAGTTTTTCCTGTACTTCTCCCGGCAGCGTTCCTGCTACTGGACATGCAGGGGAGGTTAACGTCATTACTACAAATACATCTCCGTTCGTTGCAAGATTAATATCATAAATTAAACCCAGGTCATAAATATTAACAGGGATCTCAGGGTCAAAACAGTTTTTCAGTACTTTTACAACCTCTTCTTTTAGTACTTCAAGGTCAACCGTCTTGCTTTCGCTTGC
Source organism: Kapaibacterium sp. (SeqCode) (assembly GCA_041675325.1). GTDB lineage: Bacteria > Bacteroidota > Ignavibacteria > Tepidaquicellales > Tepidaquicellaceae > CAIKZJ01. The sequence continues at coordinate 65,037 of JBAYUG010000004.1, forward strand.
AGTATCTGTCTTTTTCTCTTCGTTATTTGTATTTTCTTCTTTCATATCTTCCAAGTAAAATCCTCTGATTTAATTGCTGTTTATACATTGTTCCGCACTTCTCTTCATAAACTTTATCATCGATACAAGTCCGTTTGACCTCGTCGGTGAGAGATGCTCTTTCATACCTATCTTGTCTATAAATTCAAGTTTAGCATTTATTATGTCTTCGGGTTTCTTGTCTGATAATACTTTCACAAGCAGCCCTACCAGCCCCTTTGTTATTATTGCATCGCTGTCTGCGTCAAAATATAATTTCCCATCTTTATATTCAGTGTGCAGCCATACTTGTGAAACACATCCAGCAACCTTGTTCTCATCTGTTTTGTAAACCGGGTTCATTGGTTTCAGGCTCTTCCCGAAGTCTATTATATATTCATACTTATCTTCCCAATTATCAAAAAATGAAAAATCTTCTATTATTTCTGCTTCAGTCTTATCTATCGTGTTTTCCATACTTTATGATAACATTTTCTTTGCCTTTTTTACTCCGTCAACAAGTGCATCTATTTCACTTTTCGTATTATACATTCCAAACGATGCTCTTACCGTTCCGGGAATCCCCAGCCTATTCATTAATGGCTCTGCGCAATGGTGACCCGTCCTTACCGCAATTCCCTGCTTGTCAAGTATCGTCCCTACATCATAAGGATGTGTTCCATCTATTAAAAAGGAGATTACGCTCGCCTTATTCTTTGCATTGCCTATTAAACGAAACCCTTCAATTTCTTTTAACTTCTCCGTTCCGTAATTCAGAAGTTCCTTTTCATATTCTGCAATATTATCCAGCCCTGCATTCTTCACGTATTCTAATGCTTCCGGTAAAACAATAGCTCCGCAAATATTTGGCGTGCCCGCTTCAAACTTATAAGGCAGCTCATTATATGTGGTCTTTTCAAATGATACACTTTTTATCATATCACCGCCGCCCTGATAAGGATTCATCGCATTCAGTAATTCCTCTTTTCCGTAAAGCACACCTATTCCTGTAGGACCGTAAACCTTATGTCCCGAAAAAGCAAAGAAATCCGCGTTAAGTTCCTGCACATCAACTTTCGTGTGTTGTACTGCCTGTGCCCCGTCTATCAATACTACCGCTCCTGTATCATGCGCAGCTTTAATAATTTCTATTACCGGATTCTTTGTGCCAAGTGCATTCGAGGTATGTCCTACCGCAACAATCTTTGTCTTTTCATTTAAAAGTTTTTTGTATTCGTCTATTAATAATTCACCGTCATCATTCACAGGTATCACTTTAAGCTTTGCATTCTTTCTCTCACAAAGCATCTGCCATGGTACTATGTTCGAATGATGTTCAAGGTATGAAACAATTATTTCATCACCTTCCTTTATAAACTTGTCTCCGTATCCGTTAGCTACAAGATTTATCGCCTCAGTTGTTCCTCTTACAAATACTACTTCATTAGAAGTATTTGCATTAATAAATTCTGCAATCTTATTCCTTGAGTTCTCATACAAAGTTGTTGCACTGTCACTCAGAAAATGTACACCGCGGTGAACATTGCTGTTCTGCTCGGAGTAGTATCTTGCTATTGCATTAATAACCACTTGCGGCTTGTGTGTTGTCGCAGCATTATCAAGATAGATAAGGTCTTTTCCGTAAACCTTTTGTTTAAGTATTGGAAAATCTTTTCTTATTTTTTCAACGTCAATCATATTATTTAATCATCTATATATCATTCAAAAATCTTAGCCGAGCTTTTTTTCTAACCTCTTTATCAGTAATTCTTTTAGTTCCTCATTTGCAACTTCATCTATTATTTCATGCACATAAGCCGAAAGCAATAATTTCTTTGCCTCTGACTCCGATATGCCTCTTGACCTTAAATAAAACACCTCGTCAGGATTTATCTGCCCCGTCGTTGCTCCGTGGCTGCATTTAACATCATCAGCAAATATTTCAAGCTGCGGTTTCGAGTTAATCGTTGCGTCATTTGAAAGAAGTATGTTAGTGTTAGTCTGGTATGCGTTTGTCTTTTGTGCATCCTGCCTCACCATTATCTTTCCGTTGAAAATCCCCGTTCCTTCCTCGTCCAGCAAGCCTTTATAAAATTCGTTGCTGTGGCTGTTTGGCTTTGCATGGTCTGCAAGTGTATGATTATCAATCAACTGCTTTCCCTTCACAAGATAAAACCCTCTGAAATAACAGTCGATTCCTTCTCCGTTTATCACAGAGTTCAAATTGTTTCTCAAAAGACTTCCGCCCCATGAAACAACCATTGAATAAAACCTGCTGTGATTTCTCTGCTCAACCTGCGTCGTTCCTATATGATAAGCTTCAGCACCTTCATTCTGTATTTTGTTGTGATGCAGCTCCGCATTTTCGCCAAGAAATATTTCTGTTACAGTGTTTGAAAATGACGAGTGTTTCGAGTTTGCATAGAACACCTCGCTCACATCAGCTTTACCCCCTGTTTCAACAACTATGAGGTTTCTGTGGTTTGCAAATATGTCTTTGTCCGATTCTTCTATAAAATTAATTATGACAACCGGCTTTTCAATTACGGCATTCTTAGGTACATACAAAAGAAGCCCGCTGTTTATCATTGATGTATTCAGTGCTGTGAACCCGTCTGCTTTATCGTTTGCATATTTGCCGAAATGCCCTTCAAAAACCTTTTCATGTCCCGATGCTATAGCATCAGCAAAACTTCCTATAAAAATCTTATCATTCTTTTCGTGTATCTTTGAAAGCTCTTTTGCATACGTTCCGTTATAAACCACAACAATATTTGCATCGAATTTGTACTCATCAAGTTTTTCTATCTCAAGTTTTTTTATTCTTGGCTCTTTGTCTAACCTAAAATCTTTGTTTACAATCGTACTTACGTTTGTAAACCTCCACTCTTCATGGCTCTTCGTCGGAAACCCTGTCTGTTCAAGCGTAGCAAGTGCATCCTTTCGTTTGCTTTCCAGAGATTTCGAACCATGTTTTTTGCTTGTGTTTAATAATTCTTTTAAACCCATTCTACGCCCCTATGCTTTCCTTAATCCAGTCGTAACCCACTTCTTCAAGCTTAAGCGCCAGATTCTTGTCTCCTGATTTCACTAACCTGCCATTATATAAAACGTGCACAAAATCAGGAACTATGTATTCAAGCAGTCTTTGATAGTGTGTTATCACAACAAAAGCATTATCATTGCTTCTTAGTTTGTTGACACCGTTCGCCACTATTTTCAAAGCATCAATATCCAGCCCCGAATCCGTCTCATCAAGTATTCCGAGCTTTGGCTCAAGCATTGCCATCTGAAAAATCTCGTTACGCTTTTTCTCTCCGCCCGAAAAACCAACGTTCACATATCTCTTTGTCATTTCAACATCAAGCTCAACAAGTGCCGCCTTTTCCCTAAGTCTTTTCATGAATTCCTGTGCTTTCATCGGTTCAAGACCATTGTGCTTCCTTATTTCATTGATAGATGTTTTCATGAAATTTGTTGTGGATACCCCCGGTATTTCTATCGGATATTGGAACGCAAGAAATATTCCCTCTCTTGCTCTTTCCTCTGCTTCAATGTCTAACAAGTTCTTTCCGTTATAAATAACTTCGCCGTCCGTTACTTCATATCCTTCGCGTCCGGCAAGTACCGATGCGAGCGTTGACTTTCCCGAGCCGTTAGGTCCCATGATTGCATGAACCTCACCCTTTTTAACTTCAAGGTCTATTCCCTTTAAAATTTCTTTTCCTTCTACTTCTGCCTTTAATCCTTTAATTATTAACATATTTATTAATATTTATTATTTAGTTCTTCATTATATTTAATTTTTTAATCTTCTGTGTTTTTGTCATCCCCGCGTGTTTTTGGCAGGGATTTAACCCCGTTTTCAATGTTTTTTATTTGCTTTTGTTACAAAATTTAAGTTTTGAGACAAACTCCGTGGTGAACGCCCTTTGCGGTTAAATATCCTTCTGTCTCTTATCCGCGTAAATCTGCTTCATCCGCGTTAATCCGTGTTCTATTTTTGCATTGTGAACAACAATTCTAAGTTTCTTTCCGCAGCTATCAACTTTCACCCAAATTACCCCACACTTCCTTCCAGCGATATCGCCAGAAGTTTTTGTGCCTCAACCGCAAACTCCATCGGCAATTGATTTAGCACTTCCTTCGCATAACCATTCACAATCAATGCAACTGCATCTTCCTCTGATATACCCCTTTGCTGGCAGTAAAACAAAATATCCTCACCTATCTTCGATGTTGTTGCTTCGTGCTCAACTATTGCATTCTTGTTTTTAATGTCAAAGTACGGAAATGTGTGAGCCCCGCACCTGTCTCCCATCAGCAGACTATCGCATTGCGAAAAGTTCCTCGCACCCTCCGCACCTTTCGCCACCTTAACAAGTCCTCTGTAGCTGTTCTGACTCTTTCCAGCCGAAATACCCTTCGAAACAATCCTGCTCTTCGTGTTCTTCCCTATATGTATCATCTTCGTTCCCGTATCTGCTTGCTGCATGTTGTTTGTTAGTGCAACACTGTAAAACTCTCCTATAGAATTGTCGCCTTTTAAAATAACACTTGGATACTTCCATGTTATTGCGCTACCTGTTTCAACCTGCGTCCAGGATATCTTAGCATCTTTTCCGCAAATTCCTCTCTTCGTCACAAAATTGTATATTCCGCCCTTTCCGTTTTTGTCTCCCGGATACCAGTTCTGTACAGTGGAATATTTTATTTCTGCACCGTCCATCGCTATCAGTTCTACTATTGCGGCGTGAAGCTGGTTCTCATCTCTCATCGGAGCCGTGCACCCTTCTAAATATGATACATACGCGCCTTCATCAGCTATTATCAGCGTTCTTTCAAACTGACCTGTATTAGCTGCGTTTATTCTAAAGTATGTTGAAAGCTCCATCGGACACCTCACTCCTTTAGGTATGTAAACAAAAGAACCATCGCTGAATACAGCAGAATTCAAAGCACCAAAAAAGTTATCTGTATAAGGCACAACCGAACCAAGATATTTTCTCACAAGTTCTGGATGTTCCTTTATCGCGTCGCTTATCGAACTAAAAATTATTCCAAGGTCGCTCAGCTTTTCTCTATATGTCGTCATAACCGAAACACTGTCCATTACAGCATCAACCGCAACTCCTGCCAGAAACTGCTGTTCCAGAAGTGGAATGCCGAGTTTTTCATACGTTTCTTTAATCTTCGGGTCTAAATCATCGAGAGAGTTCAGTTTGTTTTCTTTCTTCGGAGCTGCATAGTATATAACATCCTGATAATCAAATTTAGGATAGTGTACATTTGCCCATTTCGGTTCTTCCATCTTCAGCCAGTGCCTGTATGACTTCAATCTCCACTCAAGCATGAATTCTGGCTCGCCCTTTTTCTTAGAAATGAATTTGACAACGTCTTCATTCAGTCCCTTTGGAAGCGTTTCCATTTCAATATCGGTCGTGAATCCAAATTCGTAATCACTTCCTATTTTTTCCAGAATAATATCGTCACTCATATGTATATAACTTGTTTATTTTTCAGTATAATAGAAAACAGGACTATTTTAGTCCCATTTATAAATTTAAACCCCAACATCTCTCAAAAAGTTCATAAATATACCAAAATAAGCATAAAATTGTGTCTGTAAAATATTTATATTGTATTTTGCGACCTTTTGTACTCCAAAAGCGTCTTATATACAAACATTAATGTTAATGTCTCTGGAGAATGAAAAATATATTGAGTTACTGAAACCCGTTTATAACGATTTACTTCGGTATTGCAAAGCAATGTTTAAAAACGGATGCTATGACGATGCCGAAGAACTGTTTCAAATTACTCTCGTAAAAAGTTATCGGAAAATCAATACGCTTTCAGATCATGCAAAATTTAAAAGCTGGATATTTACGATAGCGTCCCGGGAATTTATTTCTGTGCACAGAAATCATTTCTGGAAAAGATTTCTGCCCCTTGGTGAAGAATACAACGATAAGTTTGTTTATGAACTCTATGACAGAAGTGACAACGACGATGACAAGAAAGTATTGTTAAACGCACTTTCAAAGCTTAATTACAAAGAGCGCTCTGCAATTTTACTCTTTGAAGTTGCAAACTTTTCAATCCGTGAAATACAGGAAATTCAGAACGATAAAAGCGAGTCTGCGGTAAAATCAAGACTTAGCAGGGTTCGTGATAAACTCAGAAAAGATATTCTTGAAAACAGCGGTAAAAACAATTTATTAACCGGTCTCGAAAAAGGAGATTTGCAAGATGAAACACTCAAAATTATTTCAGGAATCAGACGGAAAGGGGATGAAGCAAATGGACAAGTACTGGGATAAAATTCGGCAGGAAAAATACGATGGTTCTTTCGAAAGAACAACTAAAGCACTTTTAAGAAATCAAAATTCACAAACAAAAAGGAAACACAAAATGAAAACATTTATCTTAGAGCATAAAATAAAACTCGCAATAGCAGTCTTTCTCGTTTTTATAGTCGGTGCGTGTAATTATCCCGTAACTCAGGAGAAAAATATCGGCTACGCATTTTCCTGGACAACAAAACCTGAAAACGAAAAAACAGTCGAGCAAAGTCTTAAAAATCTTCCTTGGCTTAACAATGCACCATTGACCATTAACATTAAGAATGAAGGCGGTACCGATATTGCGGAGTTTAACACCGTTCTGCAGGGAGTAGATGAACAAACAGCCATGCTCCACAAAAACGACCTTGAAAAAATTAAAGAAATTAACTCCGTTAAAATATTACCGCTTACTGAACATTCAACCGTTCCTTTATACTCTGCAGCTCTTTACAAATTCTTCAGAGTGGAAGTCTTTTCAAGCGGAAAATCCGAAGCCGAAATAATAGCAGAAATCCAAAAGCAGCTTAAAGAAAATGGTTTTGAAAACGCTTCCGTAACCTATGAAAAAATCGGCGATCACAATAAACTTATGATTAAGTTTCCTGAGAACTCTAACATGAACGGTCAGAATATGGAAGTAATCGTTAGCGGTGACGGTAAAGAAGAAGAGGTAAAAATTAAATCCGCAATCGGTATTGGAATAAATGGCAATATGTCCGACGACGAAATCAAAAGGAAAGTCATAGAAGACAATCCAAATGTTAAACCCGATGAAATAAAAATTATCCGCGAAGGCGGCAAGCTTAAGGTAGAAGTAGAAAAAGAAGATAGAAAGTAAAAGTCTGAACATCTTCCCGCCACAATTTATGGCGGGAAGAAAACTACAGTTTCATCCTAAAATATCTCTATAAATCATGTTAATAATCAACCCCATCTTACTAAAAACCCAAAATTTAACCCATTTTTCAACCATCACTAAATTTTATCCACTCTCGACACCTCATTAAAATACTGTTAAAACAGTCATTAATTGTCTTATCAAACGCTAACCAAACGCTGCTCTAACGTTTATTATACGCTATTCTAACGTCTAAATTAATAAAAACACTCACCTATACTATTGCTCTTTAAAATAACTCCATACTTACTCTTTCTGAGAATTCCGTTCTTTCTCTGTGCGCTCTGTAAAAAATCTTTATTCAAGCTTCTGTTCTTTTCAATAAATTAATTTTTTCTCCGTGCACTCTGTGCCTTCTGTGATTAGATTTTTCACTGATTTATACCTATTGCTGCGTCATGTCATCTCTTAAATCTTTCCTCAATATTTCCATTTCACATTTAATTCATTATTATTATTTTTTATTAAATCAAACCCCGAACAAATGATAAAATTTGTCTTTTTTGTTTTTGCATTTATCCCCGTACTTGCTTTTTCGCAGAGCGACACAAATAATTCTATCCTTAACGACATCAAGTTCCACGTTCTTGTCGATTCTTACTATTCAGTTGACCTGAATTACACAAAGGACTCCGCTTCAAAAATCAGAACTTTCAGCTCTAACAGTATGTACAACGATGAGTTTCGTCTTAATATAGCTTTGCTCATGCTTGATTACGATAGCCCGAATCTTTTCTCATCTGTCGCCTTCCAGTTTGGTGATATCCCTTTTATTTTTACACCTATTGATAAACAGTTTATAAAATATATTAAGCGGGCTTACTTCGGTTATAAATTTAATAAACAGACTTCTGTTAAAGTGGGTTACATGTCTCATTACATCGGTTATGAATCATCAGTACCGGAATACAATTATCTTTCCACAGCCTCTGTCGGTGGTTACTTTCAGCCTTCCAATATTATAGGAGTTCAGCTTCGGCATGACTTTTCCGAAAAATTATCCGCAAGTGCTTACTACTACAACGCATACCATATCGTTTCAAAAAATAATGATAATAAATCTGTAGGTATGTCAATGACTTACAGCCCTTTTAAAAATCTTACACTCTTCTACGGAAACTCTTTTGGAAATGAATCCGATTTCGGCTACCAGAATCAGTGGATGTTCTATAACGATTTCGTTCTTTCATGTTCTTTCGGCAAATTAGACCTCGTTGGTTTCTTCGATTTTGCTCTTCAGACAAATTCCGATAATGCCGATACAACCAAAACAGCGTTCATGAATTCTGGTATGCTGCAGCTAAGATACAACGTACACCCAAAGTTTAACCTTACACTTCGCGGTGAATGGTTTCATGACCCTAACGCCATTATATCCGAAGGTTCCGGCGATAGCGGTGATTTTCTTAACCTTGCGGGAGCTGCATTCGGTTTCACTTTCAAGCCGATTGATAATTTCTACCTTAAAGCTGAATACGATTTTCTCGCCTCCGACCAGAATCTTTTCTCAAGAAATTCTAAGCAAAGAAACAGCCTGGTCTTTTGCTCGGGTATAATATTCTAAAATTTATTACATTTTAAAAGTAATCCTTTCTGCTTAATTTTGACTACGATGATCTGTCCGTATTGCAATAATGTTATTAAAAATAATGAGGAAAAAGCTGTCTGCTTCCGCTGCGAAATCCCTCATCACAAAACATGCTGGGAAAGGTATCAGGGCTGTTCTACCCCCGACTGCTATGAAAATCCTACCGTTAAAGCAAACGCTGAAAATGTTGGTAATAAAACCATCACTGAAATTCTTGGAAAAGATAATTACCCCAAAGTATCTGCCGTCCGGCCAAAACCGGACTCGGTGCAGACTGATAACCCCGAACCCAAAGAAGAGTTTCAGGAAGAATTTAAAACACGCTACAAAGAGAAGCTCGATTTTAAGTTCAGAAGAAGAATTCTTCTCTTCTCAAGCATAGGAGTCCTTTCAGCGCTCCTTATAGTCTCCGCAATTTTCACATACATAAAAATTAACGAATACTATTCCTCCGAAGATTATCGCATTAATCAGTTCATGAAAACATGGGAAGCCGCATGGGAAAGCCGTGACATTTTTCGCTACCGAGAACTTCTCGATAAAGATTATCAATATATTGATAAAGGCGGAAAAGCAATCTCCTACGACGAAAGAATAAAAAGAGTTACTAAATCATTTGAATCCGTTAAAAACATATCCGTAAAAGTACGCGATGTAAAAATTGAATACGAGTCCGTTAACAAAAATTACGTGAACGTTAAATTCAATCAGACTTTTTCGGCAGATAAAAAGGAAGAAAAAGGAATTAAAACTCTTCGTCTCTTCAAAAGCGACGAAACCGGCAATCAGTGGCGTGTTTTCCGTGAGTATTACGAGTAATTAAAAAGCCGCAGTAAATAAATTCCGCGGCTCTTATTTAATCATTAAATTCTTTTCTTTCACATAAACAAAGTATATAAAAACGCTATCAGCAATCCAAGATTCAGCATCAAACCAAATTGCATATTGAACTGTGCTGTCATTATGTTAAGTTTTGTGCCGACTTCCCAGCGTGGTATGTTATCATCAGGTAAAGTTTTCAGCATCTTCACGAGCTTTAATGCTGTCGGTAGTGTTATCAGGTTTAACAAGGCAGGCCATGGCAGCAAACCAAACACTACAAATAGTATTATCGATGCGTATGCACCGACTATCAAAACATCATACATATAAATTGACATCTTCTGTCCGATAATTATCGGAATCGTCTTTACCCCGAATGCCCCGTCAAACTTCATGTCGCGTATATTGTTTGTGTGAAGTATTGCAATTATGAGGAGCCCTATTGGCGAAGAAAGCACAACCGGTCTCCAGTCAAACTGTCCCGTCTGTACAATGTACGCACCTAAAGTCATCCCGACCCCAAACGTTAAGAATACCATTAAATCTCCCAATGCTTTATACTTCAAAGCAAAAGGATTTGCTGTATAATATATCGCAGCAAAAAGTCCGAATATCATTAGGTAAAGTATCCATGTACCTATCATCAGCCATAGATAAATTCCTATTAAACCCGAAAGTATTAGCGAGCTAAATGCTATTACCTTCATTCTTTCCACCGAGACAAACCCTTTCGATATCACCATCGAACCGCCGTGTGGAATCCCTATTTCAGGGTCTTCTTTATCTATACCCTTTTTGTAGTCATAAATATCATTTATTATGTTTGACCCTACATGAACCGACATCGCTCCTATTAGCGTTAAAGCGAAATAAAGAAAGTTAAAGCTTGTTTCCGGTATCAGCAATACTGAAAGTATCGAACCGTACAATACGGGTATTACAGAAGCAGGAAAAGCAAATGCACGTATTGCCATCATAAATAGTTTAAACCCTTTTGGGGCTTGCATGTTTTGTTCCATTATATCTTCTATTAATTATTTAATTTCCATAACAAACAACCGCATTTATTAATTCATGGGAAATATGACAAAAATAAATGGGTCCCAAAGCATGTGTGATAGCGCCGCCGCAACAATGTTGCCCCTCCATATAAATATCAGTCCCCAGTAAATCCCTACTAAAAAAGCCGCAAGTAAAAGTATAGTATTTCCCGTCGGTATGTGAACAGCCGTGTAAAACGCAACCGTTATTATTAACGCAATCCACTTACCGTGCTTCTCTGCAAGATGTCTTTGAATGTATCCTCTCCAGAAATATTCCTCACCGAACCCAATCGGAAAAAACAACAGCATTGCCACAACCCACTCCGGCAGCTGCTCCTTGTTTGCATAAACGCTGTTAATATTATTCGCATGGTCAGGAATAATACCGAATGTATCAAGTACATACCTCCCGAAAAAGAATATCAAATAAAGCAGCGCCGCGCTTCCTATCCCAATCGCAATTTCCTTAACGCTAAAATATTCTTTCTTAAACTGGTCTTTATAGTGAAGATAGGAAATCACCGAAAGCAACGAGGTGGAAAATGCCATCATTACCCAGAAGTTGAACGGCTTCAAAACAAACATCACAAACCATAAAATCGCCGCCAATGCAATATATATCAAATACTTCAAATAATTCTCTTATTCTTTATACCATTAATTTTAAAAACCCCGTTGTTTTTTGAATACCCTTAATCTTGAATGAAGTGTAAAAATACTAAATCCCAAATAAACATTAAATCCATACCCCTAACTATCCGCGTTAATCCGCACTAATATGTGTTCTATTATATTTCCATTTTGTTCTATCAGTGCAAATCATAATCCATCAGTTCTTTGTTGTGCCTGCCTGCAGCAGGCAGGCGCTCTTGCTCTTATTCTAAAAATTTTCTATCCGCGTTAATCCGTTTAATCTGCGCTAATCTGTGTTCTATTATTTTGTTTCCTCAGTGATAATCATAATCCATCCGCTCTTTGTTGAGCCTGCCTGCTGCAGGAAGGCGTTCTTTCTTCCACGTTCTATTATCTTTCTATTTTAAACATAAATCCTCTGTACCCTGTCCGCAAAGGAACACAGCACCTCATACGGAATCGACTTAACAATCTTAGCTATCTTGTCAGCACCAAGATTGTTCTTGTTTTCTCTGCCTATCAGCAAAACATCATCACCGATTTTCACAGCACTTCTTTTTCCCAGATTAACCATCAGCCAGTCCATCGTTATTGTACCGGCAATCGGATAGTATTCATTATTAATGCAAACCTTTCCTCCGCTCGAAAGCGAACGCCAGTATCCGTCGCCGTAACCAATAGGAATTGAACCGATAAAAGTTTTTTCCTTTGTGAAATATTTTCTGCCGTATGATATGCTTGTGTTTTTATCAAGCCTCTTAATATAAGTTACTTTCGACTTCAGACTCATTATGGGTTTTAGCTCTAACTTATTCTCCTTCTCTTCCGATGGATAGTAGCCGTAAAGCAGCAACCCGGGTCTTACCATGTCAAAGAATGAATCTTTAATATCCAGTATTGCTCCGCTGTTTGCGGCATGTACGATAGGGAATTCCATTCCCGCTTTCTTCAGTAAATGCAGCAGCTCCTTAAATTGATTTAACTGTGTTTTTGCAAACTTCTTATCTCCGCTCTCCGCAGTTGCAAAATGTGTGTATATTCCCTCTATATCAAGATTCTTATACGAGAATATCTGCTCTATATTTTTATAAGCTCTCTTAACGTCAAATCCTATCCTTCTCATTCCTGTATCTATCTTTAAGTGTACCTTGAATTTCTTCTTCAGCCCCCCCGAGTACCTGTCAAGAAATTTTGCAGTGTCAAGCGATGCTACTGTCGCAATAAGATTGTATTTAAAAAGCCTTGATACGTATGCCGCCGGCTTTAATTTTGAGTGTATCAATGTCCCGAAAACAAGTATGTTCGCATCAGGAATTGTGGTTCTTAATTTAATAGCTTCATCATAGTTTGCCACACCTAAATAATCCGCTCCAAGCGATATAAGCTTCTGGCTTATTTCTCTTATTCCGTGTCCGTATGCATTTGCCTTCACAACCCCGCATATCTTCACTTGCTTTCGGGGATTCGCTTTGTGCAAATGTTTCTTTATCTGATTATAATTATACTCAAGTTTGTTAAGCGATATTTCTGCCCTTGTTGGATTCAATTTATATGTCTTTTCTTATCAGCTTTAATTATTAAAAATAAATATTCTGATATTAAATTATACAAATAAATTTAAAAGTGGTATGCACTTACACATTCACCGCTGCATCTGATATCTCACGAAGACGAATAATTTCTGAGCTTGTAACTGTTTAATCTTAGTCATTGTTTTATTTGCAGAAACAAACAATATTTGATTAAATAAAAATACTATGAAAAAGATATTAATACTGTTATTGCTCTTTATAAGTGCCGGTGCTTTTGCCCAGAATGCATCAACATACTTTCCTTCTTCACAGGGATATAAATGGTTCTATAAAAACACGCCGCTGGACTCGCTAAACAATCCAATGACAAACCTGGTTACTTACAGAATAGATTCGTTTGCAGTCGTGCAAAATTATAATGGGAAACAGGCAAATGTTGTTAGGAAAAAAGATTTTCTTACTTCGTTTAATCAGGAAAGACCATATAACGACACTGCTTATTACAACTTTGACGGCACTAATGGCTGGGAGTTTTTATTCGCTTCAGTTGATACAACCATAATACCCTTTCCCGGAATAGGCAATTTCCTCGCGGGACTCCGCAACTGGTACAGCGTCTTTCGTTTCGCTCAGGCTGTGAATAATGAATATACACTTGTACAAAAGGATACAACTATTTCATTTGATACTATCTCCGCGCCGTTAAGATTTAAGTATAAAGCAAAAAGGTTAAACGACGAGACGGTTAATACGGTAAACGGTACTTATGAAAATGCAAAGAAGTTTGTTACCACAACAGGCTTATACATCAGAGTTGTTATTTTTGAAATACCAATCATTGAAAGACCTGATACAACATGGTTTGCTTCAGGCGTCTGGATGATAAAGCGGGTAACTCCATCGGTCAACGTTGATTTAAGCGGACTCGGCATACCACTTTCTTTCTCCGTTCCGGGAAATAAATATGAGCTCGAAAACCCGGCAACAGCTATTCAGAATATATCATCTGAAACACCTTCGTCATTTTCGCTGCACCAGAATTATCCGAACCCCTTTAACCCTGTTACTAACATTAAATTCAGTATCCCGAAATCTTCAAACGTCAGGATAGCCGTTTACAACATTAGCGGAAAAGAAGTTGATGTACTCGTAAATGAGAACGTTAACGCTGGCACATATCAGGTATCGTGGAATGCGGAAAGATACTCAAGCGGAACATATTTCTGCCGAATGTCTGCAAATGGATTTGCCGAAACAAAAAGGATGACCTTAATTAAATAATCTTTAAAATAGTAGATATAAAATTAAAAGCCGGTAACATAGACGTGCCGGCTATTTTATTTATAGTACTCTGTTAGTTCAGCATCCATATTTTAAAATTCAAAACGCTCGCAAAGCTCACCCATAGCAAGTATGGAACCAGCAGCCATGATGCTATCTTTGAAACAGAATAAAATGTTACAATGCACAATATTATAAATATCCACAGCAATATAATCTCAAAGAAAGCAAACATCGGATTTCTCATCCCGAAAAATATTATGCTCCATAAAGCATTCAACACCATCTGTATCGAAAACATAATTGCCGGTATCTTTATATTAAAAGAATCCGACTCTCTCCACACGAGAAAAAACGAAATGCCAATCATAAAGTATAAAGTTATCCAGACAGGTCCGAATAGATAATTCGGAGGACTGAACGACGGCTTGTTCAGCGTTGCGTACCATGTCGGTATGCTCTGGATTGTGAACAGCGAGCCGATTACTCCCGCCGCCTGACTTATGATAATGCTGACTATAAGCCTAAATATGTTCTTCATGTTATTATACTTTTTGTTTAGTTACAATATATAACTATAACAAAAACATTTTTCAACAACTTTATTATTGCAGTTGCCTTTACATAACTTACAGTCATAACAGGGTCAAAGCACAATAAACAAAACGGGAGGGTCAGACCCTCCCGTTTCACATAACTATTTAGTTTAGGTTTTACCCGTCACTTATTTTATCATCATCATTTTCTTTATATCGCTGAAACCATTAGTTTCTATTTTATAGAAATATACACCTGACGAGAAATTCGATGCATTGAAATCTACGGAATATGAACCCTGATTTTTCATTTCATTTACAAGGGTTGCGACTTCTTTTCCAAGTACATCATATACTTTTAAAGTAACAAATCCCTGCTTTGGTAATGCAAACGAAATTCTTGTTACAGGGTTAAATGGATTTGGAAAGTTCTGACTAAGTGCGTACGTAAGCGGCGTTTCATTATTACCAATTCCTGTGATTGTTCCGTCACATCCTGAAAAAGCGTATGCACCGACTCCTGTGACACCCTCAGCTGAGGAAAAACAACTATCAGTTGAATAGCGGTAACCTGCTCTTACCGGAGTATATATTCCTGACATAAATAATCCAACCGGATTTAATTGGAAGCTATTTAAAAATACTCCATTATTAAATGATCTTGAAAATATATTTGATGTCGCATCTGATCCTGTACGAACTGCATATACAAATCTGAATGTATTGGAAACCCTAGGAATTGCAACTACATCTGTATAGAATGTAGTATCTGTTAATGAACTCACATATCCACCTGACCAATTAACCCCATCATTTGATGTTCTATAATAATATGGATCCCAATCCGTAGCGTTCCATTGCCTCGTAGTTCCAATCATCATATATGTTGAATCTAACCCTGTTGCTGCAAGACGAGGGCGTAAATTAAGTCTTGTTTCTGTTATTTCAAAAACCCAGCCGGGAGCTGTCGCACCGAAATCACTGGAACTTGTCATATACAAATTATTAAATCCGCTTCTGTAAAAATTTGTAACTGTAACCAGTTTTGAACCTCCTAATGAGTCTGCTATGGCAATATCATTATACATAAATGTTGTATCGTTTGAAGTGGCAACACCATTATTCCACCAATAAGCACCATCCGATCCGCCTCCAAGACGATAAGTAATTGTAATAGGCGATGCAGCAAACGGTGACATCATTAAAGCAACTTTAGTTTTTAAATGCCTGTCAGAAGCTCGCGTTGAATCCTGTGTCCAAATAGCATATACATAAGCTAAATTTGTAAATCTTGCATTATCGCTTGTGATTCTTGGATAAAAGTTTTTTACAGTTGCTGAAGATGTTCCTAAGTTGCCGCTTGCAAATTCACCAGCTGAGCTATTAATCCTGAGGTAGGAGCAATAACTGGTTCCCGAATAATTAAATCCTGCAACCGAGAAAATATATTGATTTGTTCCGTTATTCACAGCTTCGATATCAAGCTCGTCATTTCTATAATGAACACCTGCTACACCATATTGAATCCGAGCTAATAAAATCCAGGTAATTCCATTATTTGAAGATGTATATATCTTTAAAGTATCTGACCCTGAAATATTATAGGCTGTTCCTATAACCCACATTCTACCGGAAATTCTATCTGTAGAATTAGCAGTCGCCCAAAACCCGTCTGTTCCATTGATAATTGTCATATTATAATCTGTCTGTTCAACAGGTTCATTGACAACAATACAGGTGGGTTGTGGTCCGCTGTTTTGACCATTGGATTTATACGAATGGTTTCCTGTAGCAATTTCCAACTCATTATTGAGCTGCTCTGCTAAAATGGCGTTGCCGTTCATTCTTGCGAGAGTCAATTCTTTCGTGATTTGGTTTATTCTTTCTCTATCGACATTTCCTGTCTGGATTCCCCCTTGAGGTCCATTAGGTAAAACATCATAAGAAATTAGTGCAGGTGTTTCGATTAATGACTTATCTTGTGCATTAGTCATTAATGGCATAAGCAGCGCTATGGCTGCCAGCAATGTGTAGAACGTTTTCATTGTTTCTCCTTTTTGTTTTTAAAGATTAAAAATAAATTTAAACTTAGGGGGCTCCTCCAAGACCCCTTTGATGTTACGATTGATAACATAATTTATTAATAACAAAATGTCAATGAAAATAATATTGAAATTACCATCGAAACCATTCAATATATAAAGAGTTTGACCTTTATCTTTCGGAAATATTTCTGTTTATCAGAAAAGGATAGCCATGATGCAGCTGTCTATCGTGCATATCAAAGGCAAGAACATCTTTAAATTGTGTGGTTAGTTTTAGGAGAAAAAACATGCTATAGTTGTTTAGTTACAACAAACAACTATAGCAAAAACTTTTTATTGCTGATGTCTTTACAGGTTAACTACCTTTGTCTTTGATAAAGAATCATGAAGCCACTTCCCGCCGATTAGAAGTATTGGTTCAAATGGTATGATTCGCGAAAACGTTCTTACGAGCATCTGTTGTGTCGTTGGCTTTCCGCCGTCAAGAGTTACAACCTTTGTCTTTGTCAGCATCTTTCCTACTGTTTGTCCAAGTGAATTCTCAAGCCCGTAGAAATAAGTAAATACAATTAACATATCAAGAACTTTCATCAACCCAAGAAACGAGAATATACTGCTTGAATAAATTACAGTGTTAAAGAGCACAAGCAGAAATATAATTACGGCAATATCTATCAAAAGATTTAATAGCCTCTTGCCCGAGTCAGCCTCAACAAAAGGGGTCGTAATGCTGCCTTTTGTATCTATGTATAAATTTGTGTCTTCCATAATAGTCCTTTTATTATTTAGACGTATAAAAGCAGGATTCGTTTCATTAATATGTAAATAAAAAAGCCCTCCTTAAAATAAAGGAGGGCTTTTGTTTTAAAAGAAATTACGGTTTTGTTCTATTTCAGTTTGTCTAAATACTTACTCGGATTCTTTTCGAATTTTGCAATGCATCCTTCGCAGCAAAAATAGTATTTCGCGCCGTCAACAACAGTCGATACGTCTTTTGAAGCCGCTTCACCCATAACAGGGCACATAATCTCTGTCTTGATGTAAGTCATCGGTTCTGCTTTGAATTTCTTCAGGCATCCTTCGCAGCAGAATTCATATTCTTTTCCTAAATAAGTGTACTTTACTGACGCACCTTCGTGGTCAACTGCTTCGCCTGATACAGGACAAAGTTTCGCTGAGTCTGAAACCGTTCCCTGCGTGCTGCCCGATTTTGTCGAGCAGTCAGTTCCCTTTGTAGTTGAACACTCTGATTTTGTTTTCTCATCGCAGCAGCTTTTTTCCTGTGCGTTTACGAGTGTTGATGCTGCAAAAATTAATGCAACGAATAATGCTAATGATAAGATTCTCATCTTCATCTTAGTGTTTTCCTTTCTTTTTATAGTTATGTTTAATAATTAAATTTTATTTATAGTTTATCAAAAAGCAGTCTGAATCCTAAATAAAACGACCTGCCGGTCGTCGGTCCCCATATATACGAGGTGTCGAAGTACTGGCTGAATGGATTCTGCTGGTCTACTATTGGATTAGACTGTGTGAAGTCAAAAATATTTTCGACTCCTATGTATGCCTCAAAGTGTTTGAAGCTCTTTGAGAATTGTCCGTTTAGTATTGAGTATGACTCCGATTGAGAAGGTCTCTGTAACTCAACGGGGTAATCTTTTGTGGACGGCAATGACTGCGGACCAAACCATTGAACCGAAAAGTTGACGTTCCAGTTTCTGTCATACGGGCTGTAAGAAACCGACGACAAAACCCTGTGTTTTGGACTGAAGTACTGCTCGACCTTTATTCCATTCTGATAAGAGTACTGGTCTATCAGTTTATAAGCAACCTTAAGGTCAAGGTTGTTTAAAATGGTAAAGTTTGATTCTACCTGAAATACGTTTGATGCTGCATCGTTGTTGTTCACAAAGGTTACTGCGAGTGTGTTAGCATCATAATCAGGAATTATTTTGTTGCTGAAAACCGTCCTGTAGAAATCAAAGTTAATATTTCCCGCAACAGGTCCTATGTTAAAATACTGCAGAACATCAACCCCAAAGTTTACCATCTTTTCCGGATTCAGCTCCGACGGAACAAGGATGTTCCTTCCGCTTGCCAGAAGGTTCGAGTATTCACTGAATAAGTTGATTGTTCTGAATCCCGTTCCTATCGAAGCACGAATCACAGTCTCTTCTGTAAGTTGATGTCTTATCAGAAGCCTTGGCGTTGTTACAAGTCCATATTTGTTGTGTGCATCCAGCCTAAGTCCTGCGATTACAGAAGTATTTAAATCGGTAGCATCATACGATGCCTCCGTGAACACTCCGAGCACAGATTCAAGTTTATCATAAGTGCCGGAATATGTTTTCGGTACTGCCTGCAGAAAATTTATGTTCTCAACAATGTTTTCATATTTGTAAGAAGCGCCTGCTCTAAGATATCCTTTTTTAATTACAGGAAATTCAAAGATTGCATTCGTATAAAAATTTCTCTGCTCCGCGTTGTACTTTGTTATGCCGTAATATGATTCCTGATTAAAGAAAAGCCCCGATGCGAAGAACTTAAGCTGTGACTCCTCGCCTGTTTTCTGGCTTATTCTTAAATAGGCATCCCCGTTCTGTATGTCAACCGTCTGTCCGTACACACTGTTCGATCCTTTATCTGCATCGAAGTTATAGTTCGACTGCCCGCCAATGCGCTTTTCGTCAAGGTACTTTATTCCTATAGTTACATTTGTATTATCTTCTTCTTCATCTGCACCGTACATCCATTTATTGTAAAACATGTAACGCGTTGTAAGCGGAGCGTCAAGAAAGGAATCGTTATTCTCGTCCATCCTTTTCGGTTCCTGTACAGTCTGGAACGAAACCAGAGTGTTCCAGTTCTTTAGCTTTGCAGTTGTATTTATGTTCATCTGTTTCTCTAACATGCTGTTCATAAATCCATTCAGCATAAACCTGTCCGATGTACCGTAATCTTTCAGCAATACGTTCATAATTCCGCTGATAGATTCATATCCCTGTATTACAGAATTAGAACCCTTCGAAATCATTATTTTGTTTATTAATGTACCGGGCAAGCTTGTGACGCCGTATTTAGTAACAAGTCCTGACATGATTGGCATATTATCGACAAGCACCTGTGTGTAAGCGCCGTCAAGCCCGAGTATCTTAAGCTCTTTTGTGTTTGTCAGTATATCCGTAACCGCAACATCAACCGATGCATTCTTTCCAAAACAGCCGGATAAATCGCAGCATGCATCTTTCTTTAGCTCTGTTTGCGAAATCATCTCGGTCTTTGTATTTCCGTCTTCTATGTAAGAAGAACCTTGTTCGCTTTCCACAATTATTTGCTGCGTAGAGAAATTATTTTGAAGCGTAACTTCAACATAATCTTTACCCTCAACCTCAATCGTGTCTTTTGTATAACCAACGTAAAACACTTCAAGTCTTTTATCGTTAATGCCGTCGTCTTGTATGTCAAACCTGCCCTCTGAATTTGTTACTGTTCCCTTTTTGGTGTTGATCCATTTTACTATGGCACCTTCAAGAGGTTCTTTTCCTTTATCAGTTGCTCCGTATACAATGCCTTTAAGGCTGTTAATCTGCGGACTTAACTGTGCATTCGA
>JBAYUG010000005.1:0-80507 GCA_041675325.1 Kapaibacterium sp. (SeqCode)
ACGGCTCTTAAAGTTACGTGTCACGTGTCACGGCTCTTAAAGTTACGCGTCACATGTCACCGTTCTTAAAATCACGCGTCACGTGTTACAGCTCTTAAAATTACGTGTTACGCGTCACGGCTCTTAAGTCACGTGTCACGTGTTACGGCTCTTAAGTCACGGCTCTTAAAAAAATGACAGAAAAGCAAATAAAAATATCATCGTTTTCGAGGCACCTGTTCTGGGATACCGACAGGGGTTTACTTGATTTTGAAAAAAACAGGAGCTATATAATTAAACAGGTTCTGGAATACGGATTACTTAGCGATTGGAAAATGCTTAAAGAATATTATGGAATAGATAAAATTGCTGAAACAACAGCAGCTTTACGCGAGATTGAACCAAAAGCTTTATCTTTTATATCAGTTTTATCAGGAATTCCCAAAGAAAAATTCAGATGTTACATTACACAACAATCAGTTCCGGGACACTGGAACTTCTAAACTCCCTAATGAATGAACCTGAGTTTTCAGGTCTTCGTTTAGTTGGCGGAACCGGACTTGCACTTCAACTCGGGCACAGGCACTCAATTGATCTTCCCGTTCACGATTTACGCGTCACGAGTCACTTGTTACGAGTTACATGTCACTTGTCACTGCTCTTCAGTCACGCGTCACTTGTTACGTGTCACTGCTCTTAGAAGTAAAAAGGATTTTGTTGATTTATACTGGCTTTTAAAGCAACACAGCCTGAAAAAACTTCTTGAGTTTTATCAGAACAAATACACTGATGGATCAACATTTCTGGCTATAAAAAGCTTAACCTATTTTGAAGATGCAGAATCCGATGAGATGCCGGTATTAACAAAACCGGTTAGCTGGGAAGAGATGAAACAAACGATTAGAAATGCGGTTGTTAGCTCATAGCTGATAGCTCATAGCTGATAGCTCATAGCTGATAGCTCATAGCTGATAGCTCATAGCTGATAGCTCATGGCTGATGGCGAAATTGCTCATGGCTCATAGCTGATTGCTGATACAGAAAGATAAAGAAAAATGGATGAGAAAGAGCATAATAAAGAAGAAAGTAAGCTTAATTTTAAGGAATTGAGTGTATGGAAAAAGTCTGTTGAATGGGCTAGAGAAGTCATATTGTTAGCTGATAATTTACAGACTGACAGGAAACACTATAGATTATTTGAGCAGCTTGAAGCAGCCGTAACCTCTGTTTCAATGAACATTAGCGAAGGCAAAGGAAGATATTCCAAAAAGGAGTTTATGCACTTCTTATATATTGCAAGAGGTTCGGCTTACGAAACAATAACACTTTTAAATATATTTAACTCATTAAACTGGATTACTACAGAAACTCTTTATAGAATTGAATCAGAAGGTACAGAAATCATAAAGATGATTAATAAACTCATTAACACAATTAAAATAGCTGATAGCTCATAGCTCATAGTTCTTAACAAACAACTATCAGCAATGAGCCATCAGCTAAGAGCTAATAACTATCACTATCAACTAACAACGAACAACGAACAACTAACAACTAAGTAGAATGAAGTATTTAGTCACCGGCGGCGCCGGCTTCATCGGCAGCAACATCGTAGAGGAATTACTCAAACGCGGCGAAAAAGTCCGGGTTCTTGATAATTTTTCGACGGGAAAAAGGGAAAATCTGAAGGAATTTGGGAAGGATGTTGAACTTATCGAAGGGGACATCAGAAGCTACCATATCGTAAAGCAGGCAGTAGCCGGAATTGATGTAGTACTTCATCAGGCAGCATTGCCGTCCGTTCCTCGTTCAATTAATGACCCTATTACTTCAAACGAAGTAAACGTCGGCGGAACTCTGAACATGCTCGATGCCTCAAAAGAGGCTGGAGTGAAAAGGTTTGTGTTTGCGTCGTCATCGTCAATTTACGGCGATACACCCGAACTGCCGAAACACGAAGGAATGACGCCGAATCCGTTATCGCCTTATGCGGTTAGCAAGCTTGCAGGAGAGAAGTATTGCAGAGTATTTGCGAAGGTGTACGGACTTCATACCGTTGCACTAAGATACTTCAACGTATTCGGACCAAGGCAGGACCCGAATTCCCAGTATTCCGCAGTAATCCCGAAGTTTATTAAAATGATATTCAATGAAGAAAGCCCGACTATTTACGGAGACGGCAAACAGACGAGAGATTTTACGTATGTAGCAAACGTTGTCGAAGCAAATCTTCTTGCAGCAACAAAAGAATGCGAGCCGGGACTCTTAATGAACGCTGCCTGTCACGACCAGATAGAGCTGAATTATCTTGTTAACCAAATAAACACTTTACTTGGAAAGAATGTAAAACCCTTATATGTTGAAAGAAGAAAAGGTGACATAGAGCATTCTTTCGCGAACATTTCTCTAATTAGTAAAACCTTTGGCTGGAAACCGCGTGTCTCTTTTGACCAGGGCTTGGCTTTGCTCATAAATCATAACTCTTAGGTCACATGTCACTATTTACTATTTACGGCTCTTACAGTTTACTGTTCACAGTTCACAGTTTACGGGCTCTCACTATTCACTATTTACTATTAACGGCTCTTACGATTAACTATTAACTATTCACTTTTTTAAAACCATGGAAGAAAAATTAATAGATTTTATAAAAAACGAGTTTCTGAGTGATGAAGAAACGGAAATAACGGCAGATACAAAATTAATTTCGTCGGGGATTATAGACTCATTTTCACTTGTGTCACTTCAATCTTATATCGAAAGGGAATTCGGGAAGAAAATACCAAACCCAAGAATGACAGTTGAAAATTGCGACACAATAAAGCACTTAATTGAATTAATAAATCAGGATTGATAACAAGTTTAAGTTTCTTTGCAATCTTAACTGTTAGTTTTATCATTTATTGGATTGTACCCAATAAATACTATCTAAGGCAGACGGTATTAATTGTATCAAGTTTCTTATTTATTTATTTATTTGATCCAACAGCGTTAATTATTACATCAGTTTTAACGATTTACACTTATACTGCCGGTTATCTGATAATAAATAAATCTAACAAAGCAATAATTCACGCTATTTCAGTAATAGGTTTATTAATTCTACTGGTTTATTTTAAATACATTGGATTACTAACAAACACACTTAATTCATTCAACACTTTTGTCAATTTATTGCCCCAATTTGAGATAAAAAATGTTTTACTTCCTCTTGGAATTTCCTATATTGTGTTGAAGCATATTAGTTACTTAACGGACATCAAATGGGGAATTGTAAAGGATTCTGATTTTATTGATTTTTTAACATATAGTTCTTTATTTACAATATTTACAGCGGGACCTATTGAAAGATATGAAAAGTTTCAACCCCAGATACAGAATAAAGAACTTAAGTTTGAATGGAAATATTTAGACGAAGGATTTCAAAGAATAGTTTTTGGATTATTCAAAAAATTTGTAATAGCTGACTGGATTGCATATTTCATTAATCCAATATGGCAAAATCAAAGCGAATATTCGATTGAAATGCGTGCTCTGGCATTACTGGGATTTTCATTTCAAATTTACTTTGATTTTTCAGGATATAGTGATATCGCAATAGGATCATCAAGATTATTTGGTGTTAAAATTATGGAGAATTTTGATTATCCTTATTTAAAAACAAATATAAGTCAGTTCTGGAGAAGCTGGCATATTTCATTATCCGATTGGATAAGAGATTACGTGTTTATGCCGCTTGCTAAGATGTCAAACAGCAAAGTTTGGTTTTATTTCTTTGTTCCTGTAATTGCGATGGGTATTTGCGGAATTTGGCACGGACCAAAGTGGGGGTTTTTGATGTGGGGAATATGGCATGGGCTTGGTCTTTCCGGGTATCAAATATACAGGAAGTTTATTAAGAAAAAGAAAAGCAATTTTGAGGTTTATAAGATATTTGCTACAATAACAACATTTATTTTTATAACAATTGGATGGTATTGGTTTGCATGAAGAAATTATTATTAATAATATTTGCTTTCATAGTTGCATTGATGATAACGGAATTAATATCTTCAGTTTTATTGTCTTATCCAAAAGCTTATCCAAGTATAAGTTACAGAATTAATGATTTGCTTAAAAGTCACAGAATCATTAAAATTAGAGCACCCTATTATAAATCAATAAATTCGGAGGGTGAAATTAAAATTATCGAATATAATAACATTGGATTACCAGGAACTGATATAGATACAAACAAAAAAGACGGCTATATTTTTTTGATTGGTAATTCATTTGTTGAGGCGACAACTGTATCGAAAAATGACCAAGCCTCTTCAATATTAAATAATTACATTAAACAGGAAAATCAATCTAATCAGGTGATAAATCTCGGAATATCAACCGGGGATCCATATGTTCAATGGTTTAGAACTATGTTCTTCGAAAAATTTTATAAACCGTCAGTTGTTATTTTAGTGTTAGAATCATTGTGGAGGGTAGAAAAATATTTAAACAGATATGACACAATAGATTTTTCACAACCTGATTATTTTGGAAATATTATTCCAAAATCTTTATTGTATAAATTATCGTTTCCTTTTAGAGCGCATTTTTCTTTTATTAATTTAATTTCTCAAACCATACCAGAAAAAAACAATAAAATAAATATAAACAGTGAAGAATTTATACCAAGTAATATTAATATTCCTGAAAGATTAACTATTTGCTTGGATAAATTTCATGATAAGTACAAAGAAAGTTTTTATATTGTATCAATAATTGATGATCATTTTTATAATCTTAAGCTTAAGGAGCATTGTGATTCTATAGGGATTAAATTTTTGTTCGATGAGAGTGTAATGAAAACAGAGAATTTGATTAATGGTCAAGGTCATTTAAATGAAAATGGTAATTCTAAACTTGCAGAAATAATATTCGAAGCAATTAAGGAAAAATTAACGAATAATGAGTAAATTATTTTTAAGATATTTATTATTGTTTTTAATGCTTTTTGTTACTATAATATCTATTAGTTATAAAAAAATTATCGATAAGTCAACAAATCCCTTCTTTTATGAAAAATTTTAAAGGAAACCAAAAATATAATTTAATAAAGAGGTAAAGTAGTTGACAAAAAACTAACAGCTAAAACATAAAAATTAAAAAACTAAATATATTAAATTGAAGAAATTAAAAACAAAATACAGGGATTTGAGATATATTAAGAAGAATAGAGTCTTTATTTTGGTTTTTGTAGTGGTACATATATTTGTGATGACTGGAGAAACAAACGCACAGGTTGACACTAGGGTCGGAGAGTTCGAAACCAAGAAGATTGGGCAGAATTATTTCAATTATTCGGACCCGGAGAAAATAAATATAGAGGTAATTGTACTTGGTGGAGTGAAGAGCCCGGGGAAATATTTGGTGCCTGAGGGAACCACTTTTTTGGACATCATGAGTCTGACTGGCGGTCTTATAAATGATAGGATTGGGGATAATATTAAATTTATAAGACCAAGCGAAAAGAAAGGAAATTTTAAAGATGACAAAGTAATCTTGTTAAAGTATGCAGATTTGTATAAAGATGATGCCGTCTCGGTTATTGACAAGGTTAACCCGGTACTCCAACCCGGGGATATAATTGCGGTACCGCTAAAACCTGAGATGACCACATGGGAAACCATTAAAGATATTATGGTAATTTTGACACCCTTATTTACTTTAGGAACCCTTGTTATTTCAATTCTTAATTATACAAAATAGATGGAGCAAAATATAAATAATATAAGCAATTTAGAATTACAGGAAGAGATTCAGGGCAAAAGCTTTCAGGATTATTTGAATATAATACTTCTTAACATTATACCGATATTAATTGTTCTGCTTGTTTCTGCTATAATATCTATTTATTATGCATTTGAGCTAAAAGACCAATATCGCTCTACAGCCATGCTGAAAATTGATAATCCCAAGGGAAATATACTTACAGAGGACTTATTAGGCGGTGAAATGAGCAGCTATCAAACGGAGTCTTTTATTCTGAACCAGATTGAGCTTATGAAAAGTTATTATATTCGCGATCTTGTGGCAAATGCGCTTTCTGACTCTATAAAAAACTACGAAAGCAAAAAGGATTTTACAAGATTAATCATATCGCTTGAAGACGGAACCAGAAAAGCAGCTACACAAAATGAAATAAGAAGAATGTTAAGCGGATTGGTAAAGTTTGAGCAGCCAAATAAAAAAGTAAATATATTATTAATTTCTTGCGATAATTCCAATTTTGAAGAGGCAAAACTAATAACAACTACATATTCAAGTGTTTTTGAGGAATACACAAAAATAATTGGAAGACTTGACGTAACGGCTGTCAAAAATTACCTTGCAGCCGAAAAAGACAAAAAATATTCCGAATTGATTATAGCAGAATCGACTCTTCAGGGTTTCCAAAAACAGACAGGATTGATTTCCGTAAATACGCAGGCAGATTTAGTAATTAATAATATTTCTACTTATGATGCCGCAAAGAGCAATACCGAAATAGAAACAAGAGCTGTAAACAGTTCACTGGGAATTTTGAATGAGGAACTTAAGAAGATTGACCCTGAGTTTACAAAGTACATTGATAACCAGTTTAATACATCCTACGTTGAGGGTCTTACAAAAAAGATAGCCGAGCTGGAAGTAAACAGGGATATAGAACTTTCGACATTAAAAGATGAGGATTCGAAGCGAAGAGTTAAAAAATTGTACAACGAAAGAATAGAACCATTAAAGAAAAGCTATGATGAAAAGGTTGTTTTTGTAAAAGATGGGATACTTTCCAAAACCCCGCAGGACAAGATAACACTTACAGAAAAAATACTTGAATCAAGATTAACTTTAACATCATTAAACGAAAAGAACAAAATAATTTCAAGAATTTTAAGCAAATATGAAAACGAGTTTAATCAACTACCCGAAAAAACTATAGAATATGCAAAACTTGAGCGAAATCAGAGATCTCTCGAAAAGCTATATTTAATTCTTGAAGAAAAATTTCAGGAAGCCTCTATAAACGAACGCGCAAGAATAGGAAATGCCTTCATACTTGATCCCGGCATTGAGAATTTTGGAGCTGTTGGTCCAAACAGACTGAAAATAATTTTAATTGGTTTAGCTATAGGTTTAATTCTTGGGGTTGGGTTTGCATTTGGAAGGGACTTTCTCGACCGTACAATAAAAGACCCTGAACAGCTTGAAAAAAAGGGAATAAGTATGCTGTCATGGATACCATCAATGGAAGGACTCAAGGATGGGAGCGGTGAGCAGCGAATACTTATACAGGATTCAAAGAACAACACTGCAGCAGAAGCATTTAAAGCATTAAGAACCAGAATACAATATTCCAGAACCAAAGATGAATCATTTAAATCTCTGCTTTTAACAAGTTCCGTCCCGGGCGAGGGAAAAACATCTGTTTCCGGCAACCTTGCTATGACATTTGCCTTATCAAATAAGAAAACATTGATAATTGACTGTGACTTTCGTAAACCCAAACTTCACACTTTATTTAAGCAGGAAAGATATCCCGGTTTATGCGACATATTTTTCAGTGATTTTGATTTAAAAGATGTTATAAGAACAACAGAAACAAAAAATTTAAATTATATCTCATGCGGGACACTTCCGCCTAATCCATCGGAAATACTCGGTTCTGAGCAAATGTACAAATTACTTAAGGAACTCGAAAAACAATATGATATTGTAATACTTGACTCTCCTCCTTTCATGTCAGTAACAGATTCAGAGATACTATTTAACATTACAGACGGAACAATATTGGTTGCAAGAGCCGGGAAAACAAACAGAAATGCGTTCTTCAAGACATATAGCAAATTAAAGAGTATTAATTCTCATAAGCTGCTTGGATGCGTATTGAATGATTTTTCATTTAAAAAGGCTTACGGATATTATTATTATAATAACTATTATTATTACTATTCTTACAGCGGCAGCGGGGAAAAAGTGAAGGGTAGCAAGAAAATGAGTAAAAGCAGTGACAAAGTAACAAAGCGAGAAGGTGAGTAGGTGAGAAAGTGAGTAGGTGAGAAAGTGAGTAGGTGAGAGGGTGATAAAGTGGGAAAGAGCTGATCGTAGCTGATAGCAGATGGGATAGTTCTTGGAGAAGAATAGTAAAGTAAACTGTAATCGGGAAAAGCAGTGGATTGCTGATAGCTCAAAGCTCTTTGCAAGAGCGAAACAGTAACAAGAGAAACGAGAATAAGAGCAAATCAAAACATAGAAAAAAGAGCTGTTTAATAATGATTGAATTAGGAATAACACCCGAAAATGAAAGCAAAATTACAATTTTAAAATATTAGATGTTAAAAAATAAGACTGTTGCAGTAGTTGTACCCGCATATAATGAAGAGACTCAAATAGGAAGGGTAATTGAAACGATGCCGGATTTTGTTGACAGGATTGTGATTGTGAATGACTGTTCGAAAGACAGGACTGCGGAAATAGTGAGAAATTATATTAATTCAGAATTAAACCATACAGATTTAGAAATTAAAATTGAAAAGGTCGAAAAAGGATTTTATAATCATGCTGAAATAGTAGAGCAGCAAATTAATACAGATGAGATGAGGTTTTATACACCATCAGAAGTTTTTAATGCAAAAGGAAACAAAGACAGAATTATACTTATCAATAATTTACAAAATTCAGGAGTCGGGGGCAGCATAGCTAGGGGATACAAGTGGTGCAAAGACAATAGAATAGATTGCACTGCTGTTATGGCAGGCGATGCACAAATGGACCCGTCTGAACTGGATGCAATTTGCAAACCAGTTATTGAAAATGGTATCGACTATGTTAAAGGAAACAGACTAATTCACAGAAGTGCATGGCTTGTTGTACCTAAAATAAGATATTTCGGAAATTCCATTCTGTCAATACTGACAAAAGTAGCATCAGGATACTGGAAAATATCAGACACACAAACCGGTTATACATCTATTTCGTTAGCTGCATTGAAAGCCATAAGGATTCATAAGATTTACAGAAATTATGGAATGCCAAATGATATACTTGTAAAACTTAATATAGCAATGTGCAGTATTAAAGAAATTGAAATAAAACCAGTTTATGATGTGGGTGAGAAATCGAAGATTAAACTTGTGAAAGTAATACCCAAAATTTCATTTTTACTATTTCGTTCTTTCTTTAAAAGATTATGGATAAAATATTTATTCAGAGATTTTCACCCATTATTTATTTTATACCATTTTGCAATTTTTTTGTTCATAGTATGGCTTCCGTATCTTTATAAAATAAGCATCAAAATATCTGAGGGTGCAAACGTATCGTTTGAAACATTATTCGCATTCACATTTTTAGGCATTACCTCTTTCCAGTCATTTTTATTTGCAATGTGGATGGATATCCAAGATAATGAGAGATTGTACAAATAGTTATAATTAATTATGTGCGGAATATTTGGTATATTAGCAAAAAGCAATTCCGAAATAACAGACAGATACACAAAAATCCTAAAACATCTTTTTGTTTTATCTGAGTCACGAGGGAAAGAAGCGTCCGGATTCGCAACGATAGAAAATGGCTCGATTTGTTATCATAAAACTCCATTTGCCGCAACAGAATTAATAAAATCAAAGGAGTTTAATAATTACTTTAATATTTTTACCAATTTGAAGCAGGATTCATATTTAACAATTGGGCACTCCAGACTCGTAACAAACGGATATGAACATTTTAACAAGAATAATCAACCGGTAGTAAAGAAAGGGATATGTGCTGTACATAACGGAATAATTGTCAATCCTGAAGAAATATGGAAGGAAATGCCAAATGAAGTAAAGC
The DNA here is from genome assembly GCA_041675325.1 of Kapaibacterium sp. (SeqCode). Taxonomy (GTDB): domain Bacteria; phylum Bacteroidota; class Ignavibacteria; order Tepidaquicellales; family Tepidaquicellaceae; genus CAIKZJ01. The sequence goes on from JBAYUG010000005.1 coordinate 9,829, forward strand.
AAAGTGATCTTGATACAGAATTAATTCCTACAATTATTGGGGATTATTTATCACATGAAACGGACATGTCTAAAATTTTATATGAGTTTTATGCACAAATCTATGGGATGACAACAACCGCAATGTTATTTGACAAATATGATGATTTGCTACTTGCGACAAACAACGGATCTTTGTATTACATTTATGATAAGAATAAGTTGTCATTTATTTTTGCATCCGAACAATATATACTTAAAAAATTAATAACAGATAGGAATTTAACTGATTTTTTTGATTTAGATGATATTAAAAAACTTAAACCCAGAACGGGTTTAGTTATAAATGTTCAATCTTTAAAAAACAGGCTTTTCGATATACTTGAAGGAGGTGAAAAAGTTTATTTAACAGAAACATCAACCATAAGAAAATTCAATGAAATAATTTCTACAAACGACAAAAAAATTTACAAGAATACAAGTTTTGAACACAACAATAACAATGTTCCGAAGCAATTCATTGATAATTATTATAAAAGAAAAGATAGGATTGCAATAATTAAAAGATGCATAAAATGCATTCTTCCAGAGACATTTCCATTTATAGAATTTGATAATGATGGTGTGTGCAATTTTTGCAGAAACTATAATAAAATAGAATATAAGGGAAAAGACGAGCTGGCGAAATTAGCGGAGGGGCACAAGAAAGAAAATTCCTTGCATCACTGCCTAATGCCATTCAGCGGAGGAAGAGATAGCAGCTATGCACTTCATTTTGCTGTCAAAGAACTTGGATTGAGACCTCTTGCATATTCTTACGACTGGGGAATGATAACCGATTTAGCAAGAAGGAACCAATCACGAATGTGTGATAAACTCGGTGTAGAACATATATTAATATCTGCTGATATAAGGAAAAAGAGAAAAAACATTCACAAAAATGTTTCTGCCTGGTTGAAGCGGCCGAGTCTTGGAACAGTTCCGCTTTTTATGGCAGGAGATAAACAGTATTTCTATTATGCAAACTTATTAATGAAGCAAAATAATCTCAAACTTTCTATTTTAGGTGAAAATTTGCTGGAGATAACAAATTTCAAGTCAGGTTTTTGCGGAATCCCGCCAAAATTTGAAAAAGGAGATACATATAGTTTAAGAACAAAAGACAAGATTAAAATGCTCTTATATTACGGAAAAGAATATTTACTTAATACTGCTTATTTAAACACATCAATGCTTGACACGCTCGATGCATTTAAATCATATTATGTTATTGAGCATCAAAACATTAATCTTTTTAGCTATATAAAATGGGATGAAGATATTATTACTAAAACATTACTTGAGGAATACGATTGGGAAACAGACCCGGGAACAAATACAACCTGGCGCATAGGAGACGGTACAGCTGCATTTTATAATTATATTTATTACATAGTTGCCGGATTCACAGAAAATGATACATTCAGTAGTAATCAAATTAGAGAGGGCGATTTAAATAGAGAAGAAGCGCTTCAGAAATCAATCGAGGAAAATAAACCCAGGTGGGATTCAATTCAGTGGTATTGCAATACAATACAAGTGGATTTTAAATATACAATTAAAGTTGTTAATGAAATTAAAACCCTTTATTGAAATAACAAACAAAGAATAAAAAATTGATAAAAGACAAATTAAATGAAACAAGAAGAGCACTTATCAGCAGACGAGTTATTTGATTATTGTTTAAAAGAGTATGATAGCAACAACAAATTAGTTAAAAAATTATTTGACAATTTCTTTAGTAAGATTGAAGATGTTGTTAAAAACATACCGCAAAACGCAAGAATACTTGAAGTCGGATGTGGAGCCGCGGAGTCCTCCAGAAGATTATTTAAAATGCTAAAAAATCAACATTTCGAGGCATCTGAGTATGACGAGAGGTATGTTACTAAATTAAGTACAATTAATTTACCTTTTATAATTACGCAAGAATCTGTCTATGAAATGAGAAGAGAAGACAACAGCTTTGACTGCATTTTTCTTTTAGAAGTTTTGGAACACTTAGAATTTCCGGAGAAAGCAAAAAAAGAATTGTGTCGTGTCAGTAGAAAGAATGTTGTTATTTCTGTACCTAACGAACCAATATGGAAATTTAGTAATATTTTAAGAGGAAAATATATAAGATTTGGAGGTAATACACCCGGGCATATAAATCACTATTCTGTAAGAAGTTTGTCAAAGTTTTTTTCTACTCATTTTAATATTATCAAAATTTATAAACCGTTTCCTTGGTTAATCATTATTTTGGAAAAAAAACTGCAATGATTAGAACGACGTATAAATTATGCTTTATTATATTTAAACAATTATATGCTTATGTCAGCTAATAAGTTTTTGAAATTAATTAAATTATTACTGACGTCGGTATTTGTTTTTTTTATTATACAATATATTTTTAATAATTATCAAAATCTTATTAATTATGATTTTAAGATAAACATATATTTTTTATTAATATCATTATTTATCTTAATTTTTTCAATACTTTATAATTTGAATTTATGGCATTTAATTACGAAGATTTTCAAGTGCAATTTAGATTATAGTCTTTCTATAACTAAACGTATTAATTCTGAGTTAGGAAAATATTTACCGGGACGTGTATTAGGGTACGGATATCTATATCTAATTTATAAAAGACGGAAGAAAAACATTCAGGGGTTTATAATCAGTTCGTACTACGAACTACTTCTTACGACATTGGCATCTATAACATTATTTAGCATAATACAAAATTTCATAGATTATGATTATTTAAAAGATTACAGATTGTATTTTAACGCGGTAGGAATATTTAGTTTTATAATAATACATCCAAAAATAGTAGAATATTTAATAAAAATATTAAATACTATAAAATCCGATAAAATTATTACCAACCATATAAAAAATGAATACAAGAATATATTAATAATTTACTTTGGCTATTTAACTATATGGTTTTTATTTGGATTTGCCTTCTATATTTTGGTTAATTCTATAACAAACGTCAGCGATACCGGGTTTCTTTATTGGACTGGATTATTTTCAGTATCCTCATTTGCTGGATTTTTGGCATTTTTTATGCCCTCAGGGCTGGGGGCAAGAGAGGGGATATTGATTATATTATTAAGCAGTATCGTGGGAGAGACAACAGCAATAATAATATCTATAGTTTCAAGGCTTTGGATAATTTCGGGAGACCTGATTTTGTTTGGAACAGTTAATTTAATGGTGTTAAGCAGGAAGTATATACTGCGGATGAACAAATAAATGAAATAATTAACTTCTGACTTCTTCATTTGTTAAATTATTTAAATAGTCTAAAAATTGGGATAAGTTCTGCATAACTACGTGGAAGAAGCCAGTCTTTTTTAACGAGAAATAAAATTAAATTTAATATATTTAACGCAAAATACAATCCAAGAAATTTTAAGAAAATAGTTGATATGGAATATTGTTCTGCTTCAGATGGAATTGAACAAAAGACAAAGGTGCACTACTAATAGAACTAAATCTATGCCTTCACTTGACGAGAAGAAGTGGTCGATTTGCTTAGTGCAACGTGAGTTTATTTTACTTGATGAGCCGATTCCTGGAGAGACAAGTGATTAATCACGGCAAACCTTGATGAGTAACGAAGCAACTAAAGATACTATATTTTGAATTACCTTTTAGTAAAAATCTAATTTGCGCTACCCCAATAAAACAAATATCAAATTACCGGTATTTGACTACTTCTTTTACAATTTTGAGTTTCTTAAGATTTATTTTCATATTTTATACCTCGAGAATTGAGATTAATAAGTATTGAACAATATTGATATTTAAAAAAATCCCAGTCGGATATTTTCGGGGACATCCTCTATTTTTTTGTTTTTATTGATAATTGGGGAATATAATATTCATTTTATCATTTATCGATAAATTAAAAACATTTTTGAAAAGACCAGATTATTTTTTTCATTAAATGCTACAAGAAGACTTATAAATCATGTATGATTAAAAATAATTCTATTACATATTATTTAAAAAATAATGAAAGACATTTTCTTATATTATTATTTATTGTCACTTTTTTGTTGAGATCAATATATGCATTTATAGCATTTAATAATAATAATACAGCCAGTTGGGCAGATGATTGGGAATACCTTTCAATGGGAACTCAGATATCAAGTGGTGTTTGGGATCCCAGAATAATAAATGATGGAAGACACATGCAGGTTGCACCATTATTACCTATAATAATTGCAATATCTTTAAAAATTATTGGTAATTCATATATCCCGATATTTATTTTGAATTGTATTTTAACATCACTTCTTGTTCCTTTATTATATTTGGTTGGAAAAGAATTATTTAATCGGAAAATCGCAATCTTATTTTCAATTTGGGGTTTATTTTATTTAGATTATTGCAAGTATAATCCTCATCTTTTGAAAGAACCTTTAGTTTTCTTTTTTCTTCCATTAACATTATATTATTTAATTAAATCAATTAAATATGATTTCAAGTTATTTTATATTTTTGTTCTTTCCATATCATTTGTTTTATTAATCCATTCTGATGAAAGATACTTCATGTATTTTCCGTTGTTAACTATGTTATTTTTCGTAAAACGGAATATGCCAAGGGAGAAAATTATTAAACCGATAATTCAGTTTACGGGGATTGTATTTATCTTAATGACTCCTTGGCTGATAAGAAATTATATAATATTTAATCAGTTGGTCATAATATCACCACGAACGACTGTTTTTACCTCAGAAATAATCGGTTCTAATATTAATGAGATGAATTTCTCTTATGAGGATTCCCAACGTGACACCATAACAGCAAGAAAAATAAAAGCAATCGAGTTTGGTAAGTTACACAACATTACACCATACAAATTTGATAAAGGACAAATGTATTTAAAAGCTATTATTAATTATTGGCAACCTGCATACATAAATCCAACTTTTATTCAAGATGGGTATAGACCTCAATTATGGTCATTGTGGCACAATTTGGCGGGAATATTATTGTATGGAATATTTCTACCGTTTTATATTATTGGATTATATTTTATGTTAAAAAAGAAAATATATTCGGGATTTATAATCTCCTTAATACCTATTCTTCACGGTATCATACACATATATATGATATGGCCTTTGGAAAGATATCGTTCACCCACTGTTTTTATTATTGTGTGTGTATCATTTTATGCTATTTCTCAAATATCAGAAAAAATCAAGAATAAAATGAAGTGTCACTTTTAAAATTAATCTTGTTATGACTCAAAAGGATTGGATAAATTGAAAATATTAATAATTTAACTTAAACAGAGATAGACACACACAAATAAAGTTAATCCTTATTACAACAAATACTAGCAAAATTTACTATATGTTAAAAGTATAATGAAAAACGGTCACCTTTTTTGACTAATTTATCAGTATTGATAAAAAAGCACGAAATTAATAAATAGAAATAGCCTTGAAAGAAAAAGAATTAACCTTGATTTGATATTATTACGTATTCAAAATATTATGCAACCTTTTTTAAAGATTCTTATCTTTTAAATGAAATATGGAATCAAACGGATAAAGAAATAATATTTCGTACAATTTAATGTGATTATAAAGATTAATTAAATTATTTTATATTTAATTATCCTTAATTTTATTTTTAGATTGCTATTCAGGCAATTCAATATTCTCCAAATATATAAAAACAATTTTATTTAAATAAATTTTAACTGTTTGTAAAATTAATAAAAATCAATAAATTGAGACAATATTTTATATTAATATATTTATAGCATGTCATTAAAAAAAACATTTTATAAGCTTTTGACAAAAAGTTTAAGTAAGCACGGTTATACTTTTGAAAAAATCAATATTCGTAAAGATTATATATTAAGAAGGATTAAATTACTAAATTATTACAATATTGATTTAGTATTAGATATTGGAGCTAATGTAGGGCAGTACGCGGAAGGATTATTTAAAAATAAATATCGAGGGGATGTTATTTCATTTGAGCCCTTAAAAAACGAATTTAATATACTAGAAAGCAAAGCAAAGTTTTCAAATAATTGGAAAGCGCTTAATTATGCTTTTGGAAACACAGAAGGAAAAGGTGTAATTAATATTGCCGGTAATACTGATAGTAGTTCATTACTTGATATGCTTCCAATTCACGAAATAATTAGACCATCGTCGAAATATATTGGAAAAGAAGATATTTATATTAATAAAATTGATTCAGTTTTTAATAAATTAACCCTGGGATATAATAATGTATTTGTTAAAATTGATGCTCAAGGATATGAATTTAATATTCTAGAAGGAGGAGTAAAATCTTTAAAAAATATAGTTGGATTACAACTTGAAATGTCATTTGATCCATTATATAAAGATGAAAAATTATTGTGCGAGATAATTGGATATTTATCTCAATACAATTTTAAATTAATGTCAATAGAGCCTGGTACCGTAGATTATAACACTGGACGTATGTATCAAATTGATGGAATTTATTTTAAAGATTAAAATGTTAGCTTACTTACATATAAAAGCTAATAACCTTCTCGTAAAATTAGGAGTGAATCATAATAGAACGAAAAGAGCGTATTTAAATATTACTGGCTCATTCTTAATTAAAGGCTTAAGTATTTTAATTAGTTTTATACTTGTGCCTCTTACACTTGATTACATTGATCCTATCCGATATGGAATATGGATTACTCTTAGTTCTGTAGTAAACTGGTTTGGTTTCTTTGATATTGGGTTGACAAATGGTTTAAGAAATAATTTTGCTCAAGCATTAGCTAATAATAAACATGAACTTGCAAAGATTTACGTAAGTACAACATATGCTTATTTGTTAATAATAATTACCATTGTATATTTAGTTTTCATTTTTGTAAATCCATACCTCAATTATAACAAAATACTAAATGTTAATATTGATTTAAATTCAGAATTAAGTTTAATTGCATTAATTGTGTTTACTTTTTTCTGCTTTCGTTTTATACTGAAAATTATAACTACTATATTATCCGCAGATCAACGTTTGGCTAAAGCAGAAACATTTGATTTAATAGGCAAAATATTAACATTAATTACGATATTTATTTTAATAAAAACAACTTCAGGTTCACTGTTATATTTAAGTATAGCTTTAAGCAGTATTCCTGTCTTCGTTTTATTTATTTCGAGTATTTGGTTTTTTAATGGGAAATACAAACCTTATAGACCATCATTAAAGTCTATACAATTTAAATATTCCAGCAGCTTGGTAAACTTGGGAATAAAATTTTTTATTATACAATTAGCTGGTCTATTACTTTACCAAACAAATAATATTATTATTGCACAACTTTTCGGAGTTTCGAATGTAACACCCTATAATATTGCATTTAAATTATTTAGTCTAATTACTCTTGGATTTAGCATAATATCTACGCCGTTTTGGAGTGCCTTTACGGAAGCATATACAATTTATGATTTTAGATGGATACAAAGTTCAGTACGAAATCTGTTTAAGATATGGATTTTGTTTTCAATTTTTGGATTATTGTTGCTTTTCAGTTCAGCATATATTTATAATTATTGGATCGGAAATAAAATTGATATACCTTTTGAACTTTCTTTAATTGTATGCATGAATGCCCTAATATTTTCATTTAGTAATATATTCAGTATATTTTTAAACGGGATAGGTAAACTTAAATTACAGCTTGTTGTGAGTATTACTATAGCCCTTATAAATATCCCATTGTCCTTACTATTAGGGAAATTAATAGGAATATCCGGTGTTTTATTAACAAACACTATTCTTGGATTAATATCAATTTCTATTTTTCCAATTCAATACAGGAAAATTGTTAGTGGAAAAGCAAAGGGCTTATGGAATCAATAAAGAAAAATATATTAATAATTTCACATCCAGGTAAAGATGCAGCAGGTATTATTGCATTTAATCTTTTTGAAGGATTTAAAGAAAAAGGATATAATACAAAAATATTTGTTAAATATTCTGATAACGAAAATATTGATGTTATTTCAATGCACAACAAATTATACTGGAAGTATATTAAAAAAATCATAAATAGAATATCCAGGTATTGTTATTTCTTAATTAAAGGAAAATATGCACTTAAGACAGATGATGACAAATATAATCTTTACAGCATTAACGAGACTAAGGGGTGGTACAAAACAAAAAAATTTACGGACAAAATACCTTTCAACGTTGACATCCTTTTTATCTTATTTATAGATAATTATTTAAACACTAAAAACATAAGAGAGATTTACGATAAATATAAATGTAAAATATTTTGGCTATTACCTGATATGGCAGGTATGACCGGAGGTTGTCATTATGCTTGGGATTGCAAAGGATATCATCACCAATGCGGAAATTGTCCGGCGATTTATTCGACAGATAAATATGATATTACATATAAGAATATGGCCTTCAAAAAAATTAACTTAAAAAATATTCCGTTACTTGTTTTTAGTTTTTCTACTTGGCAGCACCAGCAATTAAATAATTCTTCACTTTTTAAAGATAATATTAAGGAGCTGATATATTTCCCTATAAATAAAAACATTTTTAAACCTATTGACAAGAAAACATCACGATCGAAATTCAATCTTACTGATTTGCACAAAGTAATATTCATTGGAGCCAAAAATTTACAAAACCCACGAAAAGGCTTTAAATACTTAATTGAAGCATTGAAAATATTATATGATAAGGTTCCTAATGAGAATATTATAATATTAATCTCTGGAAAAATCGATGAAGATATACGAAATAATATAAAATTTAAGTTTATTTCAATAGATTATTTAGATCAAGAAAAAGATTTGCCCCTTGCATTTTCGGCGTCTGATGTTTTTGTATCACCATCAATAGAAGATACTGGTCCCACAATGGTTAACCTTTCTCTCATGTGCGGAACGCCTGTTGTTGCTTTTAGAACTGGTGTAGCAAATGATTTGATAATTGAAAACGAAACAGGTTTATTAGCGGATATATATAATTCTAATCAGTTAGCTGATTGTATCTTAAAAATTATCACATTAACATATACCGAAAAAATTATTCTGTCACAAAGATGCAGAAAATATGGACTTCGTAAAACAACTATCGAAGATCAAGTATTGAAATTAGAAAAGTATTTTTATTAAATAAATTTAAATGTGTTCAATATTATGAAAAAATATATTAAAAATCTAATTAGTTTATTTGGATTTCGCATTATTAAAATAACAAAAAGAAATAAATATTCTTTTTATGATGATATTAATCGTAATTTGGGTTATGAATTTGAAAAAGAAGCAAATCTAGCAATTGAATTAATTAGAAAAAATTCCATGCTCCCTTATGTTAATTTGCTCACACTTTATGAACAATGCCGATATTTAGAAAATCTAAATCTTGAAGGTGATTATGTTGAATGTGGTGTCTGGAAAGGAGGGGCTATTGGTTTAATGGCATTAGTAAGTTTAAAATTCGGAAGAGGAAAGAGAAAAATACATCTTTTTGATTCATTCGAAGGAATTTGTGCTCCTAATGAAAATATGGACGGAGAAAAAGCAATTAATGAAATTAAAGAGTTTGGAGGGAAAAATACATATACAAATGGTGAATTAATACCTTTAATAGGATTATATAAAAGATATGGGGGTGAAGGTACATTAGATGAAAACATTAATTTAATTGAAAAGGTTATTAAATATCCAAAAGAGTTAGTAAGTTATCATAAAGGTTGGTTTCAAGATACAATTCCTAAAGAAACGGTTGGAATCAAAAAAATCGCTATTTTAAGATTAGATGGTGACTGGTATGAATCCGTAAAAATACCTTTGGAGCATCTTTACTTTAAAGTTACGAAAGGTGGTTTTGTAATTATTGACGATTACGGGAAATATGAAGGATGCAAGAAAGCAACGGACGAATTTCTAAAGAATAATAATATTAATGTGTATTTACACTATTCATCGCCAACTTGCAGATATTTTATAAAACCATAAAACATTATTATATTTATATTATTAAAATTTATAGTTGAAATTAAATATTAAATTAATATTTTTATTTTCAATTTATTTTCTACCATTTTTTGCATGGGTTATTAAACTTCTGTTCAATTTGAATTATGAATATTTTTATTTATTGTTTAGCATAATAATTATTATAAAAATTATAGTAGAAGGTGAAAAGATATTTCTTCCGATATATTTAAAATTTTTCTTTCTATTTCTGTTATACTCAATAATAAACGATATTATTATTCTTGATATTCTAGATACAATGTCTATTGCAAAATATATTGCAAATAATATATTTTTAATTGCCTTTTTGGTGTTTCTTATCGTTGAAAACACAGTTATCCCCCCAAAATTTTTAAAAATATCAAACACTCTTTTGTTTAATATTATAATCGTAAGTTTTATTGCTTCAGTAGTTCAAATGTTCAATCCCAAATTTTTTGTTCAAATAGATCAAAGTGAAAAATATTTGAATATGATATTATATGAAAGAGGTTCTAGTTTATCTATTTATTCATGGCTTGGAAGAAACTCTCTCGGTATTAGTTTTATAGCCATTTCTTGTATTTACACAGGTCAGTTGCTATTAAATAAAAAGAAAACCACTTTAATTCTTTTATTATCAGGAGCGATATCATTTCTTAGTAAAGGCAGATATGTAATGGTTTCTTTTCTGTATAATTTATTTCAAAGATATTTTTACGGGAAACGGGATTTTGTAAAAATAATAAAAACTATTTTTTATGTTTTAACAATTGTTTTGCTTACATTAGGTTTTCTACAATATGTTTTAAAAGTAAACGTTAATAATGTAATAGAGGAAAGAATATTAGAGACTAATAAGCCGACTCTTTATGAAAAAGGAGCCTCATCAAGATTAATTGCTTTTGAAGTGTTTTCTGAAATATTTCCTATTAACCCATTTTTTGGTGCAGGTATGAAAAACACTGCTAAGTTAGATGAAATCTTAGAAGGTAGGTCGTCAACAATTCATGTGGGATGGCTATATATATTTTATACATACGGAATATTTGGGGGATTATTGTTTATTATATTTTTCTTTTATTTATTAAAAAATTTAACCATGGTTGCTCGTATTAGTGGCTTTTGGGGTAGTCATAGTGCTTTTATTACATTTGCACTTGCAAATCTTACTTTACCATATTTTAAGTTATTTGAGATGGGCTTGGTGATAGCACTTATTTATAATAAAATATATAAACAAAATATAATCTCCCAAAAGAGAAATAAACTTTAAACATTTAAGTGAAAAAAGTATTGATGTATAGTAATAGCGGTTATCCATTAGGATTTGCTGAAGCAAGAAAGATAGAATTGGTTGGGCGTTCCTTAAAGGAAATTGGATTTGAAATATTTATTGTAAATAGAACAGGTATAAAACGTAAAAATATATTTGGTATTGGCCATTATAAGGGAATGGTCTATTATCAATCATGTTTGTTAAATACCCCTTTAAAAAACAGACCGATAAAAATATATTATAAATATAAAAGTATTTTGAACGAAATATTTTTTTTTAGCAAAATAAAACCCAATTACGCTATTCTAAGTACTAAGAACATTGCTAATCTGATGTTTTATAAATTGTTGTCAAAATGTTTTAATACAAAAGTTGTTTTAATATATCATGAGTTTCCTTTCGCGTTGTCAAGAAAGAATATTTTGACAAAAGCAAATTATTACTTATTTGATAAATTATTTTTGAAATTTATAGATGGTATTCTTCCTATTAGTGATTTCTTGATAGATTATATCAAAAAAAAGAAACCGGGCATATCTTTTCTGAAAATACCAGTATTAGTTGATTGTCAAACATTCCATAATATGTCTAAATTGCCAAATCTTGAGAAATACTTTTTGTTTGTTGGTAGTGCAGCATATTATGAAATAATTGAATTTATAATTGATTCTTTTATTCTAGTTAAGAATAATGTGTATAAATTATATTTAATTACTAATGGCAATACTAATGAAATTAACCGAATTAAGGAAAAAATAAAATTATGTGACAATTCAAATAGAATAAAACTATTTTCTTCACTTGATTATACAGAACTAGTTAAATATATGTACAATAGTTGTGGATTACTAATTCCAATCAGGAATAATATTAGAGATATATCAAGGTTTCCGCACAAATTGGGAGAATATTTGGCAAGCGGTTGTCCGGTTGTAACAACGAGATTTGGTGAGCCTGCTAAATATTTGATTAACGAATATTCGGCCTTGATAGCAACCAAATACGAAAATAAAGATTTTGCTGCAAAAATGTATTACATAATTAATAATCCTGAAATTGCTGAAAAAATAGGATTAAAAGGTAAAGAATTGTGTTTTAAATTATTTAATTATACTACTTATTCAGAAAAACTTAAAATATATTTACTATCAATTTGAGATTATTATATATTATAAATAATTTAAGAAAAGGAGGAAAAGAAAGACAATTTGTTGAATTATTATGCAATATTAGTAATTATTCTTATGTTAACTATTATGTAATAATTCTTGGTAGAGATATTGAGTATGAGAAATTCCTTGATTATGGTATTCCGTATATAAACATTCAAAGAAAAAATATATATACTATATTGAGTATATGGAAAAATATTGTTAAGTTTAAACCGGATATTATACACTCTTGGTGCTCTTTATGTACTTTTTATTGTTTATTAATTTCCAAACTTCTCAAAATAAAATTAATAGATGGTTCAATTAGATATTCCTCCCCCATTAAGAGATTTTCAAAATATTGGATATTGTCTAAAATAAACTTTCTACTATCAGATAAAGTAGTGGCAAACTCCTATTCCGGTATGAAGACATACTCGTTATTAGTTGACGATAAATATAGTGTTATTTATAATGGATTTGATTTTAACCGTATTGTCGTAAATGAAAAGGTACAATTAAAGAAAGACCTAAATATTATGCATAAATTTATTGTTGGTATGGTTGCAAATTTTGTTGAAGCAAAAGATCATAAAACATTGGTATATGCAATAATAAAACTACTTAGAAAAAAAATTGACCTTGGTTGTGTGTTTATTGGTAGCGGTTTCACAGAAGATGAAATTAAGTCTGAAATATGTAATGAATTTAAAAATAATTTTTATTTTCTTGGGAGTAGAAACGAAGTTGAAAATATTATACAATTATTTGATATCGGTGTTTTACTTACAAATACTATTAATCATGCAGAGGGTATATCAAATTCAATAATTGAAATTATGGCATGCGGAATTCCAGTGATTGCTACAAAGGCAGGGGGTAATCTTGAGATAATTAAGGATGGTATTAATGGATTATTCGTAAATCCATTTGACGAAATTGATGTTTATAACAAATTATTACTGTTAAAAAACGATTCACAATTTAGAATTAATTTAGGAGAGGAAGCAAGAAAAACAATCAAAAATAATTTTAGCATTAGTACAATGACAAACAAATATATTGAATTATATTCTATGATATTAAAATGAGTATTGCAATATTAGGTGATGTATCTTTCAATGGTCTTATTCACTCTCAACCTGAATTTAATACAACAAGATTTCAAAACATTTCCAAATTATTAAAAAATTATAGTGTTGTTACTGCAAATTTAGAATCCCCAATAAAAAATGGTATTGAGGTTAATGAATATAAGGAGATAATCAATTATTCTAACTACGAAGTAACGAAATATTTATTAAAATTTTTAAATATTAATTGTTTAACTTTGGCGAATAATCATATTTATGATTACAAAATGTCTGGCTTAATTGCAACAATAAATTTGTTAGATGAATTGAAAATTCTGCATACTGGTGCCGGGTGGAAAGAACAACATCTTGATCCAATAGTTTTGAATTATCAGCATGAAACGATTTATATTTTCTCATATGTAGACCTAAGTACAAATCCAAAAACCGAGAATTACACAGATTTGTATATAAATTATTTTAATAAAGAGAATGCAATCAAGGACATTAAGAAGTATAAACAGGATAAAAAAGATAAGGTAATATTTAATATTCATTGGGGTGTGGATTATTCCCGTTATTACACAAAGGAACAACAATCACATGCTAGAGAGTTAATTAATAATGGTGTCGATTTATTAATAGGGCATCATTCTCATACAATACAGCCTTATGAATTATTTAAAGAAAAACCAATTTTTTACAACATGGGGCAACTTTGCTATGGTGATTTCATCTGGGAAGGGAAATTAAGATCTTTAAGAACGAAAACAAAAACGGGAATTATTTTAATAATTAATGAAAATATTAATATTGAAACGATTATTCCAACGAAAGAATTAATTGGCAATTATATTATTTTACCCGGGATTAATATTATTAGAAAACTTAAATTATTAAGATATGTGAATATTCTAAAAAATAAAACGAGAGTATTCTCATTAATAATAATATTAAAAGAAACATTATGGGACAGATTATTTGATTATTTTTGTGGTTACTATCGAAGTCCATTAAATAACTTACTTAATTTATCTAATCTTAAAAAAATTAGCATAATTATTAAGGATTTCAAAAAACATTTAAATATATTATAAAATGGAATGGTTCATTTCAAACCTTAATATTGAATTAAACTCATCAACATTAAATGGAATCAGTACTAATGTTAATTGGGTTAGCTTTTATGATCCGAATGAATATTCTGCATATATAGAAGGGTATATTATACCTAGAAAATCCCATTTTAATGAATATCAAAATTTAACAAAACATGAATTAATTTATAAATTATTTTCAAGATACAAATTTAATTTTATTAAATATATTAAAGGTTCTTTTAATATAATTATTAAACAGGGTACTTCATATTATATTTTTAATGATATACATAGTTTGAAAAAGTATTTTATTTATAGAGATAGTAATAATTTTATATTATCTAATAGTATGAAATTTATTTCAGATAATGTGAAATTGTCCTTCAGCAGGGAAAACGCAATAATATTTAGTTTGATGAAACATTTTGTCCAAGGTAATACATTGTTTTATAATTTGACATTCTCTAATCCGGCAACAGTATTGCGAATAATTGAGAATGAAATCACTATAGATATATACTGGGATCCAATAAATTTGGTCTCTCTAAAAAAAGAGATTTATGATTTCAAGTATTTATCAATTCATTGGCAGGAAATAATAAATAACTATATACAATATTTAAAACCAGAAAAAATATCTTTGACACTTACCGGAGGTAACGATACAAGGTTGATATTAAACGCACTTTTGGGACTTGGATATAAGCCAAAAGCATTTTCGTTCGGAAATCCGATGTCTTCAGATTGCATTGTCGCAGCACTCATTGCCAAAAGGGCTGGATTAGATTACAATAATCATTTTGTTTCGACCCCAACCGCTAATTGGTTTAGTGAGTATTCAAATAAAATAATAAAGTTAGGGAATACCTTAATAAACATTCATCGTGCTCATAGACTTGATGCTGTTGAACAAGAGTCAAATTGCTATCCATGTAGTGATATTCTATTTGGTGGATTTATGGGAGGAGATTATATAAAGGGTTTAGTTTACAATAAATATATTACTTCTGAATTTGCAGAAAACTGGATACTTAATAAAAACAATAAACACAATATTTTAAAGAATATTCTTAGCAACGAAAAAATAAAAATCGATCACAATGAGATTAATAATATACTCCTAATGTTAAAAAAACATCCTTTCTTTAATACTAACGAAAAACATATTATAAATGAATTCTTGTTTGTTTTTTATGTTGTCGGTTGTATACATGATTATCAAGATACTACAATTTTCAATACAAAGTATAAATATGTAATTAATCCATATATGGATATTGATTTTCTAGAATTACTTTTTTCTTCAAACTATTCAATGCTATCAAAAAATAATCCCAGGGATAATTTTATTAAAAAAATGTTTTACCCAGAGTTTCAAGTGAATATTAGTCATAAACTATTCCCAGAATTATCAGACTTAGATTATGCAAAAAAGGGGTTTTATTCTAATAATGATTATTTGAAAAACAAGAATATTTATATCATAAAACGTATGGGGAGATATTTGAATAAATCTAAATATCCTCAAAACTTTCCATATGGAAATTGGATAAAGGAATTTATTATTCAGGAATTTAAAAACATTAATAATAATTTGTCTTTATTATATGATATTAACGATTTGGAACATAAATTAAAAACCGATCAGATTGATCCAATTGAAGGTAATATTCATATATTTACTAATGTTATAAATTTAAATAAAAACCTACGATATTTTAATATTTGAAATATATTTTGTATGAATAATAATATTATATTTGCTTTATTAGCAAATGAGAACCAGAATTCGACTTTGCAGTGGGAAAAATCTTGTAAAAAATACGGGATAAAGTTTGATATTATAGATCTAACAGCAAGTGATTGGTTAGAAAAAGTTAAAATGAGGAAATATGATTGTTTTTTACTTAAACCGCCAGGTGAGGTTCAAAGGTTCAAAGACTTATACAACGAAAGAGTTTATATTATATCAAAAGTATTAAAATATTTTGTATATCCCAAATATGAAGAAATAATATATCACGAAAATAAAAAATTGTTGGCATATTTTTTAGAAGCCGAAAATATTCCTCATCCGAATACCAAGATTTATTATAGCAAAAAAGAAGCTTATTATCATATTAATAATTGCAAGTACCCAATTGTTGGGAAAACATCAATAGGTGCGTCAGGATCGGGTGTGAAAATAATTAATAATTATAAAGCAGCAAAATCATATGTGGATAATGCATTTTCAAAGAGAGGAATAAAAAGAAGATTTGGTCCAAATCGTAAGATTGGTTCACCTGTCAAATGGTTTATGAAAACTTTACATGATTATGATTATTTTAAAAAAAGATTAAAGAAATATTTCGAAATTTTATCTGATAGACAAATAGGTTTAATTATTTTCCAAGAATACATTTGCCACGATTATGAATGGAGGATTGTTAAAATAGGTCAATCATATTTTGGGCATAAAAAAACCAAAATAGGTGAAATGGCAAGTGGAACAAAGGGAATTGAATATGTTCATCCTCAAGAAAGTCTTTTAACCTTTGTAAAAAATATTTGCGATAAATATCATTTTAATTCAATGGCTGTGGATATATTTGAACATGAAGACCATGGTTACGTTATAAATGAAATGCAAACTATATTTGGACATGTTCAAAGTTATATTATGAAAGTAGGAGAAAAAATAGGGAGGTATGTGAATATAAAAGGTGAGTGGATTTTTGAAGAGGGTGATTTCAATACTAACGAATCGTATGATTTAAGAGTAAATGATGTTATTAACTTAAAGAGCAATGAGCAAAGAACACAGAAATAATATATTAATAATAACACCACATCTAAATCATTATGGTGGTATAGCAAATTATTATCGCACGTTAAAAAGTTATTTTCCAAATAATATTTATTATTTTTATCGCGGTTTTAATAATAACAAAAAGAAAAGCAGCACTAATCATAAATATTTTAAAGCCTTAAAATATATATATGATTATATTAAATTTATTATTTTGATTATACACTCTGACTATGGGACAATTGTTCTCAATACTTCTTTAGGATGGGGCGGATTAAAAAGGGATGCAATATATTTGAAAATAATTTGTTTTCTAGATAAGAAATCTATTGTTTTCTTTAGAGGACTTGATGATGCAATATTATCCGATATTCAAAATAAAAGATTATCTTGGTTTCAAAAGAATTATTTTAATGCAAATACATTTGTAGTACTTTCCAATAGTTTTAAATCAAAACTAATTGATTGGGGTTATGAAAAGCCTATATTTGTTGAGTCAACAGTAGTGGATGATAACTTACTTAGAAAGGATAAAAAAGATTTTTCAAAACTAGTATTCTTGTTTTATTCAAGGATTGAAAAATATAAAGGTATTTATGAAACCATAAATGCTGTAAATAATTTAGAAAAACGGGGTTATAATTTCGAGTTTAAGATAGTCGGAACGGGAACTGAACTGGAAAATGTTAAAAAGATTGTTAATCAACTTAAAATTGAGAATATAAAATTTTATGGTTATGTTATTGATGAAGAGAAAAAAGTGGTTTTAAATGATTCAAATATTTTACTTTTTCCATCTTATTCAGAGGGAATGCCAAACTCTGTTCTCGAATGTATGGCTCAAGGTTTAGTAATTGTTACAACTAAAGTGGGAGGCCTAGTTGATTTTTTCAAAGACAAAATTAATGGGTATTTTTTGGAAGAATTATCAACAAAAGAAATTGAGAGCAAAATTGAATGCATATTTAAAGATCTAAATATATTAGATAATATATCAAGAAATAACATATTATTTGCGTCAAATCATTTTATTGCATCAAATGTTGTAAAACGTTTAATTTACATTTTCAATTATTAAATATGTTTATCAATTTAGATATTCATCATTTACTAAATTAAATCCAATGATACCCATTTTATCATAAAATAAATTTATTCTAACTTTGATGTTTTTTCCTATTAAGTATTAAATACGAACTTATAAAACAACTATGAACGATATTCGACTTATTATTAACAATATTAAACTCAAGTTAAAAGAGCATCAATATTTAGGCTATGATCCTTATGATTTATCCAATTCTAATTTAAAGTTATTTGTAAAACAAAGTACTGGAATTCAGGCTAAACTATCTTTTATAAATAAAATATCTCCAATCAATTTTCGCAAAATATTAAAAATCCCTATGTGCATAAATAGCAAAGCAAATGCACT
Organism: Kapaibacterium sp. (SeqCode); assembly: GCA_041675325.1. Taxonomy (GTDB): domain Bacteria; phylum Bacteroidota; class Ignavibacteria; order Tepidaquicellales; family Tepidaquicellaceae; genus CAIKZJ01. The sequence goes on from JBAYUG010000005.1 coordinate 28,694, forward strand.
TATTTTAAATTCATTGATAATTGATGATTATAATAAAAACAAATCCGAAATCAACAAATTGGTCACTTATTTCCTTAATAATAAACCAAATGATTTTTCCGATGAGTATTTTTCCTCTGGATTTACTTTTAAAATATCACTTAGCGAATATACTTCTGGTCCCGGTGTTACTTCTTTAATAATTAGTCTTTTTGTTATTTATGCTTTTCTAGATTTATTTAAATATAGTAATGACCCTTTAATTTATGAATGTATTTACAAATTTAAAAATTTATTGGAAAATAAATTACCTAATGTAGAAACTGTTGATGAAATTTATTATTCTTATCATTTTAATAAATTTGCAGAAGTACCTAACGCAACGGCAAAAATTGGAAAATTCTATGCTAAACTGTACTCGATTGATCCGAAAGATGTCTATCTTATTAAAATCAAAAAAATATTAAATTATTTATATAGAGTACAGCGTTCGGACGGGAGTTGGCCATATTCCGAATTATTAAACTATTCTGATGGATTTCATACGGCATTTATTTTGGATTCAATTTATGAAATGAATAAATATGTCAATAATGAACATTATAATGAACTATTTGGAAGATCATTATATAATTATAAATCAAATTTATTTGACGGAAACAGACCACTCCATTTTCATAGAAAATACAATAAAAGCCAGGGCCGATCATTTATTCTCGAAACTGAATTAAGAGATTGTGCCAATGCAATAATATTGTTTTCAAAAATTGCAGATAATGATTTTGCTATTAAAGTGGTTAATTGGACAATTGATAATTTATTTGATAAAAAGAAAAATGTAGCATATTTTTTCGATAATAAATTTTATACTTCAAAAATAGATTATATTCGTTGGCAAGCATGGTTATTATTTGCCCTATGCAATTTTATTAATAATAGAAAAAAACAATTATCTTCTTTATATTAAATGGAAATAATAAAGGATACTGATTTATATAAAAATGAAATCGAAAAGTTTGTATTAAATCATTCGAATGGTAATTTTTTTCAATCTCTTCAAGCATATGAATTTTATGAATCGGTTGAAAACCATAAACCATTTGTGTTTGCTGTAATTGATGGTGATGAGGTATTAGGATTATTGAAAGGTGTAGTTATCAATAATGGAAAAAACATTAAAAAATATATGTCGAGAAGGGCTATTATTTGGGGTGGTCCTTTAATAAATGAAAAAAAAGGACCAAAAGAGAAAAATGAAATTGTTAGTTTATTATTGACCCATTTAAATAAGTATTGTAAAAAAGAAACGATGTACACAGAGTTTAGAAATATTTATGATATGAGTGATTTTAAAGAGGTGTTTTCAGATAAAGGATTTAAATACAAGCGGTATTTAAATTATATTGTATCGTTAGAAAATTATGTAATTAATTATAGTAAGCTTAAAAAAGATAAAAGATATGAACTTAAAAAATCTAAGGAAAACGGTTTAAGTTATAAAATAGCAGAAAATATTAGTGAGGTTAGAAAATATTATGAAATACTTAAAGAGTTATATTCAGTTAAGGTTAAAAAACCTCTTAATAACTTTGATTTTTTTAGAGTATTTTTTGAAACTAAAGAATTAGGCATAATTATATTAGTTATGTTTAAGTGTAAAGTAGTGGGGGGAGTAGTATGCCCAATATTCAAAAACACAATATATGAATTATATGAAGCAGCTGAGGATATTAAGCAAAAACATATTTTTCCTAATGTATTGGCAACGTATTCACCAATAGAATATGGTTTGCTAAATGGTCTAAAATATTATGACATGATGGGTGCGGGTAAACCTGAAGAAAAATACGGAGTAAGAGATTTTAAATCAAAGTTTGGGGGCGAAATGGTTGAATATGGAAGGTTTTTTAAAATTAATAAACCATTATTATATAAAACAGGAGAGCTCGGATTGAAATTTTTAAGCAAGTTTAGTTGAGAATACTTATTGACATTGGACATCCTGCTCATGTTCATCTATTTAAATATTTTTATTACGAGATGAAAAAAAACGGCAATGAATTGCTATTTACTATTAAAGATAATTTAAATACGGCAATTGCATTACTAAAATATTATGGAATAGAATATGAAACAATTGGATTAAAAGCGGATAATTTGTTATCAAAAGGAATTAATCAAATAAAATATAACCTAAAGCTAAGAAATATTATAAAAAGAAGAAAAGTTGATATAGGAATAGGGACTTCAATTAGCATTGCACATGTATCGAAGATTAGTGAAATGAAATCTATAATTCTTGATGATGATGACGATGAAGTTGAGCCTTTGTTCGTAAAATTTGCTCATCCATATTGTGATGTTTTGTTATCTCCTGATGCATTGAGAGAAAAAAGAAAAAAGAAAGATACTATCTATTATCGTGGCTATCACGAGTTAGCTTATTTGCATCCGAATCGGTTTACTCCCGATTCGCATGTTTTAAGAGAAGCAGGGATAGAGGATGGAGAAAAATTTTATGTCATGAGATTTAATGTTTTTAAAGCCCATCATGATATTGGAATAAAGGGGATCACTTTGGAGAATAAATTGAAGTTAGTTGAAATGTTGCAAAAGTATGGGAAAGTATTTATTACAACAGAAAGAGAAATTGAACCTGAATTAAAAGAATATCAATTTAATCTTCATCCTTCAAAGGTACATAGTTTCTTGTATTATGCGGAAATATTTATTGGAGATAGCCAAACTATGACATCTGAAGCAGCAGTATTGGGTACACCTTCTTTGAAGTGTAATTCATTTGCAGGGAAATTATCAGTTCCAAACGATTTAGAAACAAAATATGGATTGTGTTATTCATATCTACCTGATGATTTCGAAAAAATGATAGAGAAAATAAAAGAGTTATTAACGTTAAAGGATTTGAAACAAGAATGGAAAAAGCGAAGAGAAAAGATGTTGAATGATAAAATAGATGTTACAACTTTTTTATTGGAATTTGTGGATAAGCTCTTCAAAGAACTTATAATACATGATAAATAGCAAAATTTGAGCAAAACAAAGAAAATTATTTCGGTTGTGGGGGCGAGACCACAGTTTATTAAACTGGCACCATTATATAAAGAATTTTTGAAACATAATGAAATTGAGCATTTAATATGTCATACCGGTCAACATTATAATAATGAAATGTCGGATGTGTTTTTTAGAGATTTGGGTTTGCCAAAATCGGATTTTAGTTTGGAAATCGGTTCAGGAAACCATGGTGAACAAACAGGAAAGATGCTTTTTAAAATTGAGCAGGTACTATTGAATGAAAAACCCGATATGGTTATAGTCTTTGGTGATACTAATTCTACTCTTGCAGGTTCTTTAGTTGCAGCAAAACTAGGTATTAATTCTATACATATTGAAGCAGGGTTGAGAAGCTATAACAGAAAGATGCCCGAGGAAATCAATAGAATTATAAGTGACCACATCTGTAATTATCTTTTTGCCCCAACTCAAACGGCTGTCGATAATCTTTTAAGCGAAGGATTGAGTGATATAGTTTATTTGTCAGGGGACATAATGGCGGATGTACTTTTTGAAAATTTAAAAAGAACTGAAAATGTTATCAGAAAATATATTGAAGATTATTATATTCTTACATTACATAGGCCATACAATGTAGATGACGCTGAAAAGTTAATTAAAATATTAAAATTGGTAGATTTGTCAGGTGTAAAAACGATTTTCCCCGTTCATCCGAGGACGAAAGAAGTTTTGTCAAATACTAACTTTAATTTTAATAATATAATTCTTACTGAGCCACAAGGGTATTTGGAATTTCTTACTTTACAAAATCATTGCAAAAAAATAATAACAGATTCGGGAGGAATACAAAAAGAAGCTTATCTATTGAAGAAACCATGTATAACATTAAGAGGTGAAACAGAATGGGTGGAAACAATTAGTACTGGATGGAACCTGTTAATATCAAAATATGATGATATGCTACCAAAGCAAATAAATGATTTCAAACCGGAAGGAGAGCATCCAGATATTTTTGGAAAAGATGTTGCAAAGAGAATGGTTGATTTGGCTATTAGATTTATGGAGTTATAGAGATATGAAGTTACAATGAGTCCGCCACGGCGGATGTTCTCCTCGGCAAATCTTCGACAAAGAGCACACAGTTAAGGTGTTATGAAGATCAGTGAAAGAGTGATCCACCACGGCGGACGCGAAGAACGCGCAGTAACAGAATGATGGAGAACCCAAGTTAAGAAGTAATAGAGTTAAGAAGTTATAAAGAGAAGTAAGTGGTAAATGGTAAGTAGTGAGTTGTAAGTAGTAAATGGTAAGAAGTAAGTTGTAAGAAGTAAATTGTAAGAGCACAAATATAAGAGCATGAGAGATTTTACGTTAATGAGTTTAGAGTTACTAATTGAGCGATTAAAAAGAGCAGATTATAAATTTATACGGTTTAATGATTTTAAAAATATCAAGGATTCAAAAATTGTTATTCTTAGTCATGATGTGGATTTGTTGCCTGGAAATTCATTAAGGACAGCGAAATGCGTTGAGAACAGTAAACAGTGAGTTGTAAGCAGTGAGTTGTGAAGAAAAACAGTGATAAAATTATGTGGTTATGAAGAGAAGTGAAGAAGCATATTAAAGATTATGAGAGATTTTAGATTAGCAAATTTAAAAGAGTTGATTGAGGTAATGTTAAGGAAAGAATATAATTTTATTCTTTTTAAGGAATTTGAGAGAAGTAATTCTAATAAGGTTATTATACTTAGACATGATGTTGATTTGTTGCCAAAGAATTCGCTTGCGGCTGCGAGGCTGGAGAATTCAATTGGAATACAGGGGACATATTACTTTCGGATAATTTCCCAGACTTTCAAGCCCGACATCATCAAAGAGATCTTGGATTTGGGTCATGAAATTGGATATCATTATGAGGATGTTGATTTGGTTTTGAAAAAAGACAAATTAACGATTCAAAGTGAAAAGGATAAAAAGAGAGTTGTTGATTTAGCTTTTGAAAGTTTTTGTGAAAACCTTGAGAAACTAAGGAAGATTGTGCCGATTTCGACGGTTTGTATGCATGGGAGTCCGAGGGCGAAGTATGATAATAAGATGATTTGGGAGAAGTATGATTATAGAGAGCTGGGGATTGTTGGGGAGCCGTATTTTGATGTGGACTGGAATGAGTTTGGGTATTTGACGGATACGGGGAGAAGGTGGAATGGGGATAAGTATAGCATCAGGGATAAGGTGAATTCCAAGTATAAGTTTGATTTTAAGACGACGGATGATATTGTAAGGAATGTTGATAAGCTTCCGGGTAAGATGATGATTACGGTTCATCCGCAGAGGTGGACGGATGATAATGTTCTCTGGGTGAATGAGCTAGTTTGGCAGAATGTTAAGAATGTGGTTAAGAGAGTGAAAGTCAGGTCGCTTCGCTAGGTGAATTGTAAACAGTGAACTGTAAATTGTGAACTGTGGATAGTAAATTGTGAACTGTGAACAGTGAACTGAAAACAGTGAACAATAAACAGTAAAACAAAACAAGAAATATGAAGAGAGTATTAATAATAATAATTGTATTAATAAGTGCAGCTGTTTATGCACAAGTAGAAACTGTGCCGGCGTATGATAGGGTGTATGATTTTTTGAAACGCATGCAAGTGAAGGGAATAATTGACTATAATTCATCGATTCTACCTTTGTCGCGGGAGAAAGTTGCTTCTTTTTTAAGAGAGATTAGTGAGAAGTTAGAAGTTAGAAGTGAGAAGTTAGAATTTAGAGATGAGACGAGGAAGAAAGAAGTGAAGGGCTTCACGAGAACGGATAGAGATATGCTGAGGGATTTTATGAAGGAGTATGAGTATGAGTTGACGGGGAGGACGACGGAGAGTATTGGATTTTTGAATGAGCCGCGGGGGCGGTTTTTTATTGAGGATAGGAAGAAGTATTTTTATAAGTATGATGATTCGGTGGGGGCGGTGTTTGTGAATTTGCAGGGGTTTCTTTCGCAGGGGGTTTCGTCGGGGGATTCGCTGGGGAAGAATTCGGTTACGCTGGGGAATTTGGGGTTTCAAGTGAGGGGTACGGTGCTGAATACTGTGGGGTTTAGTTTGAAGGCTTCTAACGGGCAGAAGATTGCAGGGGATAAGAAGAGTTTGGATTTTGTGACGGAGACGCTGCCGAAGTTCAGGAGTTTTCCGAAGTTTAAAAGCGAGAGTAATAATTTTGATTATTTTGAGGGTTATTTAAGGTATAGGCTGGGGAAGGACAATTTTGCGGTTACGCTTGGAAGGGACTATGTTAATTACGGGTTTGGGTATATGGATAAATTGTTTCTTTCGGGGAATTCCGTGCCGTTTAGTTTTATAAAGTTTGATTTAAATTTTGGTGCGTTTACGTATAATTTTATTTACGGGAGTTTGAAGGGTGATTCGCTTGCAATAAAAGATATTGCGATGAAGAATATAGTTACTCATAGGCTGAGCGTTAATTTTTCGAAATATTTTAAGGCGGGTTTTTATGAGGCGCTGATTACTGCGGACAGACCTTTTAATTTTACTTATTTAAATCCTTTTTCTTTTATAAGGTCGGCTGATTATAGTGCGGGCTCGGAGCAGTCAGGGCTGAATAATGCGTTGTTGGGGTTTGATGTGGAGGTTACGCCGGTAAAGAATTTTGCTTTGCAGGGGTCGCTGCTGATTGATGATTTGAATTTTTCGACTATTTTTTCGAATGAACGAGATAACGGTAAGCCGGCGAATGATAACAGGTTTGCCTGGCAGATAGGGGCGGTTTGGACTGATGCTTTTACGCTGCCGAATCTAAATTTTTCAACTGAGTACACACGTCTGAATCCGTTTGTTTATACTCACAGGACGAATAAGAGCCAGTACACGAACTGGACTCTGCCGCTTGGGCATAATCTGCCGCCGAATTCTGATGAGATAGCTTTGAAGCTTAGTTATGACGTTACAAGCAGGCTGAATGTGAATGTTATGTATCAGCATCAGAGGTCGGGAACAGGGTTTGAGTTTAACGGGGATTCGCTTGTGAGGAATTACGGCGGGTATATTCATAGAGGGGATGCGGATATTAGCTATGATGATAAGTTTTTGCAGGGGAATCGTGTGGACAGGGATATTGTAACCGTAGGTCTTAGGTGGATGCCGGTGTATCAGTATGTGCTGGATGTGAAGTGGGTGTTTAGGAATGTGAATAATTTGTTTGAATCAAGGAGACTTGCCGATAACTGGCTCTACCTTTCTTTAGTTATGGAGTTATGAAGTTATGGAGAGCTGCTAAGAGCAGTTATGGAGTTATGAAGTTATGGAGTTATGAAGAGCGGTTAAGAGCAGTTATGGAGTTATGAAGTTATGGAGAGCTGCTAAGAGCAGTTATGGAGTTATGAAGAGCGGTTAAGAGCAGTTATGGAGTTCTGGAGTTATGAAGTTAAGGAGTTATAGAGAGCAGTGAAGGAGTTATGGAGAAAAAAACTAAAAGAAAGGAGATAACATAATGACGCATAAGGATTTGGATCTTTGGAAAGATAGTGTGAAGTTTGTATCTCTTATTTATGAAGTTACGTCAGGTTTTCCTGTTGAAGAGAAATATGGGTTAGTGAGTCAGATTAGAAGAGCAGCCGTTTCTATTCCTTCGAATATAGCTGAGGGTGCAGGTCGTTATTATCAGAAAGAATTAATTCAATTTCTTAATATTGCTTCCGGAAGTTTGGCTGAACTGGACACTCAGCTTTATATTGCTCATGAGTTGAAGTTTATTTCTTCTGAACAACTTGAAAGTTTAGAAGGTAAAATCATTAAGATTAGAAGTCAGTTGTTTGGTTTGATTAAGTCATTGAAGAGAGTAAGTTAAGGAGTTATGAAGTTTTAAGAGCAGTTAAGGAGTTATGAAGTTACGGAGTTATGAAGTTATGAAGAGCTGCTAAGAGCAGTTATGGAGTTATGAAGTTATGGAGTTATGAAGAAAAGAAGTGAAGAGATTGAAGATTTTTGAGTTTATTTTTCCAAATTTAAGGGACTTTGTAGTATATTACGGTAAACAGGGAACAGTAAACAGTAAACAGTAAACAGTAAACAGTAAACAGTTTACGCGTTACGTGTCACGTGTCACTTGTCACTTGTCACGGTTCTTAGCGTCACGCGTCACGGTTCATATGAACTATCAACTATCAACTATCAACTATCAACGATTAACTATTAATTATTAACTAGACTTGGAAGTAGAACTCTACAGGATTAAAGATAATGGGATGAAGCATGTGAGCGTTGAGAAACTGCAGAAGTATCTTGATGCGGAGGTGTTTGATTTTATTAAGGAGAATGTGAACAGGGAAGGGAATTTGGCGGTGATTGACAGCGATAGTGTTTTGAATGTTGATTTTCTTGATGAGGGTTTGGACGGAATTATTAATGTTCATAAGATTAATGATATAAACAGGGTTAATAAGTATTTTCAGGCGGTTAATGACAAGCTGAATGACGGCGGGACTATAATAGGGAGCGTTGAGATTTACTGTCAAAGGAAGAAAAGGATTCTTGCAAAGCATCATCGGTTTGTCTCATATCCGATTTTCTATTTTGATTTTTTGCTGAAACGCGTTTTTCCGAAATTGAAAATAACTCAGGGGCTTTATTTTTTTCTCACGAGGGGGCTTAACAGGGCTATTTCAAGGGCGGAAGCGTATGGCAGGCTTTATTCATGCGGGTTTAAGATTACTGCTGACAGGGATATTAATAATATACTGTATTTTGCGTTTCGAAAAGTGAGTAAGCCTATGTATGATACGGAGCCGACTTATGGTCCGTTTGTAAAGCTTAGAAGAATCGGGAAAGACGGCAAGTATTTTAATGTGAGGAAGTTCAGAACGATGTATGCCTTCTCGGAATTTTTGCAGGAATGGGTGTATGAGCAGAATGATTTGGCTGAAGGAGGGAAATTTAAAGATGACCCAAGGATTACAAGGTACGGAAGTATTTTACGCAAATTGTGGCTGGATGAATTTCCGATGTTCTGGAATGTTTTTAAGGGACAGGTGAAAATCGTGGGTGTGAGGCCGCTTAGTGAGCATTATTTTCAGTTGTATGATAAAGCTACGCAGGAAAGAAGAATAAAGTATAAACCCGGGCTTGTGCCGCCGTATTATGTGGATTTGCCGCGTACGCTAAAGGAAATCCAGGATTCGGAGATGCGGTATCTGGATGCGTATGATAAGAATCCATTTAAGACGCAGTGGACCTATTTCTGGAAGGCGATGTGGAATATCTTTGTTAAGAGAGCGCGTTCTGCTTGAGAACAGTGAAGTCGCTGCGCTTAGTGAGGTCGCTGCGCTTAGTGAGGTCGCTGCGCTTAGTGAGGTCGCTGCGCTTAGTGAGGTCGCTGCGCTTAGTGAGGTCACTGCGCTAAGTGAGGTCGCTGCGCTAAGTGAGGTCGCTGCGCTAAGTGAGGTCGCTGCGCTTAGTGAGGAAGTGAGAAGGTGAGGAAGAGCAGTGACGAAAGAGCAGTGACGAAAGAGCAGTGACGAAAGAGCAGTGACGAAAGAGCAGTGACGAAAGAACAGTGACGAAAGAACAGTGACGAAAGAGCAGTGACGAAAGAGCAGTGACGAAAGAACAGTGACGGAAGAACAGTGACAGAGTAACAAAGTGACGAAGAGCAGTGACGAAAGAACAGTGACGAAAGAGCAGTGACGAAGAGCAGTGACAGAGTAACAAAGTGACGAAGTAATCCGCCGCGGCGGACGCAAAGAACGCGCTGTGACGGAGTGACAGAGTAATAAAGTAAGAGAGGAACATAGTATGGAGAAAATAAGGTCGCATAAAGATTTAGAAGTTTGGAAGAAAAGCGTGGAACTTGTAACGAATGTTTATGAAATATCAAGAGAGTTCCCTAAAGAAGAAATGTACTGTATGACAAACCAAATTAGAAGAGCAGCTATATCAATTCCTTCTAATATTGCAGAAGGTGCCGGCAGATTCCATAACAAAGAATTTATTCAGTTTTTATATATCTCTTTAGGCAGTTGTTCTGAACTTGAAACACAATTAATTATCTGCTCCAACCTAAATTTTATAGATTCGTCTCGTTTAAATTCGCTAACATCCAAAATATTTATCATAAGACGATTGCTTTTAGGCTTAATAAAATCTTTAAAAAATCAGCAATAAACCCTAACATGCTCTGTTCATCACACGCTCTTATCGTCACATGCTCTTATCGTTACACGCTCTTATCGTCACTTTCTTCCCAACTGTATTTAAGTAAATAAACGAAACCAAGTATAAAATGAATAATAGTAAAATAGAACTCGCAATTGCCGGCGCCGGAAGATGGGGCTTCAACCATGTGAAGACCGCCTATGGAATCCTCGGCGATAATCTTAAATACGTGTGCGATGTTTTTCCTGCTGCAAGCGAAAAGATTAAAGGTGTATGTGAAAATATTAAATTCACTACCGATTTTGAGGATGTGCTAAGAGATGATGAGGTGAACGCTGTCATTATCGCTACCTCAGCCGAAATACATTATAATCTTGCTAAAAAAGCTTTACTCGCCGGGAAAAATGTTTTGGTAGAAAAACCTATTACTTTGCTGACGATGGAAGCTAAAGAGCTTCTTGATATTGCCGGAAAAAAGAATCTTAAGCTGATGGTCGGGCATATTCTGCTTTTCCATCCTGCTGTTTTAAAGATTAAAGAGATGCTTGATTCCGGGAAGCTCGGGAAGCTTCAGTATATTTACAGTAACAGGCTGAATCTGGGGGCGATCAGGACAGAGGAGAATATTCTCTGGAGTTTTGCGCCGCATGATATTTCGGTGATTCAGTTTCTTACTGACAGAAATCCTGTTAGTATTAAAGCTTCGGGTGCAAAGTTTGTTCAGAATAATATAGAGGATACTACGCTTACGATACTTGAGTATCCTGATAATATTCATGCGCATATTTACGTGAGCTGGCTGCATCCTTTTAAAGAGCAAAGGCTTGTTGTGATTGGGTCTGAGGGAATGCTGACTTTTGAGGATACGCTTAAATCAGAGAAGCTGAAATTTTATAAGAAGGGGTTTGTAAATAATGATGGCACTATAGAAAAGTTCGACAGCGAATATGAGCCGGTGGCATTTGATAATACTCAGCCGCTTGAAGAAGAGCAAAAACACTTCTTTGACTGCATCCTAAACAATGAAAAACCCCGCACCGACGGCAAACATGCGTTGGAGGTGCTGGAAATCCTCGAAAAAGCTCAACAGCAGTTAAGAGCAGTTAAGAGCAGGTAGAGCAGGAAGAGCAGGTAAAGCAGTAAGAGCAGGTAGAGCAGGTAGAGCAGTTAGAACAGGAAGAGCAGGAAGAGCAGTAACACGTAACACGGAAACTATAAACCGTAACCCGTAACCCGTAACCCGTAACCCGTAAACTGTAAACTGTAAACTGTAAACTGTAAACTGTAAACTGTAAACTGTAAACAGTGAGAAGTGATACACCCCCTTTTTCTCTCCTTCCTAAGCTCCAGCTTGGGAAGGCATCACAGCTTTTGTTCTTAGTGTAACACAAGTCTATGATCCCGGCTTGTTGAAACCCGCCGTCTTATTGGGTGGGTCGGAATTGCTCTTTGAAATAATTAAAGCTCTTCTCAGTGTTCGAGTCGCAGATCCGCCATCTCGTTGGGCGGACGTTCTCTGTTGTAAAAAGCTCACAGTTCACGCGTTACGCGTCACGGCTCTTACGCTCTTACAGTTCACTGTTCACGATTCACGATTTACGGCTCTTAAAAACATTATATATTAAAAAATTAGGAAGGAAGTAAAATGGAAGAGAAAAAACCCTTTGTGGTAAATAAATATGCCGTCGTTGACGATGGCGTTGAACTCGGTGAAGGAACAAAAATCTGGCATTTTTCGCATGTGCAGTCGGGTTCGAAACTCGGGAAGTTTTGCGTTCTCGGACAAAATGTAAACGTCGGTAACAATGTTACTATCGGTAATTATGTAAAAATTCAAAACAATGTTTCCGTCTATGAGGGTGTGACGCTTGAGGACTATGTCTTTTGCGGTCCGTCAATGGTGTTTACAAACATTCTTGACCCGAGAAGCAAATACCCTCAGGTCGGTGCCGAGTTTTACATTAATACTCTCGTTAAAGAAGGTGCATCGCTCGGAGCGAATTCAACGGTTGTATGCGGACATACAATCGGTCGTTTTGCTTTTGTGGGAGCGGGCTCTGTCGTTACAAAAAACATCCCTGACTTTGCTCTTGTAGTAGGTAATCCTGCTAAGATAATCGGATGGATGAGCGAAGCCGGCAAACGCCTTAAATTCGATAAAGACGGTTATGCATACTGTGATAAGGCGAAGAAAAAGTATCTGCTGAAAGACAACATCGTAACGGAAGTCGAATAAATGCAGTAACAGAGTGACAAAGTGACGAAGAACAGTAAGAGCAGTAAGAGCAGTAAGAGCAGTAAGAGCAGTAAGAGCAGTAAGAGCAGTAAGAGCAGGTAGAGCAGGAAGAGCAAGAAGAGCAGTAAGAGCAAGAAGAGCAGTAAGAGCAAGAAGAGCAAGAAGAGCAAGAAGAGCAGTAAGAGCAAGAAGAGCAGGAAGAGCAGTAAGAGCAGTAAGAGCAAGAAGAGCAAGAAGAGCAAGAAGAGCAGTAAGAGCAGGAAGAGCAGTAAGAGCAAGAAGAGCAAGAAGAGCAGTAAGAGCAGTAAGAGCAGTAAGAGCAGGTAGAGCAGGAAGAACAAGAAGAGCAAGAAGAGCAGTAAGAGCAGTAAGAGCAGGTAGAGCAGTTATGAAGTTATGGAGTTATGAAAAGCAGTGAGCTAATTCGCTAACAACTATTCTACTTTGTTGCATTCTAAAATAAATAGAAGAAGCCATGAGGACGAATTCATTCTGAATTTGGCAAGGACTCGGCTTTCTGACGAACGTATAAGGGATGTGAAAGATATTGCAGGACACGAACTTGACTGGAACTCCGTTCTGAAAAAAGCGGAAGCACATGACGTAAGCTCACTCATCTATTATGCACTTAAAGAGCATAGCCTTGCTGAATATGTTCCTGCGGATTTTCTTGAAAAGACAAAGCTGAAGTACTACGATAATGCCGTTAGGAATATCGCTGCCGAGAAAGCCGTGACCAGGCTTTCCGAAGTCATTGAACATAAAATTGTTTTTGTAAAGGGGGCGGATCTTTTTCAGTCGCTCTATCCTTCAACAGGAATCCGTTCGATGGGTGATGTGGATATTCTTGTAGAGAAAGAGCATGCGGAAGCGGTTTGGTATTCGCTTGTGAAGAATGGGTTTACGTCTGAAGAGGGACCCGAAATTCAGTACAGGTCTGAAATGCACGAGAATCTATGCTCGCATCTTCCAAAGTTAATGACGGATGCTTTTACGGTTGAAGTGCATTGGAATATTTTCGGCATTGCGAAGTTATATCCGGTTACACAAACTTCTTTCGAAAAGGCAGTGCAAGTGCGAGACAATATTTACGTGCTTTCAAACGAAATGAAACTGGTTCATCTTTGTAATCATTTTAGACGGCATCTCAGGTCAGGAGCGAGTTTAAGACACCTTTGCGATATTAACGAACTTATTGTTAAGCACGGTAATGAAATAAACTGGGATGATATAGATTCTGCGATAAACAATACAGATATTAAATCCGATGTTTCTGCTGCACTTACTTATGCATCTGAGTTTTTAGGAACGGAGGTTCCCGAAAAGTATATCGATAAAGATGTAATTAATTCAAACACATTTGAGCTTGGTATGGTGCTTAAAATGAACACGGGTACAAATGGAGAGGTAGAGGTATTCAGGAATAAGTTTAAATCAATTCCCGGCATCCAAAACAAACTCTCATATTTATACCGAATAGCAATCCCCCCTCGTAAATGGGTCACGGCTAGTTTCGGTAATAACGATTCAGACAGCCTTGCAAAATCTTATAGCAAATATTATTCTTATTTATTTAAAAAAATCACCCGCTCCTGAGAGCAGTTATGAAGAGCAGTGACAAAGTGATCCACCACGGCGGACGCAAAGAACGCGCAGTGACAAAGTGACGAAGAACAGTGACAAAGTAACAAAGTGATGAAGAACAGTGACAAAGTGACAAAGTGACGAAGAACAGTGACAAAGTAACAAAGTGATAAAGTGATTAAGTGAAAAGTGACAGAGTGACAAAGTGACAAAGTAACAAAGTAACAAAGTGACGAAGAACAGTGACAAAGTAACAAAGTAACAAAATGACAAAGTGATAAAGTGATAAAGTGATAAAGTGACAAAGTAACAAAGTGATAAAGTGACAGAGTGACGAAGAACAGTGACAAAGTAACAAAGTGATGAAGAACAGTGACAAAGTGAGTAATGAATCGTGACGCATTTATTCTCGCTGTTTTATCTTTTTTGTTGCTGTTCCCCCTTTTTGTCATTCCCACTCGCGAAGCAGATACGTAAAGCGTTTTTTATCGGGAATCCAGCTCTTATGCAGTTCACGACTTACGTGTCACGCGTCACGGCTCTTACAGTTACGTGTCACTCGTCACTTGTTACGAATCGCATACTTCCAAACAAAAACAAACTCTAATTTTAACATAACAAAATAGAAAGAAGAAAAAATGAAAGTACCATTATTAGATCTTAAAGCACAATATGCAACAATTAAAGACGAAATTAACAAAGCTTTAATCAGCGTTGCCGAGTCCCAGTATTTTATTCTCGGTCCCGAAATAAAAAAGCTCGAAGCAACAGTCGCCGATTATACCGGCACTAAACACGCAATCGGAGTCTCATCAGGCACCGACGCTTTGCTCGTAGCTCTTATGGCAATCGATATAAAGCCCGGCGATGAAGTGATTCTTCCGACGTATTCATTCTTTGCAACCGCCGGTGTTGTATCAAGACTGAACGCAATTCCGGTTTTTGTAGATTCGGACCCCGTCTCTTTTAACATCGACCCAAAAGATATTGAGAAGAAAATTACTGCGAAGACAAAAGCAATTATTCCCGTTCATCTTTACGGACAGTCTGCTGAGATGGATGAAATTATGGCAATTGCTAAGAAGAATAACCTCAAAGTTATTGAAGACGGCGCACAGGCAATCGGCGTTAACTACAAAGACGGCAAGCGGCTCGGTTCGATTGGCGATATCGGCTGCTTCTCATTTTTCCCAAGCAAAAATCTCGGCGGTTTCGGCGACGGAGGTATCGTTACAACTAATGATGACGCACTCGGCGAGAAGCTCCGCATACTAAGGGTTCACGGCAGTAAGCCGAAGTATTACCATAAAATGATTGGAGGCAATTTCAGGATTGATGAAATTCAGGCTGCTGTTCTGAACGTTAAGTTCCCGCATCTCGACAGCTGGTCAGCCAAAAGAAGAGTTAACGCAGATCTATACACAAAACTTTTCATTGAAGCAGGTCTCGCAGAAGAAGAAGGAAGAATTACTCACGACGATAAAAATAAAGTTCTCCTGCCGAAACCTCTTTATAAGAACAGTGACAAAGTGACGAGTGACAAAGTGACGAGTGACAAAGTGACGAGTGACAAAGTGACGAGTGACGGCAAGAGTAGTGAGGATTTAGCTGATAGCTCATTGCTGATGGCTGATAGTAAAAGCAAAGAAAAGGTGGTTGGCGGAGTTTACAACTACCATATTTACAATCAGTACGTTATCCGTGTTAAGAACCGCGACGAAATGAGAAAACATCTTTCTGATAACGAAATCGGCTCTGAAATATATTATCCCGTTCCGTTCCACAAGCAGGAATGCTTCCGGGACCTTAATCAGACGGGCTTCCCGGTCGCAGAGGATGCGGCATTGACATCAATTGCTCTTCCAATTTATCCCGAACTCACGGAAGACATGATAAAATACGTCGTCCATACAATCTCCAAATATCTCTGATCACTTAATAAAAAAATCTCTAATTATTATTGGTTCTTTTTTTCTTTGTCATCCCCGCTCGATCTTGGCGGGGATCAAGGCAGGGGATCTAATTACTAAAGTTTGTCATCCCCGCTCGATCTTGGCGGGGATCTAATCTGTGCTCTTAGATCATCTTACGGCTCTCTTTTTTCTTTGTCATCCCCGCTCGATCTTGGCGGCCTGCCTGCTGCAGGCAGGGGATCTAATCTGGAATCTTCATTCTTCAATGAACCACCAGCTGTGAGCTACGAGCTATGAGCTATCTCTTCTCGTCACACGCTCTTCTCGTCACACGCTCTTACTCGTCACGTGTCACGCGTCACGCGTTACAGCTCTTATTCAAGATCAGAAACCGTTTTATCTACTGACCATCCTGTTTTCAATCCGATTACAAACCAGCCGAGCGCGAGAGTACCGATCGCAAATATTGTATCACCGATTATTCTTAACCAACGGAATACCTGAAGAATAGGGTCCTGCATGAACTCTGCTGAACGCGCATACCACATGCCGTGATCAATGCTTGCAATAGTCTGCAAAATACCGACGGGCAGAAGACTTATCAAAACCATTAACATAAGTCCGATGTTTATTGACCAGAATGCGAAACTGATAACATTATTTTTCCAGACATGTTTTGCTGTCAGACCTTTCATTACAAACAGCATTAGTCCGATTCCAAGCATTCCATAAACTCCGAACAGTGCCGTGTGAGAGTGAACGGGTGTAGTGTTTAAACCCTGCATGTAATACAAAGCTATAGGCGGATTGATAAGGAAACCGAAAATTCCCGCGCCGACAAAATTCCAGAATGCAACGGATATGAAACAGTAAATCGGCCACTTGTAAGCTTTTATCCATTCCGTTGAACGGCTGATTTTCAGATTATGATACACCTCAAATCCCATGAATACAAGCGGAACAACTTCAAGAGCGCTGAATGTTGCACCGAGAGCGATTACAGCAGTAGGAGTTCCGGCAAAATAAAGATGATGGAACGTGCCGATAATTCCTCCTGAAAGAAAAATTATAGTTGAAAAAAGGACTGCGCTTGTTGCTGTTTTGATTTTAAGCAAACCCATTCTAACGAACAAGAATGCCGAAACAACTGTAGCGAACACTTCAAAGAATCCTTCGACCCAAAGATGCACAACCCACCATCGCCAGTACTCAGCGATAGTAAGATGAGTCTGCCTTGCCCACATCAGTCCTGCCGCATAGAATGCTGCAATGGCTATTGAAGCTATAAGAAACATAACAAGAAGCTGCCTGTTGTCACTCGGTTTTTTCAGTGCTGGCATTAATGCTCTGACGAGCAGGAACAACCAGATAAGCAAACCTGTGAACAGAAATATCTGCCAGAACCTGCCGAGGTCAACATATTCATATCCCTGATGACCAAACCAGAAGTTTTCAATAAATCCGAGTTTCTGCATGATACCCATCCATTGTCCAAACATTGACCCGACCACAATAATCAGCAGTGCAATAAAAAGAAAATTTACTCCGAATTTTTGAAATTTAGGTTCATGCCCGGAAACTGCAGGAGCGATATAAAGTCCCGTTGCGAGCCACGACGTAGCAATCCAGAATATTGCAAGCTGTACATGCCAGGTTCTTGAAACCGAGTATGGAAGTATATTTGCAAGCGATAACCCATAAAAGCTATTTCCTTCGACACCGTAATGTGCCGTAATGACGCCCATTATAACCTGCACTACGATAAGAGCACACACCACCCAGAAATATTTCAGCGTGGCTTTCATAGAAGGAGTAGGACTGCTTCCCGAGAGCGGGTCGTTTTTAGGAAGAGTGACTTCAAGGTGGTCTTCATCTTTATTCTTAGCATAATAAAAAGCAAGAAGTCCGATTCCGGACAGAAGCACAATAACGCTGAAGCCTGTCCAGATAATGAGAGAAGAGGAAGGAGTATTCCCGACAAGCTCTTCATGGGGCCAGTTGTTTGTGTATGAGATATCGTTGTCGGGTCTTTGTGTAACGCAAGACCATGAAGTCCAGAAGAAAAAGTTATTCATCTTTTCCATTCTGTCATTATCTTTTATTGTATTTTCATGAATGGAATAATCGTTACGCGTTTTTGCAAGAGCGGGATCATTCATGAAAAGACCTGCATAGTACTTGCTGATTTCTTTAACAGCATCGGCTCGTACTTTTGATACTTTCAACTCTTTTGTGTCGGGGTTGTAAGTGTTTGTTCTGAGTTCGACTTTCAGTCTTGCCTTAAGAACTGCTTTGTTTTCACCCGAGAGCGATTCATAATCCGTGTTATAGAATTCTTTCGCCCAGGTATTCAAGATATAAACGGCTTCGCGGTGAAGCCAGTCAGCAGACCAGTCTGGCGCAAGATAAGCACCGTGACCCCAGACAGAGCCGACCTCCTGTCCTCCCATCGACTGCCAAACATTCTGACCATCTTTTATATCCTGTCCTGTGAAAAGAACAGTGCCGTCAGTGGTAACAACTTTTTCGGGAATCGGCGGAGCTTTCAGGTACAGGTCAAAACCGAAATAACCAAGTACGCTGAAGGAAAAAATTATTACTCCTGTAAAAGCCCACCATAATTTTCGTGTTTTCATATATAATGATTTTATTTATTTATACCAATAATTTCTTCTCGAGCTCTATTGCTTTTGGAAACAAAATATTGTTTTCAAGATGAATATGCCTGTGCAGGTCATTTTCAAACTCATTAAGTTCCTGATAAAGAACTTTGTAAGTACTGCATGCATCCTCGGGTGCTGAAAAATTACTGCTCAACTCGCGGATTCTGAAAAATCCGTCGCCTGCTTCTACGTGTTCCCTTTCCATAACGCTTATGGGACCAGATACGCTTCCAAAAGGAGGCGGGTAGGAATGAGTGTTATTCTTTTCTGCTTCTGCCATCGAAATAATGAACGGAAAAAGCATTTTTTCTTCCTTCATCATGTGAGAATTAAGCTCATCATGAACGCGTGAGAAGATTTCTGCAATCTCAATAACTTCCGGATGGTTTTTCCCGTGGACTTCACTGACCTTTTGCGAATGTGCAAAAATAATCGGGAGCATTTCTTTTGTATAGATATGGTGTGTATTAAGAATATGATTTGCAAGTTCGTCGATTGCCCAGTCATCAGGGGACTTATCAAGAGGCGCACTGGTAAGAACAGAATTAACCTCCTGAAGAATAACATCCGCATTCAGGTTCTTCACGCTGCATGCTTCTGAAAGAGGTCTATTGCCTTTGCAGCAGAAATCAAGATTATAGTTTTCGAAAACGCGTGCTGTACGGAAATCCGATTTCACGATATCGGCAAGAGTGTTTTGAGTTGTAAATTTCATTTATGAATCCTTTCCATTAAAATTTCGTTATACAAAATTACTAAGAATAGGTGTGAGAGGGTTTGACTTAAGTCAAATAAACGAAATTTAATTAGCGTATTTCTTTAATGCTGATAAATCAATTATATCAATCGTTTTTCCTTTAACCTCAAGTATGTGTTCATTCTGAAGTTTTTTGAAAACCCTGGAAAGTGTTTCGTTTACAGTGCCGAGATGGGAGGCAAGGTCGTACTTGGATATCCCGAGTACTAGAGACATTGCGCCTGAATAATTTGGATTTAACTTCTTTTCATATTCGGTAATAAGATATATTGAAAGACGTTTGGTAACATCTCCAAGTGTAAGGTTTTCTATGTGAGTATTAAGGAACCGCAACCTTCTTGCAAAGCTGGAAAGCATTTTAAGACAGGCGTCGTTATTATGCCTGATGAAATCAGTGAATGGTTTTACAGGTATTTTAATAACAATCGTCTCAGTGTCGAGAGCCATCGCATTCGCGGGATAAGCTCTTTCCTTTTCAATTATTCCGGAAAAGTTCTCGAACATCGGTACTTCACCGAATGTACTTCCCGGATGTTCAATGTGAAGTAGGTGCTCGCGCCCTTCTTTCGATATCTTATACATTTTTACATTGCCTTCAAATATGCCGTATATACCGGTGTAAGGTTCCGTATCAAAAAAGATTATTTCTCCCTTTGAAAATCTTTTAAGAGAAGAAAATTCCTTGATAGAATTTATTTCTGCATCATTAAGATTTGAGAATAAGAAAATTTTCTTTAAGTCGTAATTTATCATGTCGTTTAAAAGGAGCTGATAGAATAATAACAATAAGATGAGATTATTAGTTGGTAAAACTATTCATCTTTATATACATCAGTGGGAATATTAAAATGATTTATTCTAAAATGCATACTAAAAAACCAGTACGGAAATAAAACTTGTAATACCGGGAATTTTAAAGAGGGCTTGATGTGTTATACAATTTAAATGTAACACTTTAAATAGCCTACAAAAAACACTCCTAATAAATGAGGTAGATGAGGAGGGCTGACGGGGAAAACAGCTCTCCTATTTTTATGTCTTCATAGCAGCATATATTCAGAAACAGTTCGAAAACACCGCCTACAATATTTACGCAAATATTTGTACTTAATAAAGATTTCTTCTGTCTTGAAAAAACATCTTAATTATGGTAAATTAACCCGCATTCGTAGCTCAGTTGGTAGAGCAGCTGACTCTTAATCAGCGGGTCAGGGGTTCGAGTCCCCTCGAGTGTACAATATTTAAACCCTTTAGGCTATACAGCTTAAAGGGTTTTTTGTTTCAATAAAGTGCTGGTAAAAGCAGTCCCGATTCATCGGGACGGGTCAGGGGTTCTCCCGAAAATCGGGACCTCGAGTGTACGAGAAGAAAAACCATTTAGAGTTTATTGCTTAAAGGGTTTTTTGTTTCAATAAAGTGCTGGTAAAAGCAGTCCCGATTCATCGGGACGGGTCAGGGGTTCGAGTCCCCTCGAGTGTACAATATTTAAACCCTTTAGGCTCTACAGCTTAAAGGGTTTTTTGTTTTATTTATGTGTTTGTAAGAGCAATCCCGATTTATCGGGACGGGTCAGGGGTTCAAGTCCCCTCGAGTGTACATTGATAGCTAATCCTCAGATTTCAACTCATTATCAGATAACCAGCTAATCCAAATGGGTTAGTTCTCTTTTCGTTCTTCTGCACCATAACATAATTATTTTTATTTCACTACTTTTATAAAAGAACAAATTAAAATAGTGTGTAAGTGTAATTTTAGGTCGCGGAATATTTTGTAATTTAGCTTTCTGCAAATAATAGAGTTATAACAAAACGATGATTAAGTATATTAAAACTCTTGAGATTAAAGAGTTACAGACTTTAAGCAGATTTAAATTTAAAAATTTTTTATTAAAAATTTTAATTAAACGATTATGAAATTAATATTTATAGGAACATACCCTCCTCAAATTTGTGGAATAGGAACTTTCACTCATAACCTGATTAAATCTGTCGGTGTTAATTTTGGTTCAAATAATTCTCTTCATAATCTTAACGTGATTGCAATAAGCGACAACGGAAATAATTATGAATATCCCCCTGAAGTCACTTTTGTTGTCAATCAAAACAGGCACAGCGATTATCTTAATGCGGCAAGGTATATTAATTACAATGAATCAGATGTTTGTATTCTGGAACATGAGTTTGGTATTTTCGGAGGCGAAAGCGGAGTTTACATCCTTTCTCTTGTAAACAGAATCGAAATACCACTGGTTGTCACTTTTCATACGGTTATCAAAGAGCCATCGCAGATACAAAAAATGATTGTTCAGGAACTCAGCAAGAAAGCATTCAAAATTATTGTTATGAGTAAGAAAGCAGTTAAATTTCTTCGTGAAATTTATGATATTCCTGAAGAGAGAATTGAAATTATAGAACACGGTGTACCTGTAAGAAAAGTTTATCACAGGGAATCTAAACGCCAAAAATTTAACTTCAGAGATAAAACAGTTCTTTTTACATTCGGATTATTAAGCCGTAATAAAGGAATTGAAACAGTAATAAAAGCTTTACCGAAAGTTATAGAAAAGCATAAGAATCTTATCTATATCGTTCTTGGGAAAACTCATCCAAAAGTTTTAAGTCAATACGGGGAAGAATACCGTGAATATCTTTTAGGGCTTGTTAAAAAATACGGACTTGAAAGACATGTCCATTTCTATAAAGACTTTGTTCACGAAGACGAATTGATGGAGTATCTATATGCGTCGGATATATATATTACACCATATCTTAATGAAGCACAAATAACAAGCGGAACATTGTCGTATGCTGTTGGTGCAGGAACCGCAGTTCTTTCCACGCCTTACTGGCATGCAGAGGAATTGCTTGCAGACGGAAGAGGAATATTATTTGATTTTAACCGTCATGATCAGCTCGAAAATATACTTAATGATTTATTGAATAATCGGAATAAAATCGAACAACTTCGTGAAGCAGCTTTTGAATATGGGCAAAAACTTCTATGGCCGGAAATTGGTATGAAGTATTTAAATGTTGCTGCATCAGCAATGTCAAACATTACTAACATTCCAAATGAATTGGAAAGTCAATTATCTCCTCATCTTGTGCATGATTTCGCTGACATGAATATTAACAGATTTAAGAACGATACCGGAAATGAGCAGCAAACTATATACGGAAGCCCGAATCTAAATGCAGCGGGATAAGAAAAAAATTAAATAATATGGAGCACAGGGTAAAAATAAGCTCTATTGAAAATGTTACTTATAACGTGTTGAAATTTCGAACTGAGAAACCTCAACAGTTAAATTTCAGACCGGGTCAGGCAACGGAAATCTCTATAAATAAAGAAGGATGGCAAAAGGAGAAAAGACCTTTTACTTTCACTTGTCTTCCTGATGATGATTATCTTGAATTTATTATTAAAACATATCCATCACACAAAGGAGTTACCAATGAATTGCTGAATTTGAAAACGGGTGATGAGCTGGTATTACATGATGTATTTGGAACAATAGAATATAAAGGTGAGGGGGTATTTATTGCCGGGGGAGCAGGTGTCACTCCGTTTATATCAATTTTCAGACACCTAAAATTTAAGAATGAAACAGGAAATAACAAACTTATCTTCGCCAACAAAACAAAATCAGACATAATACTTGAGCAAGAGTTCAATGAAATATTAGGAGATAACTTCATCAACATTTTATCAGATGAAGATGTAGCCGGATATGCAAACGGACAAATCACTGAAGATTTTTTGAAAGCAAACATTGAAGGCACGGACAGAATATTTTATCTGTGCGGACCTCCCCCAATGATGGATTCGATTGAATTGCAATTAGAGGCTTTGCATGTTGATAAAAACACAATTGTAAAGGAAACATTTTAAAATCAATAATTATTAATCTTTAAAAATGAAATAATATGAACGTTAAAAGAATATTTGGGGCGATACTTACATTACTTGGAATAGGCGGACTAATATATACTGCTATGATATTTATGAATACAAGTGGGGGGACTCGAGATATAAAAGTACTTGTTATTTACGGTGTACTGGGTCTTATATTCTTCATCGCAGGTATTAGTTTGATACGAACAACAAAAGATGAATCGTAAAGAATAGAACAAAGAATTAGTAGTAATGTGTGAAATTGAAAAATCTAAAATATATAACTATGGAAATGACAAAAGATAAAATCAAACCGGGAATAACCAGGGCGGAATTTATAAAAGTAGAACCAAATGTGAGTCTTCACGTTACAGATGCGGGTGAAGGAAGAGCAATAGTTCTTTTGCATGGCTGGCCATTGAGTGATGAAATGTATGAGTACCAGTATAACGATTTGGTTAATAGTGGTTTCCGCGTTATAGGAATTACATTAAGGGGTTTTGGTAAATCAAGCAAACCATACGGAGAGTACAATTATGATGTTCATGTACAGGATATAAAAAATGTCTTAAGTCAATTAGAAATAACTGATGTTATATTGGGAGGCTTTTCAATGGGCGGCGCAATTGCCGTTCGTTATGCTTCAATGGATAATGGGGAACGTATATCCAAACTTGCTTTATTTAGTGCCGCTGCTCCAATCTGGACACAACGCGATGACTTCCCGTATAATCTTCCTAAAAGCGCTGTAGATGATTTAATTAAATTGAGCTATAAAGACAGACCAAAACTTTTAGCTGATTTTGCAAAGATATTCTCTGCAACCGAGACTTCATTAAATGAGGGTATTGGCGACTGGCTGAGTATGATTTGCTTAAGTGCTTCGCCTCATGCAACTGTACAATCTTTAATCGCATTGCGTGATACTGACCTGAGAAATGATTTAGAGAAAATAAAAATTCCGACAGTGATTATGCATGGTAAAAAAGACAAAATATGTTCTTTTGATTTGGCAGAACAGATGAAAGCAGGGATATCAAATTCTCAGATTGTTGCTTTCGAGAATAGCGGGCATAGTTTGTTTCTGGAAGAAACCGAAAAGTTTAATGCAGAATTGATAAAATTTGCGAAAGAAAATTATAAAGCCCCTATGAATGAGGCGGAAAAGTCATTTATCAACAAAACATTCTGAATTTGACCTAAAGTGGTCATTATGGCGTTATTTCGGCATATTTCAATATCGCAGTCATATCGCAGTCATATCGCAGTCATATCGCAGTCATATCGCAGTCATATCGCAGGCATACAAAAAAACTAACCTTTTGGGGTATTGGGAGGTGTGAAACCAATATTTTGGTGGTAAGCAAAATTTAAAAACTATAATTGTAAATATTGATTAGATCCCCTGCCTACAGCAGGCAGGCCTACGAGACATTATATGCTTAAAACATTACAAGATTTCGACGCAGGCAGCGGGGAATTTACGAGGCTGTGTGAAAACCATATATTGGTGTGGGAAGCAAAATTTAAAAACTATAATTGTAAATAATGATTAGATCCCCGCCAAGATCACGCGGGGATGACAACGTGGGGTGAATGTTTTAGAAATATAAGTGTTAATGGATTTATCATTAAATTAAACTAAATAATAGTATGGAAAAAATCTTTAGTAATTCAAAGCTGTTTCTTGCAGCGGCAGTATTATGTGTAATTGGTTTAGCGGGCGTGTTAAGTTCGTGCAATGTTTCGACCGCCAATCTTACAGAAGTAAAAGTGTGTTCTTCTTTAAACGGAAGCGAATGCAGTAATGATGTTTCTTCATTTCCGGGTGATGTTCCGGCAATTTACTGTTCTGCGAGTCTTAATAATGCCCCAGCGGATACAAATGTAACTTTTGAATGGAAGCAAGAAGGAGTTAGCATAGGTAAGGTAGAATTGAATGCTGAAAGCGGTTTTGTGAACTCGACTTTTAAGCCTACATCTACTTTGGAGCCGGGTAAATATTCAGTAAGCGTAAAACTCGCCACTGATAACGCAACCCCAATAACAAAAGAATTTACAATTGAGTAAATATTTACAGTATAACGTTTTTAGCTAAGCCCGGTAAGTACGTTATTTGCCGGGTTTTTGGTTGTTTTATTAGATATGTTTTCCTGAGGATATGATAAACTTATGAGAGGTTTAAAAGCAAGTTAAAACAGTGGTTTTGTTCGTGATCCCATTTTTTTTAAAGTCTGACTATTTCTAAGGTTAACATTTGCAATTTTCACTTGCATTTTAATACAATAAAGATTAAAATTAAGTATATAAATTAGTATGAGCCCCAATAAACTTAAAAAAACCAAGATATTAATCATAGAGGATAACCGCTTACTGCGTGAGGGAATTACCGTTATGATTAACAGTCAGCCGGATTTAAAGGTAATTGGTGCTGTAAGCGATACTGAAGAATCATTACATAAAATATATGAACTTAAACCCGATGTTATAATAGTTGACCTGGGCTTGAGCAATCTAAGCAGTATGGAGATTGTTAAAACAATTAAAGATAAATATCCGGATTTCAGAATAATAGTAATGGACCTTCTTCCGATAGAATCGGATATTCTTGATTTTGTCAAGGCAGGGGTTTCAGGTTTTATACTCAAGGATGCAATGGTTAACGACTTTCTGAAAACAATCAGATTAGTTGCTTCAGGAGAGAAAGTTCTTCCTCATCATATGACCGGTTCGCTCTTTACTCAAATTATTGAAACAGCGATTAAATCTAAAAAGAAAGTTGCTGTGAAAGACTCTGTTATGATGACAAGAAGAGAGAAAGAAGTTGTTGAGCTGATAGCTGACGGACTTACGAATAAAGAAATCGGGTTAATTCTTCACCTATCGCCATTTACTGTGAAAAGCCATGTCCATAATATACTTGAAAAAATGGCATTGCATACAAGGCTTCAGATAGCGAGATATTCCTATGCCAATAAGGAAGTCACTGACACTTAAGAAGCGTTTTACTCAATGTCAGATATCGATTAAGATATCACTGCTTTTAATTTACTTTCCTGATATACTAATCTTATTATAACTAAATGTCTGAATAAAGGTTCTTTTATTATTCCATATCCAGTAAAATCATATATTCTTCCGAAAATTAAAATTAGACCTAATACCCCTATTTGGGTGAGAAAAGTTCTCTATAAAAATATATAGTTAGCTGCAGGAATTCTTAATTGTAGTTACTGCTTGTGTTTATAATTTTTCAATTTCGAATTGAGAGGAAGAATGTTCAATTGTATTGAGCTGAAATCCGACGGACTTACAAATAAAGAAATCGGGGCTAATCCTTTACCTGTCGGCATTTACAGTGATAAGCCATGTACATAATATACTCAAAAAAATGGCATTGCATACAAGGATTTAGATAGCAATATATTCTTATTCCCATAAAGAATTCAAAGACGCATCAAACTCCGTTTCCAATCAGATAAATAACTAATCCTTATGGGTTAGTTCCTTTTTCGTTCAAATGTACTATTACATTCTACGTATCTTTTCTATATGTTTACATAAGATTTACAAACCATATGAGAGTAAAGCTCATTTAAAAATTAAAGAGAACCTATAAGGTTTTCTTACAAAGAAAGGAATAAATTATGTTAAACAGGATATCCAAATTTGCTTTTGGCTTACTAATGCTTGCATTGTTCGTTACCAGCATTTCAGAAGCACAAACAAAGAAAACGATTTATCCAGTATTTTCAATCAGTCCAATTGCGGGTGTTCAATTCCCAATAGGCGGTTTGAACGACAATTATGGTCCGAGCTGGAATGCGGGTCTGGAAGTTGCTTTGGCAATAAACAGAGAAACCTCATTCTTTTTAAACGGAACATATTATAACATGCCGAGAAAATCAGATGCGGTAGCTGGTCCGGATGCAAGTTACATAGGTATAACAGCGGGACCCAGGTATGTATTCACGAGTCCAAAAGTGAAAGCCAAGTTTTTCCTTGAAGCTGGTGTCGGTGTTTATATGTACACAAGAAAAGAATATACCACTGTTACAACTCCAAGCGTAGTGGTTCCGAGCGAATCAACTACTAATTTCGGCGTAAATGTAGGACCGGGTGCAATTATACCTCTTGGTGAAGTTGCTGACTTAGTTATTAAAACAAAAGTTCATTATTCGTTCGAATCAGGTGGTTCAGGCGGTTCACGTACATTTGTTGCAGCAGTAATAGGTGTAGATTTTAAACTTTAATACTAATTGATTTAAAGCGGGTCTGCTATTAACAAAATAGCAGACCTGTTTAGTAATTATTCGGCAAAAGTAACTTAAAACAACAATAACAATAAAAATGAAAACAACAATAACAAAACTAAATAAAATTATCGGTGGATTTGCGGGTATATCTATCATGATTCTGGTAATGGTTTTGCTTTTACCAGATACTATTTTCTCACAGTGGCAGGGCATGCCTGTCAGCGTTGCGACAAATAGCCAGGTTAATCCCGTAATGACAACCGATGGAAGCGGCGGTGTGATTGTTGCATGGCAGGACAAGCGTAACGGCAAATCAGAAATATTCGTGCAAAGAATGGATGCTAACGGCCTTCCAATATGGACTAATAACGGTATTCCAATCTGTACTTTGGACAGCAGTTTTAATCCTGTAATTGTTAGCGACGGAACTGGCGGCGCAATTATAGCATGGGAATCCTATCGCGGAAGCACTACTACAGATATATTTGCACAGCGTGTAAATTCAACTGGAAGTGTACAGTGGACTCTCGACGGTTTACCCGTCTGCGTAGTAGTATTCGAACAGGATACAATATCAATGATAAGCGACGGTTTAGGCGGTGCGATATTAACATGGCAGGATTACCGCAGTAATAATGGTTTTCCGGACGTTTACGCACAACGCATGAATACGATAGGTACAATGTTATGGACAGCAAACGGTGTGAACATTTGCAATCAGGCAGCCTCTCAAAGAGGCCCTAAGCTTGTATCCGATGGTTTAGGCGGTGCATTCATAACATGGTTTGACAGCCGCGCCGGTGATTATGATATATACACACAGCGTATCGGCAATGCAGGTGCAGTTCAGTGGACAACAAATGGAATTGCAACATGTACAATGGCAACTGATCAATTTAGACCTGATATTTGCAGTGATGACGCAGGAGGTGTTATAATTACATGGTATGACTTCAGAAGCACGACTGATTATAATATTTACGCACAGAGACAAGGTCCCTTAGGTGCGATTATTTGGGCTGTGAACGGAGTTGTAATTAATAACAACGTTGCATACACACAGGATGAACCTAAAATAGTTCCAGATGGTATAGGCGGAGCTATTATTTCCTGGACGGATTACAGAACCGGGGTAGCACCTGGTACTGCTGATATTTATGTACAGCGCGTTAATACAACCGGTACAGTTCAATGGACAGCAACCGGTATAATAATTTGTACGGCGGCAGGTAATCAGATTAAATCTCAACTTGTAAGCGACGGAAACAACGGTGCTTATATAGTGTGGGAAGATCACAGAAACGCAGGAAATTCAGATATCTATGCACAGAGAATAGCTTCGAATGCTGCAATCACATGGTCAGCAAACGGGTTTGGAATCAGCACTATGGGATTTGACCAGCTTAATCCAATGATAGTCAGCAATGGCAATCTTGGTGCAATAGTAGTTTGGCAGGATTACCGCAGCGGCAACAATTATGATATTTATATGAACGGATTCAATACAGGCGGTATTATTACTGAAATTGGGAATGAAACAACAACACCATTAACGTTTTCACTTTCACAAAACTATCCTAACCCATTTAATCCTGTAACTAAGATTAATTATCAGTTACCGATGTCAGGTCTGGTAAGGTTAAGTGTTTTTAATCTACTCGGGCAGAAAATAGGTGAATTGATAAATGAGACACAGGTTGCAGGAAATTACTCAGTGGACTGGAATGCAAGCGAATACCCAAGTGGTGCTTATATATACAGGCTAGAATCAGGTTCATTCGTTGATGTTAAGAAAATGATTTTACTTAAATAATAAGTTTGAAAGGATATGCATTAAATATAATTTTAAAACTCAATAAAATGAAAACAACAATAAATAATTCGATAAGTTATACTGGTAAATCAGCAGGTATATTTTTAGTACTGATTATGATTGCATTGCTTTTGCCAAATATTACTTTTTCTCAAAATCAGGGCAGACCTGTTACTGTTGCGACAAATGACCAGACAAATGCCGTTACTGTTACAGATGGCAGCGGCGGCTCTATTACTGCCTGGCAGGACAGACACAACGGAAAGTCTGAAATATTCGCTCAAAGAATGAACGCAGCAGGCAATCCATTATGGACTCTTAACGGTGTTCCAATCTGTACGCAGGACAGCAGTTTTAATCCTTCTATTGTAAGCGACGGATTAGGCGGCGCAATTATCGCCTGGGAATCTTATCGCGGAAGCATAACAACAGACATCTTTGCACAACGCGTAAATTCAAATGGAGTTGTGCAGTGGACTCTAAACGGTCTTCCTGTAGCCGTGCTTGTGTTTAATCAGGATTCAATTGCAATGGTAGCCGACGGCTTCAACGGAGCCATTATAACATGGCAGGATTATAGAACTAATACAGGTAATTCTCAGGTTTTTGCACAGAGAATAAATTCGATAGGGACATTACTATGGACTGCAAATGGTGTTGAAATCTGTACCCACGCATTCCCGGCACGCGGTCCTAAAATTGTAAGCGATGGATTAGGCGGTGCATTTATCACATGGTTTGACAAACGTGCAGGCAATTACGATATTTATACTCAGCGTATTGCTACAGGAGGTGCAGTGGTATGGACAACAAATGGTGTAGCAACTTGCACAACACCAACAACTGATCAAATTAGACCTGATATTTGCAGTGACGGAGCAGCAGGTATAATAGCCGTATGGACTGACTTTAGAAGTACAACTGATTATAACATTTATGCTCAGAGGCAGGGTCCTCAGGGAGCAATCGTTTGGGCTGTAAATGGAATAGTAATAAATAACAATGTTGCTTATGACCAGATTGATCCCAAAATAGTTAGCGACGGATTAGGCGGTGGGATTATTTCGTGGACAGATTACAGAACAGGTGTGGCACCGGGTACTGCCGATATTTATGCTCAGCGTGTAAATACTTCTGGTACAGTGCAATGGACTACAACCGGTATTATTATTTGTACTGCAGCAGGTGACCAGATTAATTCACAGCTTGTAAGCGATGGAAACAACGGTGCTTATATAGTATGGGAAGATCACAGAAATGCAGGTAATGCGGATATCTATGCACAGCGTATAGCTTCAAATGCTGTGATCACCTGGACAGCAAATGGATTTGGGATTTGTACTGAACTAAATGACCAGTTAAAACCCGGGATAGTCAGCAATGGCAATCTTGGTGCAATAGTAGTATGGCAGGATTACCGCAGCGGCAACAATTATGATATTTATATGAACGGATTCAATACAGGCGGTATTATAACAGAAATTGGAAATGAAACAACGACACCATTATCGTTTTCACTTTCACAAAATTTTCCTAACCCCTTTAATCCAGTAACTAAGATTAATTACCAACTGCCGATGTCAGGTCTGGTAAGGTTAAGTATATTTAATATGCTTGGACAAAAAATAGGTGAATTGATAAATGAAACACAGAGTGCAGGAAATTACTCAGTGGACTGGAATGCAACCGAATTCCCAAGTGGTACTTATATATACAGGCTGGAATCAGGTTCATTCGTTGACGTTAAGAAAATGATTTTACTCAAATAATAATAGAAAGGTTATAAAATGTTAAATATGAAGAAAATAAACGGTGTGTCTCTAAGTTTCCTTTTGGGCGGAGCAGTCGGCGGTGCTTTGGGATTGCTGTTTGCACCCAAATCAGGAAAACAAACAAGAGAAGATATAAGCCGGACTTCAAACGCGCTCTATGAAGATGGAAAGAAGATAACCCGTGAATCATGGAATAAAGCAAAAGATACAGCAGAAAATGTAATAGAAAATGTCAATGATGTAATAGATACAAATGTAGATAAGATTGTACGAACATCAGAAAATCTTAACGAAGCGGTGAAATCCGGTATTAATGCTTACAAAGTTGACAAAAAATCAAACAGTTTACCAAGAACAGAACAGATGAGAAACACTGATAAACAACCTTCATGAAGAATACAGAAAGACATATATTAATCTTTTGATTGTATTTTTTGTGAAAAGCAGATAAATAAAAACTACGGAGATAATCGAAATAATATTCACACAAAACAGATAATATAATTACATTATCTCCGTTTTCTTCCTCAGAGCAGGAAAGGCAGGAAGAACAGGAAGAACAGGAAAAACAGGAAAGAAATAGAAAAATGAGAATAAATTAAAATTGAAAGGAAATGAATCATGATTTGGGGAATAGTAGTAGTATTGGTAGTACTCTGGCTTTTAGGAATGGTAAGTTCCTACACGCTTGGAGGGTTAGTACATATTTTATTAGTAATCGCAGTAATTATACTGATATACAGACTCGTAACAGGACGAAGAGTAACATAGCCGAATATCAGGAGGTAACTTGGAAATACCTATGATGCAAAAATGGAATAGATGAAGATTTTAAGTATAACATGTTTTGGAAATTTTTTAAAACAGAAAGATAAATAACAAAAGAAGGATAATCAAATGTCAAACATAAAGATAATTAACGGTATATTTCTAAGTTTTCTTTTAGGCGGAGCGATAGGGGGGACAATTGCATTGCTGTATGCACCTCAAAAAGGCAAAAATTTAAGAAAAGATATAAGAAAGAAAACAAAGGGCTTTATTAAAGAAGGAAAGAAAATAACGAACGATTCATGGAATGATGCAAAGGAAAAAGCGGAAAATATTATTGAAAGCGCAAATGATGCATTAACCAGTAACTATGATAAAATTGTCCGTAAAACAGAACAGTTGAAACACGTTTTAAATAAAAATTGAATTTACAGCATTGCAAAAGAAAACATCAGAATTAAAAAGATATACAAAGAGTCATTGCCGATGACGATGAAGAACTGAGACAAAGCAGAAAGATGAGATAATTCTTTCCGCTGTAATGGAATGCACAGATGAATGATGGGAAAGCAGGGATAAAAGTTTTACTCTACATAATGGATAATTAATAACGATAGTATTATCCCTGCTTGTACCCATGAACAAGAAACATTTATACTAGAGAGAATAACAGAAATTAAAAAGATATACACAGAGTCATTGCCGAAGACGATGAAGAACAGAAGAGACCAAGCAGAAAGATAATTATAATTCTTTCCGCTATAATAGAATGCACAGATGAATGATTGGGAAAGCAGGGATAAATGTTTTACTCTACATACATAATGGATAATTAATAACGATAGTATTATCCCTGCTTTTACCTTTAAACAAGAAATATTTTATTAATTAAATAGGAGAACAATTTATGTTATGGGCAGCAGCAGTACTACTTTTAATACTATGGGCGGTCGGTTTTTTTAGCTCTTTTACGATGGGCGGTTATATACATGTTCTATTAATTCTTGTATTAGTAATCGTAGCTTTCAGATTAATGAGCGGGGAACAAGTAATGTAAAAGATTTTTACAGAGCAATTTTAAAAATATTTTTCAACAAAAACGTTTAAAAGCGAATTTCATGAAAGAAACGTTTTTAATGAAACAAAGGAAAGAGGAAATAAAGTTATGAAATCGAAATCATTAACAAATATAATGGGGCTTATGCTCCTGATAATTTCGTTGTTTATAATATCTTCATGTTCTAAGAATGCAGACCAGAGTTCTACAAAAGAGCAGCAAGATGATATTCTCAATATTGATGAGAAAGATCTATTAGAGACCGATGCGGATTTACAGACGGTCGATTACAAGGTGTTTTATGACCTGCTGAGCGCCAACGGTGAATGGGTTGAAGTAAATGCAAAAGAAATAGGCGTAAAACAAGTAACTGAACTGAATATAGGTTCGGAGAAGAAAAAATTTGCATTTTCTGATATGCTTGGTGTAAATTCTGCTTATGCGGAAGATGGTTCGGAAATGATATTTGTATGGAAGCCGTTTCCGACATTAGCTGTTACTTCCACTACTCCGGAAGAAACTCCTGAATATGTCCCGTACAGCAACGGTCAATGGGTAAATTCTGACGCAGGCTGGTATTTCAAAGCACCGACTCCTGTAGAAGAAGCAGTTTCACACTACGGAAGATGGGTGAATTCAGATGGAAACTGGTTGTGGGTACCGGGAAGAGTCTGGTCTCCTGCATGGGTTGACTGGAAGCAGAACGATGAATTCGTGTCATGGGCACCATTACCGCCTTCATCCTATCTTGTCAACAATATTATAACGCCACCAGTAATTGACGATAATAATTATGTGATAGTTGACAGGAAATATTTTCTTGAACCGAAAATCTACACATATTACAATCCTTACTATGCCGACGGGAACAAAGTACTTGTAAGCGATTTGAAACGAACTGACGGAATAGTTGTAGTTAATAATACGATTATTAACAGAGGTCCGGATGTAAACATTATTGAAAAGTTATACGGCAAAACGGTAGAAATGGTGAAGATTCAGCGTGTTGTAAATAATAATGACGTAAAATATGCCGATAAAGAATATTATGTTTACTCTCCTAAATTCAAGAAATACAAAGTGAAAAACAACCCTTCGTATAAAATTAATCTGCCAAAATCCTACAAGAAGTATGATGAATGGAAAGAGGTTAAAAAACAGCAGAAGGAGCTTAACAAGGAAGTAAAGGAACAACAGAAGGAATACAACAAGGAAGTAAAAAAGGAACAAAAAGAAATTATTAAAGATCTCAAGAACAACAACAATAACAATAACGGAAACAAGAACGAAGAAAAAAGAAAGAATAACAAAAACAGCGGTAACGAAAACGTAAAGTATGAAAAGGAAAAGAAAAACGAGTCG
The DNA here is from genome assembly GCA_041675325.1 of Kapaibacterium sp. (SeqCode). GTDB lineage: Bacteria > Bacteroidota > Ignavibacteria > Tepidaquicellales > Tepidaquicellaceae > CAIKZJ01. The sequence goes on from JBAYUG010000005.1 coordinate 62,947, forward strand.
AACGATGATAAGCGATCAGGCAACAACAAAGGCAACAATAAAGAAAAAAAGAACAAATAATAAACAAATTTAAATACATAAAACTAAAAAATGAAAACAACAATATTTAAAAACAAAATCAGTTTGCTGATTATAGCAATATTGATTTCAGCAGGAGGTTTTTATGGTTGCAATGAATCGTCAACTATTATACCACCGAATGATAACCTGAGTTTCAGCGGGACAGCCTCTCTGGATACAGCAGGTGATGCACCAAGTATTTTAATACTTGATACTGTGAAAATACTGATAAAAGATATAAAACTGAAATCAGGAACCTCATCGGACGATTCAACCGATTTTAAAGTAGGTCCGTTTGTACTGTTCCTGAATTTAACTTCGAATGTTAATCAAATATCATCCTCGCTTATTCCTGCGGGAGAGTACAGGAAGATTAAATTTGAAATACACAAATTAAACGATAACGAAACACCGCCGGATCCTGAATTTGCAGATGCGGGGGGAAGATATTCAGTTATAATTAAAGGCTGGTATATGGGAAACTATTTTATCTATAAATCCTCTAAATCAGCGCATCAGATTTTACAGTTTCCAATTCCCGTTCCGCTTTCAACAGCAAGCAGATCAAACATAACATTGCTTGTAAAGCCGTACATTTGGTTTATAAAGAGCGGCAACTGGCTTAATCCATCAGATCCGGCAAATACAAACGATATAGATAACAATATCAAGGATAACATTAACAATAATTTTAAGGCGTTCAGAGATAATGACCGTAACGGAATTCCGGATTAAATATAAAGAATTATAGAAAGGGCGGCTGAAACCGCCCTCTTTTAAAAAGCTCAAACTAATTCTGATACAAATGAAAAGTGCGGAAAATACAGTTTGCCCGGCAATAGCGGGATGTCATAGAGTTAGGGAATATGTATATACTGACTAACATAATAGCCGGCATATTAACGGGGTATATTGTGTCAATGCCTCCAATGGGACCGATTTCATTCGCTATGATTTCCAGAGGGTTTAAGAATGAAATTAAAGAAGGTCGGGCTATAGCATTTGGTGCGGCGTTCATGGATTTTCTATTTTGCCTTATAGCTTTCAGCGGAATATCTTTGATATTTTCTATTTTCCCTGTGTCTGTATCAGGTTTTTTTGAAGAGAACTCCGATACAATAGAAACGATACTGACTTTTGCAGGTTGTGCCATTACGGTAGCATACGGATTAAAGATTATCAGGACAAAGATTACTTACGACAAACTCGCTGAAAAAGAATCCGGAAAATTAAATTTAGCACAGCAGAAAGCGGAAAAGCTGAAGGAAAAAACCAAGGTTATATCAAAGACTATAAAAGTTCACGAAAACAAGTTCTCGGATTATATGGGGTTGTTTTTTATGGGTGTTTTGCTGTGCCTTTCTTCAGTGACATTACCCGCCTCGTGGATTGCGCTTATCGGATATTTAAGAGGGTTCAGTTTTCTGAATTTTAGTTTTTTCGGAGGATTGTTATTTTCTATCGGGGCGTTTATAGGAACACTCGGCTGGTTTTATACATTGTTAAAACTAATTTCGGGAAACAAAAAATTAATTAATCATTCAACTATTAATATACTTAACTTAATTACGGGAATAATCTTGTTAACACTCGGATTGTTTCTGTTTGTGAAAGCATTTATTTCGGTTTTAAATTAAGTAAAAAAATAGATTTTAAAATCATTGAAGAACATTATAAAAATATTTTTACTCTTGCTTTTTTACACCAGTGCTTATTCCCAGAACGGAATAAGTCAGCAGTTCTATACGCCAACGAATAGCAACATTACCTCTCCTGTTCCTTTTACGGAACTATCGATTGGCGTTGTTTCAATATTGTACTTAATAAATCCTATAATACTGTATGAGGACGAAAAAATATATGCCGGGCTTACAAAAGAACTTTCAGTAGGTTTTGGCAAATTAGGCGAGCAGAGAATTGCTTTCGAATATTCATTTGTGTTCACGGGACACATCTCGCATCATTTGAGGTTCTCTTATAAATACGATTTATTAATGAAAGATAACATTCAGCCCTCCAATACTTTACAGAGCACCAGTGTTCTGTCTCTTGGCGGCGGTTATTTTACAAATTTTGACAAACAGGGCTTATTCCCAGAGCTTACATACGGCTATTCAATACGTAACCATAAACTGCTTATATTTCCGCATGTAAAAATTCGTCATACATTTATGTTTGGGAAAGAAGACACAGATATAACTGATCTATCATTTGGCATTATACTGGGAATAGCGAATCCATTCATTGATGTCAAAATTAGAAGGAACTATTAAATTTAAAAATTATTATGAATTCTATACTGCCTAAATTCCTGACTGATTTACTGATGATTGTTTACGGGATGTATAATTTCTCAGCCAGATATTTTAAAGAAGTTTTTAAACCTCCTTATGAATTCAAAGAAATGTTCAGGCAGTTTTTTGAAATAGGTAATAAGTCATTAGGGCTCGTAAGTTTAACAGGATTCATAATTGGGTTTGTGCTTGCGCTTCAGTCAATACCAATGCTGACAAAGTTTGGAGCTGTTTCACTAATCCCGACAATGATATCCATATCAATCGTCCGCGAAATAGGACCTGTCATAACGGGTCTGATATGCGCCGGTAAGATTGGGTCGGGAATCGGAGCCGAGCTTGGTTCAATGAAAGTATCGGAGCAAATAGATGCAATGGAAGTATCAGCGACTAATCCCTTCAAGTTTCTTGTTGTATCCAGAATCACGGCAACTACACTTATGATACCTTTGCTTATTATTTATGCGGACACTGTTGCTTTAATCGGCGGATTTGTTGCACTAAATATTTTTACGGGGCAATCTTTTCAATTATATTTTTCATCTGTATTTTCAGCGTTATCCTTTCCGGATATAATTCCTTCAACGATTAAAACCTTTTTCTTTGGGTTTGCAATAGGCTTGGTAGGAACGTATCAGGGGTACAATGCCTCGAGAGGTACTGAGAGCGTCGGCATTGCCGCAAATGTCTCTGTTGTCTATTCATCATTACTGGTTATAATTCTTGATATGGTAGCGGTTCAATTATCAATGATTTTTTATTAATGTAAATAAAGCAAAGCCATGGATAAGAGCAGTGAAAGCAGGAAGAGCAGTGAGAGCAGGAAGAGTCCCGATAAAGAACATCGGGATGCACAGAGCGTACAGGAGACAGTGAATATGGAGAGTCCCGATAAAAAACATCAGGAGGCACAGAGCGTACTGGAGAAAAACAAAGAAGTAGTGATATCTATACAGCATTTGAAAAAAACTCTTGGCGGCAAGGAAATCTTAAAAGATATAAGTATAGACATATTAAAAAACGAAACACTCATTATACTTGGCAAATCCGGTTCAGGCAAGTCCGTCACTTTGAAATGTATAGTAGGTTTGATGATGCCCGATAGCGGTAAGTTAAATGTATTGGGGCAAAATGTACCTGACCTTAATATTAACGAGTTACAGGAATTGAGAGCAAAGTTGGGGTTCATTTTTCAAAGCGGGGCGCTTTATGATTCTATGAACGTAAAAGAGAACCTTGAATTTGCACTTGTCAGACACGAAAAATTATCAGACGATGAAATAGAAAGCAGGGTTAAAGAAGCCCTTACAGACGTCGGACTTGAAGACTCAATAGATAAAATGCCTTCAGAATTATCAGGAGGTATGAGAAAACGTATTGGTGTTGCCAGAACGTTGATTCTTAAGCCTGAAATAATGCTATATGATGAACCGACTACAGGTCTTGACCCGGCAACATCACAGGAAGTAAGCAATCTAATACTTAAAATGCAGGAAAAGTTCAAAGTGACATCAATTATAGTTACTCATGATATGGATTGTGCGAGAATGACTGCCAATAGAATAGTTGTAATAAAAGATGGAGTCTTTGCAGCTGAAGGCAGCTTCGAAGAACTTCAAAAATCAGATGATGCATTTGTTAAAGGTTTTTTCGTATAATAAAATATTAATTTAAAACACATATAAAATGGATAAGAAAGTAGTTAAAAAACTAATTGTTGCAGTTTTTATTATAGTAGGTATTCTTCTTTTTCTGGTTGCAATATTTTTTATAGGCAGCAAGGAAAACATGTTTACCGCTACTATGAATATTCAATCCGGTTTTGAGACTGTCAGCGGGTTGCTTGAGGGCAGTAACGTCAGGTTCAACGGAATCAGCGTTGGCACTGTTGAGAGAATAGATATAGTCTCCGGCAATAAAGTTCTTGTTCAAATGACAATCTTAAGCAGTGTCAGAAAGTTTATTAAAAAGGATTCAAAAGTAAAAATTATTTCGGAAGGTTTGATAGGAAATAAAATCGTTGACATATCTCCCGGAGGTGAGAATTCGCCGTCTGTAAACGAGGGCGACTGGCTGGAATCTATTCGACCGGTTGATACCGAGGATATTTTAAAATCTCTTAAAGAAACAGGAGATAATGCTTCATTAATGTCGAAAGATGTTGCCGTTATAATCGAAAAGGTTAAGAACGGCGAGGGTACCCTTGGACAGCTTATTACAAATAATTCTTTGTATGATGGTGTGGATTCTACTATGCGTGGATTTGCAAGATCTACGGGAATTGTGAATGACGTTCTGAGGAATGTATCTTCAAGTGTTGATGTAATAACCGTAGAGATAATACCTATGACACAGAAAATGAGAAATATTACAGAGGATATTGCAGAGATTTCAAGAAAAATGAATTCTTCGGAAAGTGTTGTGGGTACTTTGCTGACAGATACTGCGTTTGCCAATAATATTAAATCCATTATCAGAAATGCTGACCTTACAACGGCTAATCTTGAACAGGGTTCGTTCAGTTTTTCGCAAAACATGGAAGCCTTAAAGCACAACTTCCTTTTCAAGGGTTATTTTGAGGACGTTGGCTATTGGGATCAGACAACTTTTGAAAAGAATCTTACGGATTTGAATATGAAACTAAAGATTAAACAGCAGGAGATAGATGCACGTGATAAAAGAATTAATGAAATGGAAAAAACGATAAAAGAATTACAGCAGAAAATTAAAAAAGTATCTGACTAAAGACAGTATGTTTTGGTTTATTTGAAATAAATGTTATCGAATCGGTTATAATAGTCCGAAGTAAGTTGTTTCATACTCCGCCGCCCCTGCTGAGCCGTATTTTTAAAATATATTCTCACCTTAAATTATATGGATTAGAGGATACTCCGTTAGAATTAGTTCTTTTTTCATCCTGTTGCACGATAGCAATGCCGTCTAATAAATATTAACTTTATATAGATAAAACATTAGAAATTAAGTTGATTTAAAAACATTCTTTAACGAATAATCCAATGAAAATAATGGAAAAGAAACACATATCACATAAAACAGGAATGAAACCGCTGGTCAAAGTACTTGGCGAACTAAATAATGCGGGATATAAAACACAATTCAAGGCTACGGCTATTGGTTTGCTGTCGCTTAGCTCGCTGAATATGTTTAAAGCTAACGAGATTAAAGTCAAACACTTTTACAGGTATGAAGGCGAATCAGACCCGTCAGATAGTTCTATCTTATACGCTATAGAAACCAAAGATGGAGAGAAGGGAACGCTGATCGATGGATACGGTATTGCAAGTGACACACTGGTAACTGATTACATGGCAAATGTTGCTAATATACATAAATAGTTGTTAGTTGTCAGTTGTCAGTTGTCAGTTGTCAGTTGTTAGTAGTCAGCCAGTTGCCAATTGCCAGTTGCCAGTTGCCAGTTGTCAGTTGTCAGTTGTCATTTGTGATGATTCGAAGCGGCGGACGGGAATGACAAAAAAGGGGATGGCATTTTTATTAAGCATAATAATAGGATGAAAGTTTTTAAAAGGATATTAAAATATTCTGCGTGGTTAATAAGCATATTCATTATACTTATAATTGCACTGATTATTTTCATTCAGACTGAATTGTTTAATAAATGGGCTTTAAGTTATACTATAAACTCATTAAACGAATCTGAAAGCTGGATCAAGAAAGATAATTTTATAAGTGCAGAATCAATTAACGGCAATATACTAAAGGGTTTAAGGATAAATAAAGCTGTTATCACAGTCAAAAAAGACACACTTATTAGCGCAGATTTCATTGACCTGAAGTACAATATCTGGGGATTGATGAATAAATCAATATACGTAGATTACGCCGTGATTAATTCCCCTGTAGTTAACCTGTACAAAATAGCGGGTAAATCAGATTCATTGATATGGAACTTCACCGGATTATTTGAACCATCCGGTGATACTACTGCATCAGATTTTGACTGGCATGTATATGTAGATAGTTTAAAGGTAGAAAATGGTAATTTCAGAATCCTTGATACAATTCCCTCCAAACCATTATGGGCTCTAGAATGGGATAAGCAGCCAGAGTTCAATATCAATAAACTTAATGTTTCTGATTTTCAGCTTGAAACAAAGATCGAGTATTCAAAACAATACAGTAAGATTAGTATAAGAAACTTATCCTTTGCATCTAATACTGATTTTGCTTTAAAGAGACTTTCTTTAGATGCATTCATAAATGATAAGGATACTTTGACGGATATAGCTGATTTTGTGCTGATTACAGATAGGTCTGATATTAAAATCGGCAGATTATCTGTTAATGGAATTAATCCAGTTATAGACGGATCGTTTAACAATTTCGAGAACACAAAAATATTATTAAATCTTGGAATTGATAAATTTGATTTTGCAGATTTAAGGTTCTTCTTTCCTGACCTGGATATTCTGGACAGCACGGTTTCTCTGTATATTAATGCTAACGGAATGTTTAGAGATTTAGACGTAAATAGTCTGACTTTGAATTTACCGGGTTCAAACATTAACATTAACGGGAATATTAAAAACATGAGCGTTCCTGACAGTATGTATCTTGATGTTTATCTTTCAGGTAAAATAGATGCTTCCGATATTAAGAAGGTTTTAAAAAGTACTTCCATACCCGAATACAAAAGATTCGGCGTTATTCTGGCGGATATATATTACAAAGGAAATTTATATGACTTTAACAGTAACTTCGACATCCGTTCAAACAGCGGAAACCTGAAGGGAGAGGGACATCTCAACCTTAACGATGAACGCTACAGCGGAAATATAGTAACTAACAATCTGAATCTTGCTTCGGTTTTTAATGATAAAAAGTATAAAAGTATTGTGAACCTTAACGCAGAATTTGATGGTATTGGATTTACTCCTCAAACAATGTCAACAGGAATAAAATACAGATTGAATAATTCCAGCGCCCTCGGATATAATATTAAAAGTTCTTCAGGAAAGATTAATATCCTTAGGAATAATATCGGCATGGATATAAAAGTAAATTCCAGATATGGAATTGCCGCAGTTACTGGCAAGATAAATATTTCAAACATGAAGAACCCTGTTTATTCTTTAAAAGGGAAGGTGAACAACGTTGATATATCAAGTATTTCCGGAAGCAAAGAAGATAAAAGCAATCTTAACTCAAGCTTTGATATTAACGGAAGCGGAATTGGATTAAATAATCTTACGGGCCGATTTAATTTTGATGTTGGTAATTCAATTTATTCGGGTTTTCAGATACCAAATACGAACATTAATGCAAACCTTTTATCAGCAGACAGCAGTTCAATACAGGTGACTAACAAAGCCATGGAAATGAAGGCAAACGGCACGTTCAGTCTTTATGATCTTGTAGATGCAATACTATATAATATCTCATCGTTCAGCAATATTGCTGAAAAGAAATTATTTCCCGATACAAGCAGTTACAGTGCTGATATCAGCCAGTACAATCATTCTGGTAATGTAAATATCACGTATAAATTTATTACTAAGGATTCGACCGAGCTTAAAAAACTAACATCACCTTTGGGAATTGTTTTTAACGGTGAAATCAACGGCAATCTTACAAATTCAAAGGACGAATTTTATTCAACATCATCCGTGTTCATTAATAAATTCGTTTACCGCGACACCTCAATCGTGCTGAACAATCTTAAAAGTAACATAGTGTTTTCAAATGATTACAGGAAACTAAACGATGAAGCACCGCTATCTTCATTTGCGCTGAATATGGATATGAATGCGGATAGAATAATGATTGATTCGGGTAAATACGATTCATTGAAAGCGTTGATAACACTTTCGGAATCATTGGCAAATCTTTATTTCAAGGGAAATATTAAGCCGCTGAATTATGCTATGATTAAAAGTACGGTTGACTTGAGAGGCGATCAAACTGTTTTTACCGTTGACAGTCTTTATGCAAAGTACTTCGATTACAGTATAGTAAATAATAATGTATGGACGATAAATTATATTCCGAATCAGGAATTTAATGTTAAACAGCTCGGACTGAAAACGGGCAATATGGTCTTAAATCTTGATGGATATTATTCTCTTTATGGTATCAGCGATATTAATATCAACGGCGATAACATAAATTTAGGACAGATTTATGAGATAATAAGACCGTTTGACACAACTTTAACGGGAGAAAAGAACATCTATCCTGTTAAAGGAGAACTTAAAAAGTTGTATGTCCATTTGGAGGGTACTCCTGACGATGTAAACATAGGTCTCGAAGTAAAAACAAATACCCTGACGTTTGATTCAGTTGGAATCGGGACTATTGAAGGTACTGTAACATACAAAGACAGGATTCTTTCTCCTGATATTAACATTACTAATCACGGTGAAAAAAATAATATTCAAATAACAGGAAGTATCCCGTTCGATAACCCCTTTGTTCAAATAGATACTACTGCTGCTAGAGGAGATAAGCCTGCCGAGCTGCATTTAAAAGCCAATAATTTTGAAATACAATATTTTACAAAACTTTTCCCTGGTATTGGAGACCTGCGGGGAGTTCTTGACGGCAGTATTAATGCCGATGGTTCGTATTTTAGTCCAAACCTGAACGGTGAATTAACTATGACAAAAGGGAAATATCTTCTTGATTTAACCGGAATGTATTACGATTTCAAGTTTAAAATCAGCACTAACAATTCTAAACTTTTAATAGATTATATAAGCTTGTATAATCCGGATGATGATACAAGACATATTGATTTGAGAGGAACAATAGATTTCAGAGGCTATTCACTTAAAGATATTGACCTCACAACCTCAGGTGACATGGTACTTCTTGACAAAGGTAATAAAGAAAACAGGCTTGGTCTAAAAGGTTATATTCTGGGAGGTATAGGAACTCCTCCCGTTACAATAAAAGGAGATTTGGATAAACTTGACGTCAAGGGGCAGTTTGTATTTAAAGAAACAACAATTACCTCTTTACCGGACAGCAGAAAAGGTTATCAGAAAGATGAAAAAAATATAATATATTTATCCGCACTTGATTCCGCTTTTAGCTCTGATACAAGCAGAAGAAAAATATCTATTAACGAATACGAATCTATAAATCCTTTTGTAAGAAACAGGTATATTCTTGTTGACTCAGTTAAGAGTTTTTCGGTTTTAGAAATGCTGAATCTTGACCTTGATGTTAAAACAGATAGAAATGCAAACATTTCAATTGATTTTGATAACCTGACACGTGACAGGCTCTTTGGTGAAGTTATGGCTAATCTTCGTTTAAGGACCGTTAGAGGACGATTATTAGCAAACGGAGAAGTCAACGTAGTCGGCAATTCGTACTATAGATTTTACAGGGATTTTAAAGTAAAAGAAAGCAAAATTATTTTTAAAGGACCGATAGAAAATCCCGAGCTGGATATTCGGGCTGTATATGCAGATATAAAGTCAACGGAACAATTTGGTACGATTAGCACTAACCCTATAGAAGTTGTGCTTACTGTAAAAGGGAATCCTTCCAATCCCGAGATTACTTTAAAACTATATGAAAACGGTACCGAGATGCAGGGGAACGATGCTACTTCCGACGCTTTGACCTTTCTGCTGTTTGGTAAATACAAAAACGAATTAAGTGCATCCGAAAGTCAGTCTGTAGCAACAGGTATCGGCTCTACGGTTGGTTCGCTTTATGTCACATCCTTTCTTGGTCAGATTCTCAGGGACATGCTTCCGTTTATAAGCGACGCAGAGTTGAACTATACTGAAGGCGGTTTGCAGAATACAAACGTAAGTGTCTCATCCAACATGTACGGCGCCAATATTACTGTTGGCAGCAGAGTGATTGATAATAATGCCTACCTTGAATTCAATGTTGAATATCCATTAAATAACCTTCTCGACCTTAAACTACCCGAAAAGGTTTTACTGCAGTTTGCAAGAGAACAGCTTAACAGCAGTGTAATAACAAATATGGATGTGTATTACTCAACGGGAATAAAAATTGCGTATAAATATAAATTCTAAAACGCTTCACCTATACCAAAATTTATGGTAATCTTTTCTTTTAATATATTTGCAAAGCTGTTTTGAGTTATCCATTTCCTGCCCTCAATGTCAAGGGGATCATATATCTTAAAGCCAAAATCTACTCTTACAGGACCGATAAATATGTTATACCTGAGCCCTGCTCCTATATCAAAAGCAATCTGATCTGCTCTGAAAATCCCTATAGTTTCCCATACGTTTCCAAAGTCTGCAAATACAACTGCCTTGAAATTCTTTGTAAAAGAAGTTGAACTCGGAAATAGTACTTTTCTGAATTCAATACTGCTCTCTAACAGGAAATTTCCTCCGATACGTCTGTCATTTACGAAGCCATTTCCAAGAGGCAGCCATCCTCGCATACTATTGCTGCCCCCGCTGAAATATCTGTAAATAGGCTGTATAGGGACAATCTTTTCTCCGCTTCCGTATGTGATATTAACGGCAGTTAGAAATTTTGATGCGATTACATTTTCACCCTCGTTGTCCGATACATTATAGTAGAATCTGTTTGATGTCGATATCTTAAAAAACTTAGAATAAGACATGTTGTTCTCGAACGCATTGAGTATTAATCCGGGCAGAAGTCCGCCCTCACCGGCAGTTATTGAATGATAAAACCCTTTGAATGGAGCAATTGCATTGTTGGTATTATCGTGTATAAGAGTAAAACTTAAAAAGGAATTAAATAAATTAACCTCCTGCATAGCACCGAACGTGTATTTAAATTTCATGAATTCCTCGCTTAAGTCTATTGTGGCTTTGTTGTAAAACGTATGGTCGGCTATGTAATATCTGAAGGATAAAACATTTCCAAGATAATAGTTCGTGTAACCTTCAAAATTATAGTAACCGACCGACAGTTTATCATTCAGGGAAGATTTACTGTTAAAAAAGTAAGGCTGTGTTATATTAGTTACAAGCTCTATTAAATTTACATCTATCTTGCTGTAAAGGGCATGGATTTCCGACGTTAATATTCTTCCTCCCCCCCATATGTATTTATTCAGATATTTTAAACCGCCTCCTGCATAAAAGTAATTGCTGATATTTGTTGCTTCAATAAACGGAGTGAACTCCTGCCTGTTGCTTAGCTTGCAGTCAACTTTCAGGTTTACAATATCCTTCTCAATTGAGCTTGTCCTGATTCTGACACTTCTAATAATTGGCATCTGGGAAATATTCTTTTCCGTATCCAGCCTTTTCTTCTTGCTGTAGATATCCCCTTCATTGTAGGCTATTCCGTTTGACAGAAATTCTCTGCTTACATCGTAAACGTTGCTGTCAATGATTATTTCCGTTTTTCCGAATCTATATATCGTGTCCGCTCTGACAAAATTAATAGTTATGTTGACGGTTGAATCCTGTTTTAATACTACATATCCCGAGTCTGTTTTTAATGTTGCATTCATGTACCCGTTGTTCTGAAGCAGGTCAAGTATTGCCGTTGAATAATCAATCATGTCATCTTTTCTGAAATATTTACCGGTTTGAAGTGTTTTCATCGTATCGATAATTATCATGAAGTCTTTATTTACTTTATTCAGTCCTGTACTCAGAATATTTCCGGTTCGGTAATGCTGGTTTTCTGTTATTAGAAATTTGATTGAAACAGTGCTGTCGGTATCGTTAAAGCTTAAGACTTTCTTAACTTCCGCCTCAAAATAACCATTATCGAAATAATAGTTTCTAAGCGAAACAACATCATCAATTAGGGCGTCGGAATAGTAGTATTTTGAATTGGTAACCCCGACAGCGTCTTCAAGCTCGGAATCTTCGATTGTTTCTTTGTCTATATGTATAAATTCAATCTCGTCAATTTCAAAAAACTGGGAGTATGCAATTTTTGTAAATCCGAATATTACTATAAATGCAAGTACAGTTATACTATAAAAAGCCAGTCTTTCTCTGTTGAGAAAATGGTTTCTCTTTTCTTGCATTATCGCGCTCCTATTTCTTTACGGCTGATGTTTTATCGGCTTGTCTGCTTTCCCCCATCCTCTTTTCATCTGTAATAAACCGGTTTGCTTTTGCTTTTTCCAGCTCAATGATTTTCAGAGCTTCTGATTCTGCTGCTTTGAATTCAGATTTCAGTACTACAATCTTCGCCTCAACTGCTGCACGTTTAAGCTCTAATCCGAACTGATTACGCTCAATTTCCTGTTTGCGCAATATTTGTTCTTCTTCGTTTTTAGCTTCGAGTGATAATCTTGCCGAACCAGTCAATACGCCCTCAGGACCGACATATACATCAAGCAGTTCAATACCTGTATCCGTAAGTATAAATTCTCTTATCTGATTGGAGTGATCCATGCCTCGGGATTTTAGTATATAAAGTCCTCTGTTTCGCTCACCGCCGATTTCAATATCACGCAGCAGAAGCCACGTATCAATTAGTGATGATATTGACATTCTGGTCAACTCGTTATTATCATTTGAATCCGAGAGGTTTGCAAAAAACGCTGTAATATTTCTGGTTTTCAGAAAGTCCACAAGCCGGAGTAACATGATTTTAACCTCAGTTTCGTTATCTCCTATTACAAATGCATCAATGGGGTCTAATACAACTATCTGCGGTTTAAATTGGTTAATTAATTTTATTGTAGTTGATAAGTGATGTTCAAGTCCGTGCAGTGTTGGGCGGGTTGCATGAAAATGAAGAATTCCTTTTCGAGCCCATTTTTCAAGGTGAATTCCTATAGAAGCCATATTACGCATAAACTGGCTTGGAGATTCTTCAAAGGCAAAATACAGCACTCTCTCTCCACGTTTACATGCGGCTTCTACAAACTGTGCGGCTATGCTTGTTTTTCCTGTGCCGGCAGTTCCAGAAACAAGAATGGTACTTCCTCTATAAAATCCTTTTTTAGAAAGCATTGTATCAAGCCTTGGAATTCCCGTTGATATTCTTTCATGGGATGACATGTGATTCAAATTCAGGGATGTCACCGGCAGAACAGAGAAGCCGTCTTCGTCTATTAAGAAGGGATATTCATTCGTTCCGTGAGTTGAACCCCTGTATTTCACTATTCGCAGGCGTCTTATAGATGATTGATCGCTGACTCTATGGTCAAGCAGAATTACACAATCAGATACATATTCTTCTAAACCCTGCCGTGTCAAAGTACCGCTGCCTCGTTCACCTGTTACTATTGCCGTAACACCCTTCTTTTTAAGCCATCTGAATAACTTCTGAAGCTCTAAGCGGATAATTCCGGAATTTGGAAGAGCATTAAAAAGTAACTCTATAGTATCAAGTACAATACGTTTTGCGTGTATGCTTTCAATTGCCTGATGTATATGTACGAATAATGCTTTTAAGTCATATACATTCATCTCGTCGGTTTCTTCGCTTTCGATTTTTACATGTTTAAGAAGGATTTTATTCTCGGCGACAAGTTTATTCAAATCAAAGCCCAGAGAAGCGACATTTGCAGTAAGTTCCTTTTCCGTCTCTTCGAATGAAATAAATACACCCGGCTCGTTATGAACTGTTGCTCCGCGAACAAGAAATTCCATTGCAAGAAGTGTCTTTCCGCAGCCCGCCCCGCCGCAAACGAGAGTCGGTCTGCCTTTAGGTAATCCGCCGCCTGTAATTTCATCCAGACCCTGAATACTCGTCGGGGTTTTTGGAAGTGTATTGCGGCTGAATGCTTTATCCCTTTTTATACTATTTCTTGCATCTTTCACTTTGTTATTTTGTTTTTTCATTTTCAGTTTTATTAAATGTTATTCATTCCTGTCATAAAGTGAAAACAGCATCTTTCTCTCGTGTTCAGGAACCCTAATAATTATTTATCTGACTTAATTTACATATTATCAAAATATAATTGTATAGTCCAAAAGGACGAAAAATGGGCTAATCCCAAATAACCAAGACCCGGCACCAAATCTTCGTTGTTGTCAAAAGCAGTAAATATATTTTTGGAATAAAAAAATTTGTCATCCCCGCTCGCTCTTGGCGGGGATCTAATCAATATTCTCTTTTCTCTTCTGCTCTTTTGGTGCTTTCGTGCTTTGGTGGTAAAAATTCTTCGGAATAATTAAAGTTTTTCTCTTGTTCTCTTCATCCTCTGTGGTTAAAAGCTCTGTCTTGTTGTATCACTTGTTGAGTCATACATCAAATAAACTTCGTTTTTAACTTTTCTAATCCTTTAGGATTAGTTCTCTTTTCATCCTTTTGAGCGATTTCATTGTAATGTACGTTTTCTTATTTTAATTCAAGTATTTTTGATAAATATAAAACAATGTAAATTGAAAAACAGAAAATTTATGAGTGGAAACGGAAACTATATGAAAAAGCTAGTTTTAATGGTAGCTATTATAGTATGTTTCTCGGGATTAGTAAGCGCCCAAAAATCAGGTGTGGGTATTGGTGTAATGTTCGGTGAGCCTACTGGATTCTCTTTTAAAGGATGGCTTTCAGAACGCTCTGCCATCGACGGCGGTTTAGGATGGTCCTTTGTAAATGACGGCTCGATACATTTGCACGTGGATTATTTATATCATTTTTACAATGTGTTTGACACTCCTAATATACCGTTATATCTGGGTGTTGGCGGCAGAATTAAAATGCAGAACAAAGAACGTAATAACGATACAAGGATTGGTATCCGTATTCCTTTCGGTATTTCTTTTCAGTTTACAGATGCACCGGTTGATATATTCCTGGAAATTGCACCGGTACTAGACCTTAGCCCGAAATCAGAAGGCTCGGTAAATGGAGCATTAGGCGTCAGGCTCTACTTATAATTATATTAGATATTTTGTGGGCTGTTTAGCAAATAGCCCGCACACATTAAGTAAATAAAATTGTATGAAAGTACTTTTAATCTACCCTGAGTATCCGGCGACATTCTGGAGCTTCAAACATGCATTACCGTTTATAAACAAAAAGGTGTCATTGCCGCCGCTGGGTTTGCTTACAGTTTCTTCTTTACTCCCTAAAGAATGGGAAAAGAAACTTGTTGACCTTAACGCTTCAGATTTAAAGGATGAAGATATTAAATGGGCTGATTATGTGTTTATCAGCGGAATGGTTGTGCAAAGAGACTCCGCAAAAGAAGTAATTATAAGAGCAAAATCATTCGGAAAGACCGTAGTCGCAGGAGGTCCGCTGTTCACGAATGAATACAAGGATTTTAAAAATGTGGATGTCTTTATTCTGAACGAAGGGGAAGTCACCATTCCGTTGTTTCTCAAAGATGTAGAGAATAACACTTTAAAACACATATACATTTCAGATGAAAAGCCCGATTTATCCAGAACCCCTGTTCCTGACTGGTTTTTATTAAACTCGGCTCACTATTCTTCTCTTTCAATGCAGATATCAAGGGGCTGTCCGCATAGCTGTGATTTTTGCGATATCATAATCATGAACGGCAGAATACCAAGACTAAAATCACCTGAACAGGTATTGAAAGAAATGGATGCCTTGTTTGATTATGGCTGGCGCGGAGGTGTTTTCATCGTGGATGATAATTTTATCGGTAATAAAATAGGTGCCGAAAGGATACTTACAGAGATAATTAAATGGATGGATGAAAGGAATAAACCCTTTACATTATTCACAGAAGCATCAATAAACCTTGCAGACGATGAAAAATTAATGTCTCTTATGCAGAAGGCAAACTTCGACTCTGTGTTTATAGGCATAGAAACACCCGAAGAAGAGGCGCTTATTTCATGCGGAAAACATCAAAACACTAATAAAGACCTCGTCGAAAAAGTAAAAATATTGCAACGAAACGGACTCGAAGTTCAGGGAGGTTTTATTCTGGGATTTGATTCAGATACACAATACACTTTTGATAATATGATAAAGTTTATACAAAAAAGCGGAATCGTGTCGGCAATGGTCGGACTTCTTCATGCAATACCGGAAACAGTATTGTATAAAAGACTTCAAAGTGAAAAAAGGATAATATCGTCTGCTTCTTGTAATAATACTGACTTCACACTGAATTTTATTCCTCAAATGAAGCTTGATGCTTTAATGGAGGGATATAATAAAGTTCTTGATACTTTGTTCGCACCAAAATACTACAATAAGAGGATTATAACATATATGAAAGAATACAAGAAAATAGCAATTAATAATAAACTTACCTTCCGTATACAGATGAAAGCTTTGTCAAAGACAATCTGGAAAATTGGAATTACAGGCAAAGGGAAATTCCATTTCTGGAAATTGATGTTATGGACTATTCTCAGAAAACCTGCATTAATAAGCGAAGCTGTTACTTATTCAATATATGGTTATCATTTCAGGAAAGTTTTGTTCGCAAATAAGTCTAACAGAGAGAATGCTTTTTAGAGATAAGTAGTGACTCCTTTAATGCGGATTGCATGTATCCGGTCTTATCATCCATTAGATGTAACCCCTTTTACGTCCGTTTGGCTTATTGTTGTAGCGCCGGCAAATATGTATTTTAATATAAAAGTAATCTCATAATCATATAAATTTAATGGAAACAGTAAAAATGAAAACAACAAAAGTAATAGCAGTTATGCTTGTAATGTGTCTTGGATTAGCGTTTAATGTTCAGGCACAGGAAACAGCAAGGGGTACATCACCCCAGTACAACAATGCGGTGTATCTTTCACAGTCAATACCCGGCAATATGAATTCCGGCAGCAGATACGATGTATCTGTGACAATGAAGAACACAGGGGAAAGCGTCTGGAGAGAGAGTAATTTTGCTCTCAGATTAGTTGATGTTTCTCAATCAATGATGAACATCTGGGTGATTGACAAAATCAATGTTAATAAGACTGTCTTTTCCGGAGAGACTGTCAGTTTTTATTTTTCAATTACAGCCCCGCCCGCTGCAGGAAATTACAACATACAGTGGCAGATGGCGGAAAACGGATCATTCTTTGGTGAACGGTCAATGAATATCCCTGTTTTGGTTTACGGAAATCCTGTGATAGAAAACGATTTGAATTTAATCGATAATAACGCTAAGTTTATCTTTCAACAGGTACAGAACGAAATGGAAGAGGGACTAACATACGATGTAAAAGTAATAATGAAAAACTCGGGAAGGTCAGTCTGGAAACCGGGATTGTATAAACTTCTGGTATCGACTAAAGGTGGCGATAACACTGGATTCTGGAATGTTGCAAACGTAGAACTGTCTGACGACGT